>DATLQW010000042.1:0-37948 GCA_035535035.1 Acetobacteraceae bacterium
GTTGGTTCGCCTGTTGAACAACAACCACGAGGGGCTCCTCGCCGAAGCACGGGATGTTCTGCGCGCGGGACTGGAAACATCGCCCTGGATCAGCGTTGACGATACCGGTGCGCGGCATGCGGGAAAGAACGGCTTCTGCACGCAGATCGGCAATGAGTGGTTCACCTGGTTCCGCACGCGGTCGTCGAAGAGCCGGCTGAACTTCCTCGACCTGCTCCGCGCCGGCCACACTGACTACGTGCTCAACGACGCCGCTTACGACTACATGCGAAACCAAGGCCCGCCAGCGGCCACGATCGCCCGTCTGAAGGCCGAACCGGAGACGCAGTTCAGCGACCGGACCGCCTGGCAGGCGCATCTCGACCGGCTGGGCTTCAACGCGTTGAGGGTCACGCCCGAGCCGGTGCGTGTCGCCACCGAGGGCGCGTTGTGGGGCAGCGTTCAGGCGCACGAATTTTTGTGCGATGCCGTGATACTGAGCGACGATGCCGGGCAGTTCAACATCGGCCGGCACGCGCTGTGCTGGGTTCACGCGGAACGGCTGGTGCATAAACTGGACACGTTCAACGACCAGCACCGCGCCGCTCAGACGCGGGTTCGCGGTCTGCTTTGGGACTTTTACGCGGACCTCAAGGCTTACCAGCTGAAACCGGGCAAGCGGCGGGCTCGGGCATTACGGGCCCGCTGCGACCGCATCTTCCTTCGCCGCACCGGCTTCGTGACGCTGGACCGCCTGCTGGCGCGGCTGCACACCAACAAGGCCGAACTGCTGATGGTGCTGGAACGGCCGGAAATCCCGCTCCACACCAATGGTTCGGAAAGCGACATCCGCTGTAACGTCACACGGCGAAAGGTCAGCGCCGGAACCCGGAGTGAGATCGGCCGGGATTGCCGCGACGGGTTCCTGAGCCTCGCCAAGACGTGTGACAAACTGGGCATCGCGATCTGGGATTATCTGGGCAGCCGGTTCAAGGTGGTGGGGCCGCGATCATTGAACCGCTCGACCATTACGTCAGGGCACGACGCCACCCCGCATGACCGGCGTCCGCGCCAATATTTTCGTTACCGTCACCAATTTGATCGATGCCGTTCGGAGCATGTCGCACCCGCGTGCCCACACTATTGCCCCTGTTACTATAGACAGCCGTAACTATCTGATACCGATGGACATTCCAGTCATAATTCGGGACAAGCAATTTCTGTACGTGAAACTCCGGCAGGCCGGTCGACTTCCTCCGTCCGCCAGAAAATGCCCGGTCCCGGCCCCGGGTGGCCTCCGACGCTGTCTGTCCGCTTCGGGTCGAAACCCGGCAAACCCACCCAAACTCCCACGTCCACGTCACGTTCTCTGCGCCCGATCGACCGACCTGGCGCCGGCGCGGGTGACCAGCCGTCCCGGCCGGCCGTCTTGCCCTCCGCGCCCCGGCTGCCCATCTCGAACAGACGAAGAACGGCCGGAGGAGTATGGCGACGCCCACGGCCCAGCAACAGCGCGCGACAGGCGGACAGGGTCCGGCGCGGCGGCAACCTCCGGCTCGCGTCAGCCCGTGGGCCGGGGCCGGCGCACGCGCGGGCCGAGCGGACGGACCGTGCTGCAACTGGCGCGCGGGTGGTGCGTGTCGGCTCGGCCCCGCCGGTTGCCGGCGAGCCTGCAAGCACAGCCCGGGCCACACGACGCGATCACCGAGCGATCTGGCTTCGGCCTGCCGCGGCAGGCCGGCGCGGAAACAGGCACGCAATCGGGCACTTGGCCCGAGGCACCTGATGCCGAGCCTGCCCCTGGGCTGCGACCTGGGATGGGCAATGGTCTGCTACCGGGCAGGTTAGTGGCCGCCGCAGGGCAAGACCCCTTGCACCGTGGGGCGCGCGCCTGGCGCCGCTCCCGCAACCGCAACCGCGGTGCGGGAGCGCCGGTCCGGCAGGAACAACCATGCACCTGAACCCACCACCGCCGGGCACCACTGCCCCGACCACGCAGCGCAGCGGCATTGCGACAGCGGCGCCAGAACCCCTGCACCGTGAACCGACGGCCCCAGCCCGCCGCTACCCCGACCACGTAGCACAGCCACGTCGCGACAGCGCCGCACGAACCCCGTGCCAGGCGGCGCGATGGTGGTCCGGCTGGTCATCGGCGTCGGGCCGGCGGCGACACTCGGAATGACCCACGATGATTTCCCCCGGATCTGCCCGCATCCGCCGCCCGGCCCGCGAAACCCTGTCTGGAATGTCGTCGCCCGGTCACCTTGTTGTGCGGTGCGCGCAAACCGGCGGCCCGCATCCCCCTTGCCGGCCGCGGCACCCCTGTGCCACCACGGCACAAAGGCCCGGGCGCGGCGAGCATGCCGCCGGACGGCCCGACCCTGGACATCCGATCCGGGGACCCGACAGACCTGAGGACCAAAATGCCCGACACCGCCCCCGCACGGCCCCCGATCAAAGGCTCCCTGCTGCAAGGCAAGCGCGGCCTGGTCATGGGGGTGGCCAACGAGCGCTCGCTCGGCTGGGGCATCGCTGCCGCCTGTGCGGCGCAGGGGGCGGAACTCGCCTTCACCTTCCAGGGCGAGGCGCTGGAACGCCGCGTGCGGCCGCTCGCCGCCTCGGTCGGGTCCGACCTTTTGTTGACCTGCGACGTTGCCGACGAGGCCAGTATCGACGCGGCATTTGCCGCGCTGCGGCAACGCTGGGACGGGCTCGACTTCCTGGTGCATGCGATCGCCTATGCCGACAAGGCGTATCTGCGCGGCCGCTTCCTGGATACGCCGCGAGCCGCCTTCCTGCAGGCGCTGGATATCTCCTGCTACTCCTTCACCGCCGTGGCGCAACGCGCGGTGCCGATGATGCGCGCGGGCGCGTCGCTGCTGAGCCTGACCTATATCGGTGCCGAACACTGGACGCCGCACTACAACGTCATGGGCGTCGCCAAGGCGGCGCTGGAGGCGTCGGTGCGTTACCTGGCGGCCGATCTCGGCGGCCAGAACATCCGGGTGAACGCCATCAGCGCGGGGCCGATCAAGACGCTGGCGTCGTTCGGCATCGGCGACTTCCACTACATCCTGCGCTGGAACCAGCTCAATGCGCCGATGCAGCGCAACGTGACGATCGAGGAGGTGGGCGGCGCCGCGGTCTATCTGCTGTCCGACCTGTCCGCCGGCGTGACCGGCGAGGTGCACCATGTCGATTGCGGCTACCATATCGTCGGCATGAAGAACCCCGCCGCGCCGGATATCGCGATCGTCGAGGGATGATTTCAAAGGTGTGTCCATGGGCGACCTCGACAACGAAGACGTATTGCCATCGGAGCATTTCTCGACGACATCGGCGGTCGTAACGGTGCGCGATGAAGGCATCCCGGCGGGGAGCGTGACGTGAGGATCGCCCGGCTCTATGCCGACGAACGGGGCGAAACGCATTTTGGCCACGCCGACATACCGCTGGCGAGCGCCGCCCTGTTTCCCGAGCAGCCACCGTATCGGCTCACCAGGTTCAGCGCGCCACGTGGCGTCAAACTCTTTGCGGTGCCGGCCGGCTCGGGCGTCTTCGAATGGCATACCGCGCCGGAACGGCAACTCGCCGTCGCGCTCAACGGCACCGTGGAGTACGAGACCAGTGACGGAGAAATCCGCCGCCTCGGACCAGGCGAGGTCCTGCTGGTCGAGGATACGACCGGCCGCGGCCACGTCACGCGCTTCCCGGATGAAGAGCAGTACTTTTTCCACATTCCGGTCCCTGATGATTGGCCGGTGAGTTGATGGCATGATGCGTCCCGTGCTGGCGGATTGATCGCGTGTCCCACAACAGCTTCGGCCACCTGTTCCGCGTGACCACCTGGGGCGAGAGCCACGGCCCGGCGATCGGCTGCGTCGTCGATGGCTGCCCGCCCCGCCTTCCTTTGGCGGAAACCGACATCCAGCCCTGGCTGGATCGCCGCCGCCCCGGCCAGTCGCGCTTCACCACGCAGCGCCAGGAACCCGACGCGGTGCGCATCCTGTCAGGCGTGTTCGACGGCCTGACCACCGGCACGCCGATCGCGCTGCTGATCGACAATTTGGACCAGCGGTCGCGCGACTATTCGGCAATCGCGGCGCAGTTTCGCCCGGGCCATGCCGATCTCACCTATGAGCTGAAATACGGCATCCGCGACTATCGCGGCGGCGGCCGGTCCTCGGCCCGCGAAACCGCGATGCGCGTCGCCGCCGGCGGCGTGGCGCGCCAGGTTCTCGGGCCGCGGGTGCGCATCCGCGGCGCGCTGGTGCAGATCGGCCCGCACAAGATCGACCGCGCGCGCTGGGACTGGGACGCGACACGGGAGAATGAATTCTTCTGCCCCGATCCGGTGGTCGCCGCGCAATGGGAGGACTATCTCGGAGCGGTGCGCAAGGCGGGTTCCTCCGCCGGCGCGGTGATCGAAGTGGTGGCGGAAGGCGTGCCGCCCGGCCTGGGCGCGCCGATCTACGGCAAGCTCGACGCCGACCTCGCCGCCGCGCTGATGTCGATTAACGCGGTGAAAGGCGTGGAGATCGGCGAGGGCTTCGCCGCCGCCGCGCTGTCCGGCGAGGCCAACGCCGACGAGATGCGCATGGCGAACGGCGTGGTGCAGTTTGCGTCGAACCATGCAGGCGGCATCCTCGGCGGCATCGCCACCGGACAGCCGATCGTCGCGCGCTTCGCGGTAAAGCCCACCAGCTCGATCCTGACGCCACGCCGCAGCGTCGATCGCAACGGCGCGGAGATCGAGATCAGCACGAAAGGCCGCCACGATCCGTGCGTCGGCATCCGCGCGGTGCCGGTGGGCGAGGCGATGCTGGCCTGCGTGCTGGCGGACCACCTGCTGCGGCACCGGGCCCAGAATCCCGACGCGCCGGAGGTTGCGCGCCTGCCGCGCAATTGAGGCAGCGCAATCGGGTGAACCGAGGAAACCCGGCAGCATAGCCCCCGGCGTCCTCGGTTCCCCCGATCGCCCTGAGTGCGGCGCCCGGGCCGCCGTTGTCACTTGACATATATATTAACTGATGAGAGCCACTTGCAAAACTCAGGAATCACCCGGGGTTGGAGCAACATATAGTGTCAACTCATAGGACTACCACTACATATTGTGGCAAGTGGTCGGCATTTGGGAGTTTTGCAGGCGGCTCTGATGTTATAATCACTTGGCGCCTGGCCATCACCCGCCGCGACAGCAAACCGGTCCCACCCACCAGCTCCAGCGCGACGTCCACTAGCGGGTCGTCGAAACCTTGCGCGCCCTGCCGCCGCTGCTCACCGACACGCCCGAGGTCCGGGGCCGCGGCATAAAGCCTGTCCAGCCCTATACCGGTCCCGTCTCGCCCCATGCGCCGTGATCTCCGGTGCCGCGAAACGAGACGCGGGTGAGACACCTCTGGCCCCTGGCAGCGCGACGCCCGCGATGGGTCAGCCGCCAACGCCACGGCGATCGAGTGGAGCAAGGAAGGCCAGCGGCTTGCCCCTGAAACCCCATCCAGCGGTTCTGCCGCTTGATGGGCTTTCGGGACAGAGCCCTGTCCGTCCCTCGGTTCACCCGATTGCCCCGGCAACTGAGGCGTTTGTGCTTGAACGCCCCAACGCTACAGTTTAGCATCGGTTGCAACGATCTGACCCCTGGCCGTTATGCGACCGCTGGGTAGATGCCACATCGACCCCGACCGGGCATCGGCGCTTCCGACGGTAACCGAGCAGGATGCCAACCGGGCACGCGGCGCGCCAGCCATCCAAAAATCAGCCGAAACATCGGCGGAGGCAACAATGGACGACATCGGCACTTCAATCGCGGGCGGCCTTTCACAGGCGGACCGGTGGCTCGCCATTGATTCGGCGCTTGGCCCGGGAGCGCTGCTGATGACCCGGCTGGAGGGCGAGGACGCGATTTCGCGTTGCTTCCTCTACCGGATCGAGGTCGTCGCCACCGTACCGGATGACTCCGTCGAGGCGCTGCTGGGCGAGCCGGTCACGCTGTGGTTCATGAGCGACGGTCCGGACACCAGGCGCCCCATCCATGGCCATGTCCGCAGCGTGGCCGGACTGGGCTACGACACCCACGGCCACCGGCGGTTCGAGCTGGAGGTCGTGCCGCGCCTGTGGTTCCTCAGTTGCACCTGCGATTGCCGGATTTTTCAGGACCTGAGCGTGCCGGACATCCTGCGCACCGTGTTCACCGAGCAAGGGCTGCTCAACGTCGCCTTCCGCGTCGTGCAGGACGGTTACCCGAAAGTCGATTATTGCGTGCAGTATGAGGAGTCGGCGCTCGATTTCGTCTCCCGCCTGATGGAGCATCTGGGATTGTTCTATTGGCACGAGCATACCGCCGATAGGCACGTTCTGGTGATCGGTGACCGCAACGATGCAACCGGGCGGTGCGACCCGCCTTCCGTATCCCTGTCGGCGAACCGGCAGACCGGCGAGATCCAGACGCTGGATTTCCGCAGCGTCTTCCGCCCGGGCAAGTGGACGCTGAACGACTACGACTTCGAATCGCCCACCAAGCGGCTGCTGGTGAACACCGCCACCACGCTGGATGTGCCGCGCATGCGCAGCCATGAAATCTACCGCTGGGCCGGCGAGTTCACCCAGCACGACGACGGCCGGACGCTGAGCCGGATCCGCATGGAGATGGAGGAGGCGCGGCATCGCGTGGTGTCGGGCACCGGACATTGCGCCGGCTTCGATCCCGGGCGGCGGGTCAGCATCGCCACGGCGCGGAACGATCCGGCCAAGAACTACCTGTTGACCGAGGTGCGGCACCTCGCCACCTCGCCCGGCCTCGAATCAAACGCTGATGATCCGGGCAACACCTATTCGAACGAGTTCGTCGCCATCCTCGCCACCACCCCGTTCCGGCCGCCGCTCGTCACGCCGAAGCCGGTCATGCGCGGAGCGCAGACCGCGACCGTGGTCGGGCCGCCGGGCCAGAACATCTTTTGCGACCCGTTCGGCCGGGTTCGCGTGCGGTTCCACTGGGACCGCCTCGGCCAGCGCAACGAACGGAGTTCCTGCTGGATGCGGGTGTCGCAGACCCGCGCCGGATCGTTCTACGGCAGCCTGGTGATCCCGCATGTCGGGCACGAGATGATCGTTTCGTTTCTGGAGGGCGATCCCGACCGGCCGCTGATCACCGGCTCGGTGTCCAATGCGCTGACGATGCCGCCTGTGGAGCTGCCGTTCGACAAGGACAAGACGATACAGCGCGACCATGGCGACAACCGCATGATCATGCAGGGCAAGCCCGGTCAGGAGCATTTGAGCCTGGTGTCGCCCCGGCGGATCAACATGTTCTCTGCCCGGCAGGGTGCTCGCCCGCTGTCGGCTTATGGCCTCCCAACCACGTTCAGCGACAACGTCAACCAGTTCGACGGTCTTACCATAGATCCGTTCCATGACGGAGACGGGCTTTATGAGGTCTGGGAGTCCTGGTTTCTGCTGAACAATCCGTACAGCGGGACCGGGCCGGTGCCGCAGATCCCTAACCAAAATGGCAGCGGGACCACGGACGCTACCACTATCGAAAACCCAGGCACCAGCGACCCCAGCTGGGGCTCCAGCGGCGGCGACTTGCTCAAACTAGGTTCACCAATACCGACGCAAAATACCACTGGCCAATGGAAGGTGTCAACGGGCGTCGCGATGACCGCCGACACTTGTGACATCAACTCCTTCACCACCGGACGGAACAACGCCGTAAGCCTGGACAATAAGAACACCTGGGTCTGGAAGGACAACAACACCTGGGTGAACGGGTATTCCTACACACACGTCATCCAAGATACCCACTCAGAGGTAAACGGAAGTACCTACTCAACTGTCCACGGGGACACTCAAGCGCAGATCGACGGGAATACCGATTCACATGTCAACGGGGATACGCAATCCACCGTCGGTGGGCGTAGTACCAGCACCATCCACGGCGGCTCGATTTCGTGGGTTTTTGATGATGCCGTGTCTGGCGTGTTTGGCGACCGTACCACCTTCACCATTGGGGCGAACGAAACGGCCGTCTTGGGGGCCAACCTGACGATCAACGTCGGGTTTACCTCCAACATCAAACTGACAGTTTATCAAGACTACAACGGGGACACGAAACTTTCGACCGCCCTGACGAAAATCGAGCAAGCTGTCAGCAAAGTCGAATCGACAATAACAAAAATAGTCGATGAGGTAACGACTATATGCGATTGGGGAGTCGTTTTGGCCGCTGCCGAGCTCATGTTACTCGGCTCATAAGCCTCGGTTGAGGTCCCCGATCAGGCCGCAGGATCAAAGGGGAGTTGAGTCGTACGCGTACGCAACCGCCGCAACGCGCCATCTAAGCAGAGGCGTCACAACCGAATGATACCAGCGAGACACCGCGTTGGATCCGAACCATGAAGATCATCAAGCCGCAGACGCTCGGCCTACTGACCCGCCCGTTCGAGTTCCGGCGCGAATTCTGGCTCGGCATTTCCGTGCTTGCCTTCCTGCCGATCGGCGACTCTCCGGTCTTGTTGAAAGAGGCCGAGATGTGGCCGTTCCTGGCCGAGGAGCTGCCGCCCGATCAGCCGCTCGACGCGGCGATACCCAAGGCGCAGCCGGAGTTTCTGGCGGTCGCACATTGTTTCGCCCCTGATGGCGTCGCCGCGCCACTGGTGCAGACCGGCATCCAACTCGGGCCAGTGATCAAATTGCTCGACGTGCATGGTGAGCGCAATCGTGACGGGCGGGCGGGGCGCATCAGCCAACCGGTGCCGTTCACCCACATGGCGCTCGATTGGACCCGCACCTACGGCGGCCCGGGATTCGCCGACAATCCGCTCGGCAAGGGCGTAGCGCCGGCCGCCGGATCCGACGGGCGCATAATCCCGGTGCAGAACGTTATCAATCCGAAGCTTGCCGAGCACGGCGTGCGGAGTCCTGCCGCGTATGGACCGGTGGACCAGATGTGGCCGGCGCGGGCGAAGCTGGTTGGCACGCACGACGATAGCTGGCTGAAGCAGGATTTCCCCGGCTTCGCCCGCGATATCGACTGGCACTTCTTCAACGTGGCGCCACCGGATCAATGGTTGCCCGAAAAGCTGACCGGCAACGAAACCTATGCCTTCAAGAACCTCCATCCAGATCACTCACTGCAGCAGGGCCGCCTGCCCGGCATGGCGCCGCGCCTGTTCCTGGTCCGGACGCAAGCCGCTGACGATGGCGGGTTCGAGGAAGTGCCGCTGGCGCTGACCACGGTGTGGTTCTTTCCGCATCGTGAACGGCTGGTGCTGGTACATCACGGGCGGGCGCGCCTGGCCGAAGAAGACGCGTCCGACATCGCCCGCGTGGTGATCGGCGCCGACAGGTCGGGCGCGTTGCGGCCCGCCGCGGCATTCCGCACCGTGATGGTGCAGCGCGCCGACACCAAGGGCGGCGTGATCCATGCTCTGCGCGACGAGGACCTGGTGCCGGCCCAGTGGCTGACGCCCGCCGCCGACGCATCCGATGCTGAACCATCGGGACCTGGGATCGCGCTCGCGCGGGCCAGAAAGCGCGCCGAACGCTTGCTAGACGCAGAGCGGGAGAAGATCAAGGCAAGCGGTCTGGATCCCGACAAATACGTTCCACCGCTGCCGCCGCCAACGCCTGCACCGAAGTTGGGGGAACTGCCCGCCTTCGTCGCGGCGGCGCGAGCGGAGGCGGCGGCGCAGAAAGCCAAGGCATTGGCCGAACTCGAGGCAAAGAAGGCCGATATCGCCGCCAAGCTCGCGGCGTCCGGCATGCCGGACGATGAAATCCAGAAGCGGCTCAATCCCAAAACGCAAGGTCCCCCCACCTTCAGCGCCGCCGCAATGCGCGCGACAATGGCGCAGCAAATCACCGGCAGGCGCGTGCTCGGCCAACTGACGGCGGACCTGGAAGCCAAGATGGCGTCTCCGGAGTTCGCGGCCCAGTTGGATCAGGCCGAGGCAGCGGTCCGCAACGGCTACCGGCTTGCGGCGCACCGTCAGGACCCCGCCGACGCCCTGCCCGCCGAACGCAACGCCGAAATCCGCCGCCTGATCGCTGCCGACCCCGCTTCCGCCCGTGCCCTGTACGACCTGCACGGCGCCGATCTATCCGCGTTCGATCTGTCCGGACTCGATCTGTCCGGCGTTTGCCTGGACGGCGCCAACCTCGCCGGCACGCGCTTCGCCGGGGCAAACCTGAGCAACGCCGTTCTGGCGCATGCCACGATGTACGGCTGCGTGTTCGACGACGCCGACCTCAGCGGCGCCAATCTTGGGAAGGCGAATCTCAAGCACGCTTCTCTGAAAAGATCCCGGTTGAAGAAGGCCGTGCTCGCGGGCGCGGACCTGACCAACGCGTCGTTGGTGGACGCCGATCTCGAAGGCGCCGACCTCAGCGACGTGGTCACCGACCGTGCCGACTTCAGCAACGTTCGCGCGCCGGGCATTCTGGCGATGAAGCTGTCGCTGTCCGGACTGCACGCGCCGGGCATCGTGCTGACCAAAGCGAAATTCATCGAATGCAACTTGCAGGGCGCCGACCTGACCGGCGCAAACCTGGAACGGGCGGTGTTCCTGCAGTGCAATCTTGCCGGTATCAATCTCGGGCACGCTCGGCTGTGCAAAGCGGTGTTCGTGAAGCAGTGTTCGCTGGCGGGCGCCCATCTGACGGCTGCCGACCTGACCGAGGCCAATCTCCGAGAAACCGACCTGCGCGGGGCCGACCTCGACCGCGCGATCATCGAACGGGCGGATTTCTCCAAAGCCGATCTGTCCAATGCTCTGTTGCAGTTGGCGCGCGGCAACGGCAGCCAACTGGTCGCCGCCGATCTGCGGCGCGCCGATCTCGGCGACGCCGATTTCGCCAAGGCCGACCTGTCCCGGGCCGACCTGCGCGGCGCCAACCTGTCGGGCGTGTCGGTGTACGAAGCCAACCTGTCGCGCGCCAGGCTGGACACGGAAACGCGGCGCCGCGGCATGTTCCGCACCAGGATGCGTTACCTTCCGGTCTATGAGCCGCCGAAGGAAGCCCAGGCGTGACCGCGGAAGAACTGGCAAAGCTGGTTGACGACGGCGACCTGGTCAGCAAGATCTCATTAGCCGGCGCCAATCTCGCCGGTGGTTCGTTTCTGTCCGCCAATTTCGACCATGTCGATTTCACCAACGCCGATCTGCGCGACGCGAAGCTGGGACAATCGAACTTCCTTCACTGCACCCTGACCGGCGCCAATCTGGAACGCGCGGATCTCGGCCGCGTGACCTTCATCGAATGCGATCTGGCCGGGGCCTCCCTCGCCGGCGCGCGGCTGGACCACGCGAAGTTCGTCAAATGCGGCTTGGCCCGGGCGCGGCTAACCGGCACGAAGCTGTCGCACACGGCGATGGTGGAATGCGACCTGACCGGCACGGTTTTCGCGGGCGTCCAGTTCGAGCGCAGCTCCATCGTGAAATGCACCACGCCGGGCATCGATATCTCCGGGACCGAATGGCACCGGGCGGTGTTTCTGAACGCCGATCTGCGGGCAGCCCGGATCGATGGCGCACGGTTCTTCCGCTCCACCCTGATCGGCGTCAATTTCGCCGGCCGGCCGCTGCCGGGGTTCGCCGTCACCGCCTGTGCACTGAACGGAGCCGACTTCACCGGCTGCGATCTGACCGGCGCCGACCTGACCCAATGCATGCTGATCGGCGCCACGCTGCCGGGCGCGGTGCTGACCGGGGCCAAACTCGCGCGTGCGGTGCTGAAAGGGGCGGTCCTGACACGGGCGGACCTGTCGGGCGCCGACCTGACGCAGGCCATCCTGATCGATGCCGACGCGACCGAGGCCGTCTTCGCCAAGGCCACGCTGTTCCAATGCACCGCCACCGGCCTGATCGCGGCCGGCGCGGATTTCCGGGGCGCCGACCTGACCAACGCCGACTTCAGTCACGCGAACCTGGATCGCGCCAATTTGGGCGGCGTCAAGCTGGACCGCACCAATTTCCACGCGATCTCGGAGCAGGACGCGCGGATTCCGTCCCGCCAGGGTGCGCTGCCGCCCGACCCGGACCGCATCAGGGCCGAAACATGGCACCAACAAGCCCGGGCCTGACCCAAACGTCTGGCGCCGACGGGCGGCGCGGCGTTACGATAACGCCTTCGCAAGGGAGTGCCCCATGACCGCCATCCCTGTCGGCACGCTGCGTAACGCGACACCCGAGCCGATGTCCCGCATGGACGAAGCCCGGGCTGGCATGATGTGGCCGGCGGACGCCGTTTCCGCCGAGCTGATCGCGCGCGAGGGACGGGACGCGCGGATCGGCTGCGATGGCGCCGTCCGTGCGGCCCGGATCGCCTTCGGCTGCCTGGTCCAGCCGGAACCGGGGGACCGAGTGCTGACCAGCCTGGCCGACGGCACGATCTGGATCGTATCGGTGCTGGAGCGACGATCCGATGCGCCGCCGCGTCTGTCGGCCGAGGGCGATTTGGGGATCGTTTCGGTTCATGGCGATATCAGCCTGACGGCCGGGCGAAGGATCGATATCGGCGCCGGCACCAGTGTCCGGGCCGCTTCGCCCGAGATCGACCTGCACGCCGGGGTGGCGCGCTTCGTCCTGGATGAATTGATTCAGGTCGGACGCCGGGTCAGTTGGTACGTGAGCAAACTCCGCAGCATGGGCGAGGTGGTCGAGACCTTCGCCGACCACGTGCTGACGCGGGCGAAGCGCAGCAGCCGGTTCATCGAGGAAAGCGACCAGACGCGCGCCGGCAGCATCGACCATCGCGCGGAGGGCACGTTGCAACTCCACGCGGAAGTTGCGTTCGTTACCGCCGATACCATTGTGCGGGTGGATGCGGATCAGATTCACATGGGTTGAGCGGCCGGCAAGGGAGCAGTGAGGATGTTCGCGAACACACAGATGATGGGCATGGACATGGCGATGCCGGATGTCTGCCTGACTCCGGCCGGACCGGCCGTGGTGCCGATACCATATCCGAATATCGCAATGGGACCGACGGCGATTCCCAACCAGGTTATCGTGCTCATCATGGCCATGCCGGCGCATAATCTTGGTACCATCACGCCGCTGACCAATGGCGACAACGCCGGCGTGGCGATGGGCGTAGCCTCCGGCACGGTGATGGGTCCGTCGCGTCATCTGACCGCCGCGTTTACCGTGTTGTTTGGCGGGATGCCGGCGACGCGGCTGACCTCGATGTCATTACAGAATAGCACCAATGCGCCAGGGGCGCGGCTGGTGCCCAGCCAATCAATCGTTCTGCTGCTCGCCCCCTGAAGCCACGCCGGGGAGGTTGCTCATCGCTGCCGAACACTCGGCCGATTTGCGGCGCCCTATGTCTGTCCTCTCCGGATCAGAACCACGCCGCCTTGTCCACCACGTTGCGCAACGGCCGCCCCGCGGCAAACGCGCGACAATTATCAACGACAATCTCGAACCGCCGGTCGTTCAGATACGGCCCATACCCCGCCATGTGCGGCGTCAGCAACACATTCGGCATCCCCCACAACGGATGCTCCGCCGGCAGCGGCTCCTGCTCGTACACATCCAGCGCCGCCCCGGCGATTTCTCCGGCCCGCAACGCGGCAACCAGATCGTCCAGCTTCGTCGTCATGCCGCGCCCGATATTGATAAAGAACGCGGTCCGCTTCATCCGCTGGAACCGCGCACGATGGAAAAATCCCTCGGTGGCCGGCGTGTGCGGCACGGTCAAAATAACGAAATCCGCCCGCGGCAGCAGCGCATCCAGCGCCTCCGGCTCATGCAGCTCCGCCACGCCAGGCGGCGCCGCGGTGCGGCGCGCATCGGTCGCCAGCACCGTCATGCCGAATGCGGCGGCAAGCTGCGCCGTCGCCGCGCCGATGCCGCCGACACCGACGATCAGCGCCGTGGCGTCCGGCAGATGCACCACGCCGCGATCCTCGGTCGGCTTCTTCCATTCGTGACGCAACTGCTGCGGAATGAACACGTGCAGCCCGCGCGCGAAGGCCAGCACGAAGGCCATGATGTGCGTGCTGATGTGGTCGTTGAAGATCTCCCGGAAATTGGTGACCGCCAGAGGGTGCGCGATCAGCTCGGGATAGTAGTAGCCGGCGGCAGGAGCGGCCTGCGGCGCCTGCAGCCAGCGCAGCTTCATCGCCCGTGCCAGCAGGTCGCGATGCAGCCAGCCGAAGGCCGCCTCGGCATCGGCGATCTCGCGCGCCGCCGTTTCGGCGTCCTCCGCCACCACCACGCGAACCTCCGGCACCTGTTCGGCCAGCCGCGCCGCCCAGTCGCGCGTGACGGCGGATTGCGGCGGCAGCATCACGAACTTGAACCGGTTCGGCGTGGGCATGGCAGCGACCTCCTTGTCCCGAGGCTGCGCTCAGTGCCGAAAATGCGGAATTACGTCCTCGCACATCATCTGCAGCGAGTTCAGCACCCTGTGGTGCGGAACGCGCATGCCGCAGTTCATCTCCGCCAGGATGCCGGACAGCCCTAACTCCTCCTGCAACTGCGCCAGCCGGTCCGCCACCATCGCCGGCGTGCCGACGATGACCTTGCTGCGCAACACTTCGTCCCAGGCGATGTGCTGCAGCCGCTGGCCGCGCTCGGCACGGTTCTCGATCGCCCGGGTGCCTTCCTGCGTCGCCGACTCCTCGATACGTTGGCCGAGATAGCGGTAAAAATACATCACGCTCTCCTCCGGCTCGGACAGCGCCTGCGCCTCGGTGGCGGCGACATAGACCGGCACCCGCAGAAACACCTTGCCGTTGCCGGGATGGCCGGCCTTGGCCCAGTTCTCGCGATAGACCCGCAGGTTCGGCACCAGCTCGTTGAGATTGCCGAGCCGGGTCGCGACGAAGATCGGGATGCCCTGCGTGCCGGCGGATTCGAACGTGTCCGGGCTGTTCGCCGCGACGCGCAGCTCCGGGTAGGGCTGCTGGTACGGCTTCGGCGACACGCAGACATTGTCGAAATGATAGTACTTCCCGTCGAAGGAAAATCGCTCCTGCGTCCATGCGCGCCGGAGGATCTCCATCACCTCGACAAAGCGTTCGCGACTTTCCGCATAGGAGATGCCGTACGCCTGATAGGTGCGCGGGAACCCGCTCCGCCCGACGCCCATGATCAACCGCCCGTGGCTGATATGATCGACCGTCGTCGCCTCCTCGGCGACCCGCACCGGGTGGCACAGCGGCAGCACCTGCACCGCAATGCCGATCTTCATCCGCTTGGTACGCGTGGCGATGGCACTGGCGATGTTGAGCGGCGCAGCCAGCACCGAGCGCTCCGGCGCGCTGTGCAGCTCCGCCAGCCACATCACGTCCAGTCCGGCACGCTCTGCCGCGTCCACCTGCTCAAAGGACGTCGCGAACGCCTCGGCCTCGGTCTGGCCGGGCATCCGCTGAAACTCGTGGAACATGCCGAATTCCATGGCCGCTCTTCCCTCTTTTGTCAGCCGAGTTTCGGCATTCGGCGCGATCAGGGCAAGCCCCCGCGCTCACGCATCCACGTCCACCCCGTAATCCCGCAGCGCCGCCGCCCGGCTGAGATAGCCGAGCCGCACGTCGCGTCGCACCGACGCCGGATCGCGATCGCTCGGCGATCCCATGCCGCCGCCGCCCGGCATCTCGATCAGCAGCCGATCGCCGGCCGGCACCACGGCGAGACCCTTCGGCTTCAACTCCTCGCCCGATCCCAGCGACAACCGCCCGCGCTGCCCCGCACCGCCCCCATTGCGGCCGCGCGCCGGAAACTTCACCCGCTCGAATCCGGCGAAGATGCCGAACGGCGCGTTCTCGCGCGAGCCGATCTCCATCACCTGGCCGAGCCCGCCGCGTTGCCGTCCCACCCCGCCGGAATCCTGTCGCAGTTCCTTGCGCCAGATCACCAGCGGCGTGATCGCCTCGGTGGTTTCCGCCGGCACGTTGCGCACGCCGGAAGGAAACGGCGTCGCCGACAACCCATCCTGCCGCGGCCGCGCGCCGGCACCGCCGGAGTGAAAACTCATCACCATGAACGGCGAGCCGGCAGCCTTGCCGATGCCGGTCAGCCCATGGCCCGCCACCAGCTTCAGGCTCCACAAATTCGAGGTTCCCTCGGCCGGCACCCGACCTGGAAGCGGCTGGTCCAGACAGCCATAAACCACGTCCGGCAGCATGTGCCCCATCGTCGCGCGCGCATACACCGCGGCGGGATAGGTCGCGTTCAGGATGCAGCCCTCCGGCGCGGTAACGCGCACCGCGTCCAGCGTGCCGGCGTTGTTCGGAATATGCGGTGCGACCACGCAATTGATGCCGAACGTGGTGTACGCCTCGGTGTAGCACAGCGGACAATTGATCGCGTAGGACGACATGCCCGACGTGCCGGCATAGTCCACCTCGATCCGGTCGGCGCCGATCGTCACCGCCGCCACCAGGTCGATCGGCGATTCGTAGCCGTCGATGCGCATCGACGCGTGCCAGGTGCCCCGCGGCAGTTTGGCGATCGCCTCGCTCATGCCGCGCCGGCTGCGCGTTATAATTTCCTCGCCCAGCACGTCCAGGTCGCGGAGAGAAAATTCGCGCATCATCGCCACCAGTCGCCGGCTGCCGATCTCGTTGCAGGCGATCAGCGCATAGACGTCGCCGATCACCTGCACCGGCTCGCGCACATTGGCGCGCAGCAACGCCAGCAGGTCCTCGTTGATCGCACCGGCGCGCGCGAGGTACAGCAGCGGAATGAACAGTCCCTCGTGCCAGATCTGCCGTCCTTCCGGCGTCTGCCCGACGCCGCCCATATCGACCAGGTGCGACGTGCAGGCGAACAGCGCGACGATCTCACCATCCATGAAAGTCGGCGACACCACCACAAGGTCGTAGAGATGGCCGGTGCCCTTCCACGGATCGTTGGTGACGAACACGTCACCGTCCCGCATCGTCGCCACCGGAAAGACCTCGAGGAAATGCAGTACCGAGCGCGCCATGGTGTTGATGTGGCCCGGCGTGCCGGTGACCGCCTGCGCCAGCATCCGTCCTCGCAGATCGAACACGCCGGCGGAAATGTCCCCCGCCTCCCGCGCCGACGTGCTGAACGCCGTCCGCACCAGCGTCCGCGCCTGCTCTTCCACTACCGAAAGGAGTCTGTTCCACATGATCTGCAATTCTATTTCGGGGACGTTGCGGCGGATCATGGCGGGCTTTCCTCGATGACGATTTCGCCGCCGCCGGCGATGCGCGCGGTGAAGCCCGGCGGCACCAGCGTGGACGTGCCGTCTTCGATGATGACGGCGGGGCCGGTCACGCTGTGCCCGGGCCGCAGTGCCGCGCGCGCGTGCGTCGCGGCGATGAGCGTCGCGCCCGTTGCGGCGTCGGTCACGCGACAATCCCCGGATGGCGCGGCCTTCCCGGCATCGGCCGGCAACGCCGCGCGCGCCGGCAGGGCATAAGGCTGCGACAACGCCAAGGTCCAGGTCAGCGCTTCGACTTCCAGATGCGGAATGGTGCGGCCGAACAGCCGCGTGTAGGCCGCGGCGAACGCGGCGCGCAGCGCGGCCGGATCGACCAATCCGGAGGGCAGCGTCACCGCGACCTCGTGGCCCTGGCCGCGATACCGCATGAAGGCGGTGCGCGTCTCGTCCAACGGACCCTCGCGCAGGCCGAGGCGCACCACCGCTTCCGCCTCGGCGCGCATCCCGGCGAATAATGCATCGACCATGGTCTGGTCCAGCGCGTCCAGCCGCACCAGCAGTGTGCGCACGACTTCATAGGCGACCGGCGCCATGAGAAAGCCGTGCGCGGAACCGACGCCGGCATCCATCGGAATCACCACGCGCGCGATGCCGAGCTTCTGTGCCAGCCGCGCGGCATGCAGCGGCGCCGCGCCACCGAACGCGATCAGCGTGCGGCCCGAGGGGTCCTTGCCGTTCTCCACCGCGTGGACGCGCGCCGCGCTCGCCATCGCTTCATCGACGATCTCGGCAATGCCGCGCGCCGCCTCGATCAACGGCATCGCCAGAGGCGCGCCGATCGCCATCACCGCATCGGCCGCGCGCGCGGCATCCAGCACGATCTTGCCGCCGGCGAAACGTGCCGGATCGATGCGCCCTAGCACCAGATCGGCGTCAGTCACCGTCGGCGCCGTGCCGCCGCGCGCATAGCAGGCCGGTCCGGGATCGGAGCCGGCGCTGTCCGGCCCGACCTGGATGCGCCGCAGCGCATCGACCCGCGCGATGGAGCCGCCGCCGGCGCCGATCTCCACCATGTCGATCACCGGAATGCGCACCGGATAGCCGCTGCCCTTGGCGAAACGGTAAGCTCGCGCCGCCTCGAAATGCCGTGACTCCTGCGGGGTGAAATCGTCGATCAGCGTGATCTTCGCCGTCGTGCCGCCCATGTCGAAGGACAGCGCGCGATCCCAGCCGCCACGCGCCGCGATCTGCCGCGCCAGTATCACCCCGCCCGCCGGTCCGCTTTCCACCAGCCGCACCGGAAGGCGCCGCGCCGTCTCCACGGTGCAGATGCCGCCGGACGACATCATCAGCAGCAGCGGGCAATCGGCGCCAAGCTGGTGCAGCCGTTCCTGCATGCGCGCCAGGTAGCGGTCCATCAGCGGCAGCACATAGGCGTTGGCGACCGTGGTGGAGGTCCGCTCGTATTCGCGGATTTCGCGGCACACTTCGGACGAGATGGTGATGGCGACATCCGGCAACGCCCGCGCCAGCCGCGCGCGGGCCCGTTCCTCGTGCGCGGGGTTCATGTAGGAGTGCAGAAAGCTGATCGCCAGCGCTTCGATCCTCTCGCGCAGCAGCACGGGCACCAGCGCGTCCAGGCTGGCTTCGTCGAGCGCCAGCAGCACGGATCCATCCGCCGCCAGTCGCTCCGCCACCTCCAGCCGCAGGTCGCGTTCCACCAGCGGGGCCGGGCGTTCCATGTACAGATCGTATTGCTCGAAACGATGCTCGTAGGCCATTTCCAGCGAATCGCGGAAACCCCGCGTGGTGATCAGCGCCGTGCGTGCGCCCTTGCGCTCGATCAGCGCGTTGGTGGCGAGGGTCGTGCCGTGAATCACCAGGCCGAGCTGCTCCGCGCTGATACCCGCCTCGCGCAAGATCGCCGCGGTGCCTTCGATCGCCGCGGCTTCGGGTGCGTCATGCGTGGTCAGCAGCTTGGCGGAAAGCGTCCGGTCCGGCAGCGCCAGCACAAGGTCGGTGAAGGTGCCGCCGATATCGACCGCCAGACGCGTGAGGTTCATGCCAAGCGCCCTTGATATTGACCCGGCGGAGTCACGTCCCTCATGCGGGTGCGGGCCTGCGCGCCATCGCGCTCAACCCTTTTTCCTGGCCTTCTGCTTCCTCGGACCGGCCGCGGCCTGGTTCGCCGGCAGGCCGGTGAAGAAGCCGCTGCGCGCATCCGCGCCCATCAGCAGGTAGCTGTGGTCCGAGCCGGTCAGCACGAATCGCGCGCCCATGCCGACATAGCGCGAGGCGTTCTCCTCGTCGTACACGCCACCCATCCCCAGCACCTTGCCGTGCTTGCGGCAGGCGGCGCCGACCGTGGCGTAGGCGTCGATGATCTTCGCATGGCCCATCTGGCCGGCGATGCCCAATTCGGACGACAAATCGGAGGTGCCGATCAGCAGCACGTCCACCCCAACCACCTCGGCGATGGCCTCGGCATTCTTCACCGCTTCGGGGCTTTCGAGCATCACCACGGTGAGGATTTCGTCGTTGATCGCCCGCTGTGCCTCGGCCATCGGCGGCGGCCGGTAGCCATAGACCGCCGGAGGGCCGCCCCAGCTCCGATAGCCTTGCGGCGGATAGTGAAACGCTTCGGCGATCCGCCGCGCCTCCTTCGCGGTATCGACATGCGGCATGACGATGCCCAACGCGCCGTTGTCCAGGGCGCGCGTTGCCTCGTCGATGGCATTGGCGCAGGCGCGCACGATCGGCGTCACGCCGGTCGGCAACGAGGCAATGCAAAGCTCGGCGACCTCGTGGACGGAGAACGATCCATGCTCGTTGTCGATGAACAGCCAATGATGGCCGGAGGCCGCGGCCAGCGCCGGCGCGGCGGCACTGCGCAAATGATGCACGCCGAAACCCAGTGCGACCTCGCCGGCGGCCATCCGGCGTTTGGTGGTGTTCGGCACCAGCATCGCAACGTCCCTCCCCGCGTTTGTTGGGGACAAGCGTAGCATGCAGGCTCAGGCCGAGGCCAGGACGTGCACGTCGTTCTCCGACCACACGAACGTAGCCGGGTCGCCCGGCTCGACCGGCGCACGGTAGAAGGTCGCATCCGGGACCAGCGCCGATGCCTCGTCGCCGGCTTCCGTTGCCAGGGCGATCCGCACCGTGCCGCCCTGATATTCCACCGCCGCGACCCGGCCGGACACGTGCGGGCCGCCGTTGGGGGTGCCCAGCCGGCAACGATCGGCCCGCACCGCGATCGGTCCTCGCGCACCGGACAGCACGTTATGTCCGCCGATGAACCGCGCGACGAAGGCGCTGGCCGGTTGCTCGAACACTTCGCGCGGCGGACCGGCCTGGCGAATACGCCCGTCCTCCATCACCACCATCATGTCGGCCATCGCCATCGCCTCGTCCTGGCTGTGCGTGACGTGGATGAAGGTGATGGCGAGCTCGCGTTGCAGCCGCTTCAGCTCCTCGCGCACCTTGACGCGCAGGAACGGATCGAGTGCCGAGAGCGGCTCGTCCAGCAGCAACACGCGGGGCTGGGTAATCAGCGCGCGGGCCAGCGCGACGCGCTGCTGCTGCCCGCCGGAGAGCTGCGACGGCAGGCGCTCGGCATAGGGTTCCATGTGCACCAGTGCGAGGAACTCGCGCGCCCGCCGGTGGCGTTCGGCCTTGCCGACGCCGCGCATCTTCAGGCTGAACGCGACGTTGTCGAGGCAGTTCAGATGCGGAAACAGCGCGTAGCTCTGGAACATCATCGCGGTGCTGCGGCGTACCGGGGGCGCCAGCGTGACATTGGCGTCGTTGATCAGGATGTCGCCGTCGGTCACCGCCTCGTGGCCGGCGATCATGCGCAAGGTGGTGGTCTTGCCGCACCCGCTCGGCCCGAGCAGACAGCAGTAGCTGGCGCGGGGGATGCGGAGGGAGATGGCGTCCACCGCGACGGCCGATCCGTAGCGCTTGGTGACGGCAACCAATTCGACGTCGAAGCGTGCATCCATCCTGCGTATGTCCTCGGTCAGCCGCGGGCTATGGCGGCGCGGCGGCGCTGCATGCGGATTACCACGACAAGGGTTGCGCCGATCAGCAGGAACGACACGGCGGTCGTCAGCGTTCCGATGGCGAACAGCATTGGCGAGGTGGCGCTGGAGATCAATGCGTAGATTGCCAGCGGTAGCGTGTTGTGCGTGCCGATGGTCAACGTGGTGCGGGCATACTCGTCATAGGATAGCGTGAAGGCTCCCATCGCGATGCCGATGATGCCGGGCAGCAGAATTGGCAGCGTCACATGGATGAGGCGTTGCCAGGCGGTGGCGCCGAGGTCGTTGGCGGCTTCCTCATAGGCACGGTTGAACCGGTTCACCACGGCGAACATGGTGAACAGGCCGAACGGCAACGTCCAGGTGAGTTGGGCGCCGAGCGCGGAGGTGAACAGGCCCGGGTGCAATCCCAGCACCTGAAAGCCCAGGCCGATGCCGAAGCCGACGAGCAGGCTTGGCATGACGAGCGAGGCGACGGCGAGATAGAACAGCAGTCCCGAGCCGGGAAAGCGGCGGCGGAATCCGAGGCCGGCGGCGACCGAGATGACCACGGTCAGCGTGCTGACCAGCGCCGCCAGTTCGACCGAACGTCCGAACGCCATCGGAATATTCGCCATCTGCTCTGGACGAACGATGTCGCGGAACCAGGTGAGCGATGTGCCGACCATGGGAAACGTCACGCCGCCGTTCGGTCCCTGGAAGGACAGCAGATAGATCACGAACATCGGCCCGTAGAGAAACAGCAGATAGGCGCCGAACAGCGCAGCCAGCGCGTAGAAGGTCCAGGGCCGTTCCGCGCTGGGTCCGGTCACCCGGCCAGGTCCTGCGAACATGGCGGCCTCCCTACTTCACGAGTTCCTTGCGCACGTCCACGACCAGCATCATTCCGGCGACCAGGATGGCGACGAACACCACCAGCACCATCGCGTTGGCTGAGGCGGGCGGGTATTCCATGGCCTGGATCTGGGTGGACAGCATGGAGACGATCGAGGCGCTCTGTCCTCCGCTCATTGTCTTGACCACGAAATAGTCGCCCATCACCTGGGTGAACACCAGGATGGAGCCGAGGGCGATGCCGGTCTTGGACAGCGGGATGACCACGTCGGCCATGGTGCGCCAGCGGCTGGCGCCGGCATCGCGCGCGGCTTCCAGAAGTGCCGGGTCGATCTTGGACAGCGAATTGGCGATCGGCCCCACCATCAGCAGGGTGAACAGGTGGACATAGGTGATGATGACGGCGAAGTCGGAGAACAGCAGGAAGGTCAGCGGTTTCGAGGTGATGTGCAGCGCCATCAGGATCTGGTTGAAGGCGCCGTTGCGGCCAAGGAATGGAATCCAGGCGATGGTGCGGATGATGCCGGATGTCCAGAATGGGATCGCACACAGCAGGAAGAGGACGGTTCGGGTGATCGCGTTGCGCACGTGGAAGATCAGGAACCAGGCGATGTTGAAGCCGAGGAACAGGGTGATTGCCCAGACGATCACGGCGAATCGCAACGAACTGACGTAAACGCGGAAGGTTGCCGGCGTGGTCAGCAGGTCGCGATAGTTGGTCAGGATGAAGGCGGGATAGATGCCGACCCGGTCATAGTCGAAGAAGCTTATGACCAGGAACAGGATGGTGGGAGCGGCGAACAGGACGAACAGGACCAGCGCCAGCGGGCTGACCTGCAGCCAGGAGATGAGCCAGGGTTTGCCAGCCAGTCCCGCGCAGCGGGATTGCGCCGCGAAGCGGATCCACGCGACGGCGCGTGAGCGCCGAGGCCGAGCGTGCCGCGTGCCGGCCCGATCGGCCTCACCCGCATCGCTCTGCGTCGTGACCGCTCCCGCCGCGGGCGGGAGCGGTTTACCGAAATAGGTCATGCCGCTGCCCGCATCTCGTTCCTGCAGCGCATCAGGGGCAGGATGCGGGTGCCGAACTGTTCCATGCCGATGACGAAATCATCGAAGGTCAGCATGACGCCTTGCACGCCCGGCACGCCGGCCAGTTCGTCAAGCATGCGGGCGACCGAGGCATAGGAACCGACCAGGACACCACCCTGGGTCGGCAGGTTCTGCGTGCCCAGCGTCTTGCGCTTGTTGGGGCCGGCAAGCGGATCGCGGCTTGGATCGTCCTCGGCCTGGGCGTCGCGATACGCCAGGGCCACGCGGTCGGCCCCGGCCTTGTAGTGCTCCCACTTCGCGGTCGCCGCGGCATCGGTTTCGTCGGCGACCACCATGGTCAGGACCATCGCACCGCAAGGCCGTCCGATCTCCTGGGTTGCCTGCACCAGCCGGGACACGCTCTGGGTCACCATGGTCGGCGTGTTGATGCCGCCGCTGGAGCAGAAGTTCCAGTCGGCGTATTGGGCGGCGTAGCGCGTGCCGTTGTCGCTTTGCGCCGCACAGATGATCGGGATTTTCGCCGTGGGCAGGGGCAGGCAGCGGCAGTCGTCCATTTGGAAGAAGTCACCCTTGAAATCGGAGCGGCCGGTTTCCCACAACTCGCGCATGATGGTGACGTATTCGGCGCAATAGTCGTAGCGGCGGCGATAGTGTTCGGCGCCGGGCCAGATGCCCATCTGGGTGTATTCGCGGCGCTGCCAGCCGGAGATGATGTTCACGCCGAACCGGCCGTGCGAAATCGAGTCGATCGTCACCGCCATGCGTGCGGCGACCGGCGGCGGCATCGTCAGCACGGCGCAGGTGGCGAAGAGCTGGATGCGCGTGGTGACGGCGGCGAGCCCGGCCATCAGGGTGAAGGATTCCAGGTTGTAATCCCAGAACTCCGACGGGCCGCCGAAACCGTGCAGCTTGATCATCGACAGCGCAAAGTCGAAACCGAAACGTTCGGCCTTCTCCACGATCGTGCGATTCAGGTCGAAGCTGGGTTTGTATTGCGGCGAGGTGGTGGAGATCAGCCAGCCATTGTTGCCAATGGGTATGAAGACGCCGAGCTGCATCGGGATGCTCCTAATGCCTGGAGGCGAGGACTCCCGCCGTATTGTGCGGGAGGGCAATTGCGGTCAGGAGGTGATGAATTCGTTCCAACGGCGGGTCAGGTAGCGGTCCTCGTCCATCACCGAGTTCCACACTGCGATGTTGCCCATGCGCTTCCAGAAGCTGCCGCCGTCGCGCGAGTTCCCGGCCTTTTCCATCAGCTTGCCAAACGGATCGTGGATATCGGTGGCGGCGGGCTTGCCGCCGTACCAATAGTCCCACTCGGCCTGGGTGAGGTATTTCTTCGCCAATTCGGGTTGCGCCGAATAATAGCCTTCGCGGGCGATGAATGCGCCCGGGAAGCCGCCGGTGTACCATGTCAGGTACTCGTGGAAGCAATCCAGCTTCAGGCCGGTCACGTGCTTCATCACGCCGAGCGTGTAGCCCCAGCCGCGATAGCCCTCCTTCAACGGCTGGAACACGCAGGGAATGCCGCGGGTTTTCACCGCGGTCACCGCGGGCGACCACATCGACTGGATCACCACCTCGCCGGACGCCATCAGGTTCACCGACTGATCGAAGGTCGTCCAGAACGAGCGGAACTGACCGGCGCTCTTGATCTGCATCATGGTATCGATTGTCTTGTCGATTTCGGCGCGGGTCATGTTGCCCTTGTCGCCGTATTTGATGCGGCCGCTGGCCGACAGGGCCATGGCGACATCGATGACGCCGACGGTTGGCTGGTCCTGCAGCGCGGCCCTTCCCTTGAAATCGGGGCTGATCAGGTCGGCCCAACTGGTGACGGGGCGGCCGACCAGGTCGGGTCGGATGCCGAGCGTGTCGGCGTTCGTCACGGTTGGCATGGCCGAGAGCCAGTCGGTCGGCGAGGTCGCGAACTTCGTCCAGCCGGGGTCGGTGGCATAGATCACGGTATAGGGCGCCGTGCCCTCCTTGGAGGCGACGCGGCCGTCCGGATAGGTGCCTTTGGTGAACAGCGAGATGGTCTGGTCCCAGTGCTTCACCTTGCTGACCGGAATGGTCTGCAGGATGCCGCGGCCGACCAGGTAGCGCAGGTAGGTGATGCTGACGTCGGCGCAGTCGATGGCGTTGGACTGCGACAGGAAGCGATTGAGCAGATCGGCGTTTTCGGTGGCCTGCATGTGGACAGTGAAGCCGAGGTCCTTGGTGGCTTGTGCCGCGATGCCGGGAATGGCGGTGACCGGCGGGCCGGCGTGGTTCAGCACGACGTCCTTGATGTTCTGTGCCCAGATGGTGGGAAAGCCTTGCAGCATGCCGGAACCGGCAGCCAGTCCGCCGGCGGCGGCGGCTCCCTTCAACAGACGGCGCCGTCCGAGTCCCTGCGACCGGTCCTGGTCAGCCCTGTTCTTGCCGCGCTTCACGCCATGCCGTGCCATCGGGTGCCCTTCCGAGATTGTTCCCCAACCTCCCTATGGTCGGCCGTCTGATGCGCCCTGTGGCGACGACGGCTGGCGCCGTCTTCGCTGCACCGCAACATGCCTCGAAACCGACCTTACGTGCAAGAGGCGCAGCGAGAACCGCGAGTATTTTCACCATTATGCATAATATATATGCAATTGCCTCGAAAAATGCACCATCATATGCCTAATTTATAGCCGATTCGCAGGGCGCCGTCGCCATCCGCCTGCTGCCGCCGGCGCGGATCATCGCTTACCGGGCGACGTGCTCGACGGCTGGCTGGTTCTCCACCAGGGCCATCAGGCTCGCCAAACGGTCGGCCTCGACCGCCGGCTTGTCGGTGCGGATACGGGCGATGCGCGGGAACCGCAGGGCCACCCCGGATTTGTGGCGCATCGATAGCTGCGCCGCGTCGAACGCCACCTCCAGCACCAGCGCCTTGTCCACTTCGCGCACCGGGCCGAAGCGCGCCACGGTGTGGTTACGGATCCAGCGGTCGAGGACTATCAGCTCCTGGTCGGTGAAGCCGGAATACGCCTTGCCGACCGGGACCAGCTCGTCCTCGCCCGCGCCGTTGTCGCGCCACAGGCCGAACGTGTAGTCGGAATAGAAGCTGCCGCGCTTGCCGTGGCCGCGTTGCGCGTACATCAGCACGGCGTCGATGGTCAGCGGGTCGCGTTTCCATTTCCACCACTGGCCCTTCACCCGTCCGGGCATGTAGGTGGAAGTGGCACGTTTGAGCATCAGCCCTTCGACGGATGCGGCACGTGCGCCGTCGCGCAGCAGGATCAGCTCGTCCAGCGAGCCGAACGGGATCAATTCGGACAGGTCCATGCGCGCGGGGCGGGTGCGGGCGTACCAGGCTTCCAGCCGCGCGCGGCGCGCGTCGAACGGCAGCGGGCGGAGGTCCGCATGACCCTCGAACAGCATGTCGTACAGCCGGACGCCGACGGGAAACGCCTGCATCAGCTTCGTGGTGACGCCTTTGCGGTTCAGCCGCTGCTGCAAATCGGCGAACGGCGCGACACTGCGTCCCTGGGGACCCTCGCGCAGCACCAGCAACTCGCCGTCCAGCACGGCATGGAAATCCATCGCCTCGATGATTTCGGGAAACCCGGGGGAAATATCCTCGGCGCCGCGCGAATACAGCCGCCGGCCGCCCGCCGTTGCGACAAGCTGCACGCGGATGCCGTCCCATTTCCATTCGGCGCGCCACTCCTCCGGGCGGAGCGCGGCGAGGTCCGCCGGTTCCAGCGGGTGCGCCAGCATCGGCGGGTGGAACACCGGATAGCCGGCCGGCTCGGGTGCCGGCGCGCGGCCTTCCAGCCAGGCGAACAGTTGCATGTATGGCGGCGCCAGGCCGTGCCACACTTCTTCCACCGCATCGGCATCGACGCCGCCGAGCTCCGCCAGCGCAAGCTTTGCCAGCCGCGCGGAGGCGCCGACCCGCAGGCCGCCGGTGATCAGTTTCAGCAAGGCGAGGCGGGTGGAGGGGTCGGACGCGTCGAGCCAGGCGGCGACGATCCCGGGCAGGGCGGCTTTCGGCGCGGTCTCCAGCGCCTCCACCACCTCCGACAGGCGCGGCGGGGCGGTGTTGGCCGGCGCGGCGGGCCACATCAGGGCCACCGTCTCCGCCAGGTCGCCGACATAATCGTATGACCAGGCGAACAGCACCGGGTCGGTGCGCGCGGCGGCGAGCGCGCGGATCAGGCCGGGCCGGGCGGCGGTGAAGGCGAGTTCGCCGGCGATCGCGGCCAGGCCGATGCCGCGGTCCGGATCCGGCTGGGTCGCGAAATAGCGCCGCAGCAGCGCGATCTTGGCGTTGCGCGCGGGGGTGAAGACCAGGCGCTCCAGCAGCTCGGCGAAGGCGATCATGGGGCGATGCACTTGGGCTTGGCGAGGGTACGCCACCGCCGGGCATGCGGTGTCGTTGGCTGCGGGCACGGGGCCGGGCGTGGCCGGAGGGCGCCCGCGCTTCTGGTGCATAGGGGTTTTGCCGCCCGGCAACCACGGCTTGCCCCGCGGCGGCGTGCGGACGGCAATGCAGCAAGGAAATCCAACCGCGGGTGCGCGCGGATGCACGCAGATGGAACCTTGGACACCGAGGCGCGCGGCTCGTCATGCGGTCGAGCGCTTCCTGCCGTCAATGGGCGTGACGGACCAAGGTAAATCGGCCGTCGGGGCAGATGCTGCCCGCTTCTCGGGCGTTGTCGCCGGCTGGTGGTCGCGGTCATCGCCCTCGGGTGGTTCTTCGTACGTTCAAGATGGGTAGCCCTCGCGCGGAGGGCAAGCCAGTCGGCTGCGACCACCCGTCCCATGTGCTTGCCCTGGTTGGGCTGATCAGGCGTGGGATAGGCAACAATAGCGGGTTGGGCCGCCCGGCATGGATTCATTGATTTTGCCGCGCTGGGAGCGGCCATCCGGGTCGCCCCGCATCTTTTGTCCGATCGTTGCGCCGCGGACTCACCCGTGGCGCTTACAAGTACAGGGCGTTGAAGAGTCCTGGATGCAGCGGAGACCGCATGCGCGGCGAGACCGATGCGAACGCGTGCGGCACCGTCCGAGGCGGCATGGGCGAGCGCTTGCCCCTCGATCCGCGCGCCCCGGGCGCCGCTTCGGATCAGTAGCCACTCGACGCGTCCGGCGGCAAGCGCGCGGCGGTTATTTTGCGATCTGTTGGTTTGCGATCTGTTGACGGGAATTTCATGCGACGCCCAAAATAGTGTGATTGCCGATGCAAGCTCTGGCGCCGACAGACAAGGGGGAAAATGACATGGCCGGCTCGACCTGGACGTGGCTTGGCGGCACCGGCAGTGGAGATGTTTCCAGCAACTGGACGTTGACCGCCGGATCTGGGAACGGCTCGGGCGTCCCCGAGGCGGGCGATACCGCGATCAACGCCGGGGGCACGATCCTTCTGACCGATCCCGGGTTCACCGGCAATACCGTGGAGCTCGGCGGGACCGCCGGCGTCGCCGCGTTGTTCGGCGCCGGGGACACCGCGACAACCTTCATGAACCCGTCGTTCGACGGCAACACCCTGCTCACCAGCGCCGTGCCGGGCAACGCCACGGCGGAAACGAGCCTGCTGGACGCGGCCGGCATGTTCATCAACGAGGGCACGATCCTGGCGGACGGCCCGACGGGCAGCAGCTTCACCATCGACATCTCCGGGACGATGGTCGGGGGCACGTTCCAGCCGGGCTATTTCATCAACTACAGCCAGATCGAGGTGGATGCCGGCAATGCGATGACCATTACGGTTGCCGGCACCTCGGAGTTGTTCAACGCCGGCGAAATCCTGGTCAACGGCGGATCGCTGTTCGTCAACGTGGCCAGCAACGCGGTCGCTGGCGGCTATGCGGGCGAAGCCGGCGCCGTGGTGATCGTGGGCGGCGGCACGGTCGAGACGAACGCCGGCTACCCCTCGAACCTGAGCGGCTTCACACCGACCTATGCGTTCGCCGACGCCACCGCTGGGAACACGCTGAAGATCGACAACATCGGTTCGTTTGGCGGCGGCATCCTTGGCTTCGGGCAGAATGACACAATCGACGCCGGCACTTCGCTCGCCGTTGGCCAGGTGGCCTACAGCAGCAGCACCGGAATCCTGAACCTGGAGAATGCGGGCGGGACAATTCTTGCCTCGCTGCTGCTCAGTTCCGGCAATTTCCAGAATGGCACGTTCGCCGTCGCCGGCGGCGTTGCCGGCAGCTTCAACGTCGGCACCGGTGCCGACGGCAACACGGTGCTGACGACGGGCGTTCTGAACGACGCTTACAACAACGGTTCCGGCGCCTGGCAGACCGGCAGCCTGTGGTCGAACGGCACGCCAGGCACGCTGGATACCGCCATCATCGGGTTCGGCGCGAGCAGTCCGTTCACTTTGACCACGGGCATCGCAGCGGTTTCGGTCGGCAAACTGGTGCTCGCCAGCGACAACGCGCTGCTGCAGATCACCAGCAACACCACGGCCTCACCATACGCGGTCGCTCAATTCGGCGGCACGGTCGAGGTAACCAGCGGCAATACGCTGACCGCCTCGGCGTACAGCATTTTTCACGGCACCGCCGAGGTCGATCCCAATGCATTGCTCGACCTGACCGGCCACCCGTCATACGCTACCACGGGCGCCATTAACGGCACGATCACCGTCAACAACACCGGCACCAACGGGCTTCTGTTGACCGGCGGCACGCTGCTGGTCAACGGCGGAACGCTTGATGCCGGAACGGGCCAGAGCGGCGGCGATGGCGGCAAAATCCTTATCGGCTACGAGGGCGGCGGCACGCCGGCCGCGATGACGGTGCAGAACAGCGGCGCCAATGCCGGTGTTGTCACCGACACCTACAGCATCCTGGGCTCCGACCCGACCTCGTTCGGCATCCTCACGCTCAACGGGAACGTCTCGTGGACCGACCAGATCGATCCGCACGACACGGTGGACAGCCGCGGCTTCATGTTGGTCGGCTACAACGGCCTGGTCGGCACCACCGGCACGGCCGCGCTGCCGCCTTTCACCGGCACCGCAACGCTGACGGTGGAGAATGGCGCGACGCTGACCGAGCAGACCTTCGCCCAGATCGGCAGCTCGATCGACAGCGCCGGCAGCGTCCTGGTGTCCAACGGCCTGTGGAACATCGGCGTTGCGACCGGAGGATACCTCGATGTCGGCCTGAGCGGAGCCGGTGCGCTCACGGTTACCAACAGCGGCACGGTGGACGTTGGCAACGTCGGCACCTTCCTGAGCAACGGCACGACATACACGGCCGAGGGCATCGGAGTCGGCTACTCGCTCGGCAGCAGCGGCACGCTGACTGTCGAGAACAGCGGGGTGCTGCTCGACGCTGGCGGTGTCAGCGTGGGAAGCAGTGGACAGGGAACGCTGGAGGTCTTGAACGGCGGAACTGTCGCCATTGCCGGAACTGGTGGGCATGGCGTCGGGGTCGGCGTCAGCGCCAGTGCAACGGGACTCTTTGTCGTCTCGGGTACCGCCTCGGTCGTCACGTTCGGTACCGCGAGCACGGGGATGGGCGTAGGCCAGTCCGGCCAGGGAACGCTGGAGGTGCTGAACGGCGGCACGGTCAGTATCGCCTCCGGCGGGCATGGCATCGGCATAGGCAAGACCGCTGGTGCTTCGGGAACCGTTCTTGTCTCGGGAACAGCTTCCGTAATCACGCTCGGCACCGCGACCACAGGTATCGGCGTCGGCCAGGCCGGACAAGGGCTGCTGGAGGTAATGAACGGCGGCACGGTTTCCGTTTCCTCTCCCGGCTACAATATTGGAGTTGGCGAAGCGGCTGGTTCGTCCGGTACCGTTCTGGTGTCTGGTACCGATGCCCTTCTCACGCTGGGTAGTGCGACGACACGAGTCGAGATCGGCGTAAGTGGTCAAGCCCTATTCGACATAGAGAATGGCGCCACGGCTAACATTGCCGCTGGCGCCATCCTTATCGGCGTGAATGCTTCAGCCGCGTCCGGAACCGTCGTCGTGTCCGGCTCAGGCGCACTGCTCACACTGGGGAGTGCCGCCAGCGGCGGCCTCAATGTTGGTCTTGCCGGCAGCGGTCTTCTGGAGGTGGGAAGCGGCGGCACGGTCGCGATTGCCAACGACGGCACGACCATCAGCGCCGGCGTCACCACGGTGACGAGCGATGCCCTCAACATCGGCCAAGATACAGGCAGCACCGGCACTGTCACGGTAACGGGTGCGGGAGCCTTGCTGACCGCAGCCTCCGCGGTGCACGTGGGTGCAGCGGGACACGGTGTTCTCGATGTCCTCAACGGCGGCAGCTTCGTCATCACCAACACATCGATCGGCAACCTCGACCTTGGCGGCAGCGGAAATGGCCCGGAAGGCGGGACAGGCACTGTCGCAGTCAGCGGCGGCGGCAACATCGAGGCCGATACCGGTTTGTTCATCTGGGCCGGGTCAACCCTGTCGGTCGATGCCAGCTCCGGCATCGACCTGGGCACCAGCGGAACCTATGCCGCCGGCGCCATCGATATCGAAAGCGGCCATGCTCTCATCGGCGCGGGTCTGATCGAGGCGGCCGTGGTCAACAGCGGCGAGATAGCTGCGTCCAACGCAGCGACTTTGACTGCCTCGACTGGTGGAACATTGGAAATCACCGGTGCGGTGAGCGGCACCGGTGGGATCACTCTCGCCGCCGGCAGCACGCTGAAGCTGGATGGCTTGGTCAGTGGCAGCCAGTCGGTGACCTTCGCGACCGCGGCCGGCGCCGAGGCTCTCGTGCTCGGCGCACCGCAGACGACCAACGCGTTCGGCATCGCCAACTGGCAGTACGGCGACGAGATCGTCTTTGCCGGCGGCGCAACCGTGACCGGCGCGCATTGGCTGGGAAGCGGCACACTGGCGGTGGACTCATCCGCCGGCACCATGGATTTCACCAATGTCGGCCTTGCCGGCGGCGTCCTGCCGAATTTCACGACGGGCTCGGATTTCGTCGAGCTGGTTCTGTGTTTCGTGGCCGGAACGCACATCGCCACGCCCACCGGCGAGGTGCCGGTCGAGCGCCTGTCGGTCGGCGACACGGTGCTGACTCACGGCGGCGAGGCCAGGCCTATCACATGGATCGGCACCGGCCGCGTGCTGGCCACGCGCGGGCGGCGCAACGCGGCGACACCGGTGATCGTGCGCAAGGGCGCGTTGGCCGACAATGTGCCGCATCGCGACCTGCACGTGACCAAGGGGCATTCGCTCTACCTCGACGGCGTGCTGATCCCGGTGGAGTTCCTGGTCAACCACCGCTCCATCCTGTGGGACGACCGGGCGCAAGAGGTCGCGCTCTACCACATCGAACTCGGCAGTCATGACGTGCTGATCGCCAATGGTGCGCCGGCGGAGAGCTATCGCGACGACGGCAACCGATGGCTGTTCCAGAATGCCAATAATGGCTGGGAGCAGCCGCCGAAGCCGCCCTGCGCGCCGGTGCTGACCGGCGGAGCGGTGATAGATCGGGTGTGGCGGCGGCTGCTGGACCGCGCCGGACCGCGCCCGGGCCTGTTGCTGACCGAGGATCCCGAGCTGCACCTGCTGGTGGACGGCGATCGCCTGAACGCCACGTCGTCACACGGCGGGGCGCACATCTTTCGCCTCCCGGCCGGGCCGGAGGCAGTGCGCGTCGTATCGCGTGCGGGCGCCCCGGCCGAACTGGGGGTGGCGCGTGACCCGCGTGTCCTCGGCGTGGCGCTGCGGCGCATTGCGGTGCGCCAGGGAACGCGGTTCCGCGTCATGGAAGCAGCGGACCCATCGTTGGCCGACGGGTTCCACGCGTTCGAGCCGGACAACGGCCTGCGCTGGACCGATGGTGATGCGGCGCTGCCGCGGGCGCTGTTTGAGGGCTTCGGCGGACCAATGGAATTGGTGCTGCACGTCGGCGGCACGACCAGCTACCTCGCGGACTATCCGGTTCGACGTGTGGCCTGACAGGCGCCGGTGACGCAGCACCGCCGGCCACGCCGTCGCCAGCGGCGGCGGTCAACCAGGTCGCGGGACTCTGTCCGAAGCGCCGTCGCAGGCGAACCCAGCGCGAAGCGGCGCGGCGATTGCGCGCCGGCGGTCGCGTTTGGCGCGCGTCCCGGCCACGGCGACGCGCGGATCGCGCTCGGCATAATGCGACTTGCCGGGCGTCACTCCGCCACGGTCAGGTAAAATTGGTCTTCATAAGGGAGGCGACTCCGGCAAACGTCACACGCGTGTTGTCGGACAGTGTGATGGTAACCGACCCGCCGGCATAGGTCTGGCTGATCAGCGCGGCCTGGATCGCGTGGTGGCCGTAGCCCTGCAGGTCGATCTTGTCGAGGCTGGTGAAGTTCACGACCAGATCGGTGCCGCCATTCAGGCTTTTGACAAAGGCGAACACGTCGTGGCCCGCACCGCCCAACATGGTCGAACTGCCGGTGCCACCGAAGAAGGTATCCTTGCCGCTGCCGCCGATCAGCAGATCCTGGCCGGATCCGGCGATCAACGAGTCCGGGCCGGACGCCATTGCGGCCGACAAGGTCTCGTTGCCGATGCCTGCGACCAGCTCCTGGGCGTGCGCGCCCTGCGCGAAGAGGCCGTCGCCCGCGCCGCCGCCGAACAGCGTCGCCTTGCCGGCTCCACCGAGCAAGCTGTTGCTGCCGGCTTCGCCGCCATAGACCACGGCGCGACCGGACCCGCCCTCGAAAGTGTCGCTGCCGGCGCCGCCGAACAAGGTGACCCGGCCGGCCCCGCCAAGGAACACCACGCCGCCGGTCCCGCCCAGCACCAGATCCCGCGCGTCATTGCTCGCCGTGATGGTGTCGCTGCCGCTGCCGGCAACGATCGTGTCGTTGCCGGTCGATTGCACGCTGTCATTGCCGCTGCCGAGCTCGATGCGGTTATGTCCGCCCCCGGCGGCGATCGTGTCGTTCCCGCCACCCAGCGCCAGCACCGTGTCGTTGCCGCCGCCGGTGTAAATGCCCCAGTTGCCGTTGTCGCTGCCGGGCACGATGATCAGGTCGCCGCCGGCATGCCCTCGCCCGTGATCGTCATGGCGATCATCGCCGTGATCGTCATGGCGATCATCGCCGTGATCCTCGCCATGGCCGGACCTGCCTCCCGTGTTTCCGCCGGCGACCACCGTGCCGGACCCGCCGGTGGCGATGAACGTGAGATTGCCCTCGCCCGCCAGTATCGCCTCGTTGGCGTCGCCGGAACCGAGCACCGTGGCGGAGCCCGCGGTGACCACGACATCCTGGTAGCCCGGCAGCATGATCGACAATCCGTCGTATTGCTGGACGAATTCGCCGATCTTCCCGCCCGGCACCGGCGGCGGTACCTGAATTGGCGTGTCCCCGCCATTGACCGGAACCACCGCGCCGGTCTCGACGGACCGCGATATAGCGGCGGCGATCTGCGCTGCAATGGCGGCATTGGCGGCACTGTCATACGACAACGTAAGGGTCTCGTGGCCGGCTCCCGATACCGTGACTGTCGGCATATCGCACTCTCCCCACGTTGCAGATCACCCGGCGCGGCGACCGGCAGCACCATGAGCCTCATGTTGCATTGCGGTAGTATGAGTGCATCATCTGCCCGATAATTGCGTTCTCTCACGATCAATAACGCAGACGAAGCACTGGCATATCCGCGTGATTTTTAACGATTGGACTTTCGCGGCGTGAATCTTCACTTCCCTGGGAACCAGTAGCTTTTCGACCGCGTCAACCGATGGTGACGCGCACGGCAGTCGCCGGCGCAAAGCACGCATTCCACTCGGGGCAAGGGCAACGATATCACGCTGCAATGACAGAGCATGCCCGGCGTGGAATGACGCCTCTGCCAAATCTTCAGTCGCCCGCTAACGGCGATCGCATTGGCCGGCGTCGAAGCGGAACCCCCGCGATGCATGGCGGTCTGACGAATAGCGGGGCGGCGGCGATCCGTCGCTGCAACCAGCCGGTCATCGTGGGTGCAGTGGCGCATAGGGCACATAGTAGGTACTGGCTTTTGAATCGTGACTGCCTTGTGAAGCGTGGCGTTTCGGCACCGACGAAGCCGCTCGTGCGGTCGTGCGCCGAGCCGGACGCGGGCCTTGGGCGCTACGCCGGCAGCGTAGCGGGACCCCGTTGCTGGAGCATGGGGTCACCGACGCATGCCGTGCGAGCACGATCGGGCGGACCGCCATAGACCGCGCCATGGCTGCGCGCGCCGCCACGTTCCGGAAACGCAGCGGCATCGCCGGCGACGCAAGCCGGCCCTCCGGGTCGGCCGCATCATGGCGATGGCCGGTTCGGCCGGTGGTCCAGTCCACGGCCGCAATCGGTCAGTGGAGCGAGAAGGAACGTTTCAGGAAACGCTCACTGCACCATGGTTATGGCGTTGCGGTTCTTCGCCCAGGCTTCCGGTGTCGATGCCGGATCGGTCGGCCGGTCCTTGCCGTAGCTGATCACCTGGATGCGCGCCGCGTTGATGTCGTGCGCGATGAGATACTCGCGATCCTCATTCGCGCGCCGCTGGCCCAGTGCGAGGTTGTACTCCTCGGTGCCGCGCTCGTCGCAATTGCCGGCGATGACGACGCCGACCGTCGGATAGCGCTGCAGCCACGCGGCCTGCTTGTCGAGCGTGGCGCGCGCCTCGTCGCTGAGCGTACTGCGAGCCGTGTTGAAGAAGATGCGGTCACCCACCGTCTGCACCAGGTCCTCTTCGCTGCCGGGCGCCGCAGTGCCGGCATAGCCACCGGCGCCGCCCGCACCGTTTGCTCCGTACGCCCCGTTGGCCGCACCGGCCCCAGCGGCGCCGCCGGTGTCCGATCCTGAACAAGCCGACAGCGACACGGCAAGCAACAGGGCGCTGAAAACGCTGGGACGCATGGCGGCTCCTCCCGAGGCAACGATCCGGCGGAGCCTAGCGGCACAGCGTGATCACGCAACCGCCAAAGCACGCGGCGCAACTATTCCACCTGCCGGTCGCATCCACCCGCCGATCGCAATCACACGAATTCACCGCCGCGCAGCAATGGCTCGGCATCGCCGCCGGCGGCGATGCCGTCCACATCAACTTGTGGCGAACCGATCATCCAATCGACATGGATCAGGCTGCGGTTGGCGCCGCGCGCCGCCAGCGCCTGGGCGCCCGCCTTGCCGCGATCGGTGAAGCACCGGCTGTAGGATTGCCCCAGCGCGATGTGGCACGCGGCGTTCTCGTCGAACAGCGTGTTGAAGAACAGCAGCCCGCTACGCGCGATCGGCGATGACGCCGGCACCAGGGCGACCTCGCCGAGGCGGCGTGCGCCGTCATCGGCCGAGAGCATGCGTTGCAATACGTCCTGTCCGGAGCGCGCCGTGGCCCGCACAATTCTTCCGGATTCGAAACGCACAGCGATGTCCCGGATCAGCGTGCCCTGGTGGGATAGCGGCTTGGTGCTGGCGACGGTGCCCTCGACGTGCCGGCAATGCGGCGTGGTGAAGACTTCCTCGGTGGGGATGTTCGGGTTGCCGGTGATGCCGTTGCGCGCGGTGCTCAGGCCGCCCATCCATTCATGTTCGTCGGCGAGGCCGACGCGCAGGTCGGTGCCCGGGCCGCGGAAATGCAGGGCCGCGTAGCGTTTGGCATTGAGGCGGTGGCGGCGTGCCATCAGCGTGGCGTTGTGCGCTGCCCAGGCGGCGATCGGGTCTTCCGCATCGACGCGCGACGTTGCGAAGATCGCGTCCCAGAGTTGCGCCACCGCTTGTTCTCCCGATAGATCGGGGAACACCGCCTTTGCCCAGGCTGGGGTTGCGGCGGCGACGATCGTCCAGTTGATGGCCGTGCCGGTGATCAACTCCAGCGCGGGACGATACGCGATCGACCGCGCGTGATTGGCGCGGGCGACTTTCGAAGGGTCTTCGCCGGACAGCAGGTTGGGGTCTTCGCCGACGATCGCGAGACGCGCGGCGCCGTCGCGGAAGGCGGCGGCCATGCCGTCGTACAGCCAGCCGGCGGCCTTGCCGAAACTGTCGCCGGGCGCGAGGCGATAGCGCAGCAGCGTGGCTTCGTCGTCGGCGAGCAGGGTGGTGACGAGCGCGGCGCCGGCGCGATAAGCGTGGGCGGTGATGCGCCGAGCCAGCGGCAGCGCCTCCAGCGGCGCGGTCATCAGCAGTTCCTGGCCGGGCTGGAAGCCGCCGAGCCCGACGCGCACGGCGATCTCGGCGAAGCGATCGAGGCGGGTTTCGTGGGTCGTGGGCGGCGCTACTGGGCTGATGTTCATCACGCTAAGTCCTTTGGAGCGCTCTCACCCCGATCATAATCACACTGGTCCGGCCGCGGCGAGGTTGACCGGCGGCGGCGTCTCATACGCTTCTCATAGTCCCCTATTCGTCTCATAGCTCCGTGTGCTGGTCGATGACGCATGGGAGAGGCAGTCCAGGGCGTTCATCGGCGTGGGTTTGGGCCTCGACATGCCTGGCGGCGACGTCGGCTTTGGCGGAAGCCAGCCAGGCGTCGTTGGCGATGTTGGCGCGGGTGATAGCCGGTGGCGTCTCATTGGCGTCTCGTAGTCTTGCATTCGTCTCGTAGTGTCACATAGTGGAATATATCCCACATAATGGTGCGGACTATGGCAGGGGCCCGGGCTGGCTTGGCTTCGGGTCGGATTGCTGCGTTTGTGGCAATGGCACATTTCACCGACTTGGTGTTGGCCTTTTGTTCTAACAAGAGGTCTTGCCGCTCAGCTCGACTTTCCGCAATTCACGCGGCGAGGCACGGAGTCTCCACGAATCGATTTAGCAATCGGGCGGGAATTTCGACGGTCTCGCCGCCCGACCGGGACGCGGATAAATCCTGCGGGGTCCAAAGTACACGCCGGACGGCCGCGATTGCATCGCTGAGCGTGGGTTGAGACTTATTGTACCAGGCGGTCGCATGGGACCGGACCGCGATGGTCGGTACGCCCATCAATCCG
>DATLQW010000043.1:0-34798 GCA_035535035.1 Acetobacteraceae bacterium
TGCGACGCGTGCTTTGGTGCCCGCCGGATTTTTCCATGTCGCGGAAATCCGGGGAAACCGTGGAAATTCCCGCCGAACTACTGAACCGACTCGTCCAGACTCTCTGCCTCGCCGCGTGAATTGCGCAAAGTCGAGCTCAGGACTTGGGTGTGGTAACGCCGCCGCGTCAGCTTTGCCACGGATCGACGACCCGGAGCCCGCCGGCCTCGTAGGGTGATGTGTCACGCGACGCGACGGTGGACCCTTGAGAAAGACGGCTGCCAATCCGACTTCGAGCAGTTTCAGCGCGAGCCGGGACATCCGGCCTCTGGAGTGCTATATCAGGGCCATGACGCACATCGACTGGACAGAATGCGCGCTGATCGAGACGGTGCCCGGCAGGGTGGGCGGCCAACCGGTGCTGCGCGGCACGCGCCTGCGTCCCCAGGACCTCCTGATCAATCGCGACGAGGGGATTGATTGGCTTTCGCGCAATCACGGGGTGGCCCCAGAGACCATTCGCGCGCTGTTTGCCTTCTACGACGCCCATCAGGCAGCTTTTGTCCCGCATCCTTCTTGACCACAATCTTGCCCTCGATCTCCGCGATCTGCTTCCTGGCCACGACGTCAGGCACGCGGTTGAGATGGGGTGGGACCAGATCGGCAACGGCGAGCTGCTGACCATTGCCGAGGCGGCCGGATTCGAGATCGTAATCACCGCGGATCAGAACATTCGCTACCAGCAAAACATGTCCGGGCGTCGCTTGTCGCTCGTGGTGGTGTGGACATCAGCGGGTGGCGCTTCTTTGCTTCCTCATGCGCCCAGCTTCCGCGCGATGTCGGTCAGCAGCGTCTCGATCCTGCTCAGCCGGGCGGTGTGATCGGCCTGGGTGTCGGCGATACGCATGATCGCCAGCTCGTGGCTGTTCTGGCCGGCGGCGAGATTGGCAATTCTCCCCTCGATCGCGCCAAGCCTGGCCTCCATGGCCGAGAGACGATGACCGACCTCACTCTCCAATAGCTTTGCCGACGCGACCGCCGCCTCTGCGGCGACCTTCGCCTGTTGGGATGCTCTGACGATCAGCGTCCAATCCGTGGTTTCGCTCATGCGCAGTTCTCTATCGTCGGCGACCAAGCGATCAACGACGGGTAGCGGTCCAGCGAGGCGTCTGGCCCGCACGCTTCGCCTCCATGCGGGCAATGCTCTCGTCCAGTTCGCGCAACACTTCGTCGCCGGACACGATCTGCCCGGCGGCAAGCTCGGCTTCGCTCCGGGCGAGGGAGGCAAGCAGTTCCGCCTCACTCGGCATCGGCGGTCCCCTGTCGGCCGGGTGCCTGTGGTGCGGTGTGTCGTCCATGGGGGAGAGAATAGGCCGTCCGCGCCCGATGTTCCAGTGTGGCGCGTCGCCTGGCCTTCGCATTTTACGCGGGCGATATCAGGGTCGCGGGACCGCGCCCGCTCTGTTCGAGCGGCGGCAATCTGGGGAACGGGCGCACCCGGACGGCCATGTACACCGACTGCATAGAGCAGCTCCGCGGCACGGGTGGCGCACGCGTTGCGGTAGGGACACCGGGCCGCGATCGTGTTAGGCTGCGATCATGGAACACATTGATTGGACCGAATGCGCCCTGATCGAGACCGTGCCCGGAAAGCGGGGCGGCAAGCCCGTCATCAAGGGGACGCGGCTCCGCCCAGAGGATCTTCTTACGAACCGGGAGCAGGGGATCGAATGGCTGGTTGAGAACCACGGCGGGATCACGCCGGATACGGTTCGCGCCGTGTTCGAGTTCTACGACAGCCACAAAAAGGCGCGGGTGCCTCACCTGGCTTGAGGGCCCTTCTCGATCACAGCGTCCCGCGCGGTCTGCGGACGGTTCTCGCCGGCGTCGAAGTCAGGCACGCCTTTGAGATGGGTTGGCATGAGCTGCGCAACGGCGATCTCCTCCGGGTTGCCGAGCGGGACGGGTTCGACGTTCTGATCACGTCGGACAAAAACATTCGCCATCAGAACCGGCTTGCCGGCCTGAGGATCGCCGTCCTCGAACTCGGCACCAATCACTGGCCCACGCTGCAACGGCATGCCGAGACCGTTTCGGTCGCGCTGGCCGATTTGGGACATGGTGAGTACCGGCGGCTGGCTTTTCCGCGACCGCCCCTGGTCCGCCGGGCACCGCCCGAACGCCGGGGGCCGGGCTAGCCCGCCGCCGTCCCGATTGAAGCACAGCTACGTGCCGCGCAACACGACGAGGGCGTCCGCCGCCTTCACTCTCTGACCTGACGACAGCACCATAAGCGGATTGATGTCCCAACTCCACCAAGTGTCCTTCCATATGCGTGGCGAGATACGACACGCGCACCAGGGTATCGTCGAGCGCCTCGAGGTCCGCCACTGACCATCCGCGAAAGCCATGGAGTGTGACTCGGCCCTCTATGTTGCACGAGAGGCGCAAAGATTGGACATCAATGCAATCAATGATTACAACGATGGTACGCTAGCGGAGCCCCAAGCATGAGCAGCATTACGATCCGCAACCTCGAACCCGCGGTCAAAGAGCGGCTGCGCGTCCGCGCGGCTCAGCATGGCCACTCGATGGAGGCCGAAGCCAGAAGCATCCTGCAAACCACACTCAAGGAACCCGAGCGACCACCGGCGCGCAACCTCTATGAGCGCATCCGCGCCCGCTTCGAGCCGCTGGGCGGCGCGGACGATCTCGAACTACCGCCGCGTTTGCCGGACCGCGATCCACCTCGGTTCGACTGATGTTCGTTCTCGATACCAACGTCCTGTCTGCGATCATGGGCGCACGGCCAGCGCCCGAAGTGGCGGCGTGGATCGCCGGCCATCCGGACGATGCGCTGTTCACAACCACGCGCGGCACGATTTTCCGCATCGTATCCATTCGCTAGCCATCATACACCATTCCTGTTCACCCCAGCTTCAGGGTGTGGATATCCTAGTGCGTGGCCTTAATTAGTTCATTGATCACCCGTCGCGCGACGAATTGCGAGCCTAGTACAAGATCGGTCGTTATACACAACTCCAAAATTACTATCGGGAGGATGAGCCATGTTCCAGTCGGCAAGCGCCTAATCAAATAGGCGCCCCATGCGGGTTGTGCGAACTGTGTCAGCATACAGAGATAAACAAAGAGCAGCCCCGCTATCATGTCTAGAATATCGCTGTGGGACTTGTCTGCAGCGAACCGAAGGACTGCCAGGAATGCCACCCACTGCATAAGCCTAAACATTCGATCGGCGAAGTTCCAGTAAGCGTTGAACTCCTCCGCCGGGCTTCGGTTGGCAAAACGTGCCAGCGCCAGGAAGAACCGTTGAGACCGCGACATGTATAACTCCCCAAGAGCTTTGTCGTTCAAGCTTCGCTCCCGACGAGCACCAGCTTCAAGGTGTGGACATCGCCTCATACCCGCTTTCGCCGTTGAGTCAGATAGTATCCTGCTTCGCTTATCGCCTTCCCTACGGCGTTACGCTGCCCATCGGTAGCGCCGCGACCAACCGCATATTGGACCGCGAGGTCGCGCACTCGTCGTATCCCGTGTTGATCGCCCTTGTTCGTTGGCAGCTCCCATGTTTGAGGCGCTTCGTGCTCGAACGCGACTGAGAGTGTCGTCCCGGTTACCCGCGCCCTCATCTCGCGGGTCGAGACATTCCGCCGAGTCCAATGGGTCACGGGCGTGGTCGAGGGGATGGCTTGTAGGGGCGGTTGAGCGTCCGCAGGTGGAAGAACCGAAGGTGGAGGGTCCGAAGCTGGAAGGCCCGAGGGTGGAAGTTTGAACAGACGCCGGAGCACGTCGTCGTAGTTTTCGCCGAACTTGCCGTGCTTTTCGATATATCTATCCACGTCGTCGCTGATCCTGATGTTACGCATGTACGGTCTCCCAGTTGCGAGCATAATCCGCTGACACCGGAAAACTTCTATCAGCGGAAATGGGGACCGTCAAGTACGGAAGTGTCACGCGTTCTGGTTCTGTTCATCCCTTCGCTGTGGGTTTCAACGCCCACCAGAAGTAGGCCGAGAACGAACGCGCTTCCTCGCACGCCCGATAGAAGGCGTAGAGATCGAAGTTGCTTTTAACGTGCGCCAGCTTCACCGACACGGCGGCATACGACAGCTTCTTGAAACTCACCCCATCCCGGTCGCGGTTCAACTGACGGTCAGTCTTCAGGAGTCGATCAACTGCGGACAGGACGTTGTCAGTCGTGAGAATCGTGGAGGAGTGGAAGTCGATGTCGCGAGGGTGCTGGGCGTACGTTTCGTGTACTCACGTCAAAACGTTGACCATCGCGGAACTGTCAGGCGGAAATCCTGTCCGGTCTGGCCGTCATGCCGGAAGGCCGGAGCCGCTCCGCCCTTGAAACAACGGCTCGCGCCATGTTCACCGACGGTTTTGGCGGGCGCGTGCTGCCTTTCGACACAGCGGCCGCAGAGGCCTACGCAGCTATTTTCGCGGGCCGCCGGCGTGCCGGCCGCCCGGTCGCGCCGCTCGATCTTATGATTGCGGCCATCGCGCGTGCCAGGGGCGCCGGTGTGGTCACCCGCGACATTGACGGTTTCGAAGACTGCGGTGTTCCCCTTATCGATCCGTGGCAGGTGCAAACGCCTTAAGCCGGGCCGCGGCGCGGCGATGAAGGCCGGACGCGAAATGGCGCATCTTGCCGCCGATCAACGACCACACGGGAGGACACGATGCGACTCCAGGGCAAAGTAGCGCTCCTGACCGCCTGTGGCGGCTGCGATCAAGGGCGAGCTGATGGGCTTCGGCGGCGCGGCGGCGCATCTGTTCGTGCGCGAGGGCGCCAAAGCGGTGCTGACCGACATCCGCGACGACCTGGGCAACCGCGCCGCGGCTTCCCTGCGCGCCGATGGCCACAACGCGCGCTACCTCCACCTCGACGTGACCTCGGAACAGAACCGGGCCCGGGTCGTGGACGCGGTGATGGCAACGCACGGACGGCTGGATATCCCGTTCAACAATGCCGGTGTCTCCCTCCCCGCCAACGTCGAAAACATCACGGTGGAAATCTGGGACCGCGAGATCAACGCCATGCCAAGGGGGTATTCCTCGGCACCCGCACGGCGATCCAGGCCATGCGCAAAGGCGGAGGCGGGTCGATCATCACCACGTCCTCGGTGATGGGCATCGTCGGCAGTCCCACCTCGCCGGCCTGGTCGGCCGCCAAGGGCGTCATCACGACCTTCACCAGGTCGGCGGCGCTGCAACATGCGGGGAAAAGAATCCGCATCAATTCCGTGCATCCGGGTTACGCAGATACGCCGCTGACCGCGCAGCGCTTCAGCGATCCGGCCGTGCGCCAGGCACTGCTCGATCGCACGCCGATGGGTCGGCTCGGCACCGCCGAGGATATCGCCAATGGCGTGTTGTTCCTGGCGTCCGACGAATCATCCTTGGTCACCGGCTCGGAACTGGTGACCGATGGCGGCATGACGGCGCAGTAAGCGCATATCGGTCCACGCCCCGTTCGCGCACCGCTGGCGCCCGGCCATCCAGCGGCCCGGGTCGGCAATCAGGCGGCGTTGGCTCTGAACGCCCATAAGGAAAACTATTCCATCCAATCTAGGAAATTTAACTTGACATCCGCCCCAGCCCGCGGTAAACTTCATACCCAATGCGCTCGCCGCCCACATCGCCGGCCGAAGCCTATGCCCCCGATGAAGATCGGGTCGGCCCCGACGCGCCCACGCGCAACCACCTCCCCGACCCCATCATCCGTCTCCTCACCCGGCTGATCCTTCTCCTGCTCGAGCTCCTGCGCGCCGGCCGCAGCCGCCGCACGGACCGCTCGCACGCCTGGTGCCACATGCGCCCGGACCTGGAGCCCGGCTCAACCCAACACGTCGCCGCCCTCATCCGCGGCGCGTTCGGCAACAGCATCGCCTGGATGTGCCTCTACAACGGCATCGGCCCCGGCCATCGCGACTGGCCGGAGCTGTCCCGCGCCATTCTCGCCTTCGGCGGCAGCCTCCGGGCCTTCCGCCCCGGCCGACCGGCCATGGGCCTGCCGTGGTGGGGGAACCCCTACGTCATGCCCGGCCTGCCAGCCGAGGCGCGTGAAACGCCCGCCGCCGGCGCCCTCGCCGCAGTGCTCGAACGCGACGCCCCCGGCGCCGCACCGGCTTCCGCGCCGCACGCCGCCGCCGCGCCCGCGCCCGCCCAGATGCCGGCATCCTGGCGTCCGCCGCTCGCGCACGCCGCCACCGGTCCACCGACCGGCCCGCCCCTGCACTGGGGCGCTCCATACTGCTGCGCCTGACGCACGGGGCCGTACCACGGTCAGCCCCGCCGTCCTGATTCGCACTTCGCTTTTTCATCGCGCGCGGCGGCCATCGCACGGCCCGAAGCGCCGCCGCCTTCCACCACAAGCCGCCTTGTGCCAACCTCCCGGCGCGCAGCAATGCAAAAACCAGGAGGAACCCCGACATGGACATCGAGCCAATGGCAGTGGCGGTCGCCGCCAAAGACAACGCTCAGTATGTCGCCGGCCGACGCCCCTTCTTCAAATACCGCGACCTCGGCGTCACCGCCGCCACGCACCGGCGGATGCGCGCGCAGGTCACCTCGGCGGAACAAGGAATGTCGAAGGAAACCGGCTGGCACGTGCACAAGTGCGAGGCGCAGTTCGTTTACATGCTGAGCGGCTGGATCGACCTGGAGTTCGCCGACCGCAAGGTGCGGCTGGCGGCCGGCGATTCGATGCTGATCCCGGGCGACACGCCGCACAACGAAACCGGCACTTCCGACACGTTCGAACTGCTGGAGGTTTCGGTGCCCGCCGACATGGGCACCGAGCCCTGTGCCGCGCCGTAGCTCCACCTCTCCCGCTCTCGCGGGAGAGGTCAGTCACGCGCGGTGAGGCGGTCGATCGCCTGCAAGTCCTCTGCGTCCAGCCCCCACCCGCCCGCCTCCACATTCGCCGCCACCTGCTCCGGCTTGGTGGCGCCGGCGATGATGCTGGACACCGCCGGCTGCGCGGCAAGCCAACTGAAGGCGAGTTCCAGCAGCGTATGGCCGCGCTGCGTGGCGAAGTCTTCCAGCTTTTCGACGATCGGCCAGTTCGCGTCGTTGATGAACCTGTCGCGATATCGGGCGACATGAACCACCAGCCGTGCATCCGCCGGCATCGCGGCGTTGCGCCGGTACTTGCCGGTCAGCAGGCCGCTTGCCAGCGGATAGTATGGCAGCAGGCCAATGCCATAAGCCTGCATCATCGGAATTTGCGCTTGCTCCGGGCGGCGCATCAGCAGGCTGTATTCGTCCTGGCACGACACGAACGGCGCCAGGCCGCACTGGCGCGACGTCCAGAGCGCCTCCACCACCTGCCACGCCGCGAAGTTGGAGCACCCGATGTAGCGGACCTTGCCTTGGCGGGTGAGGTCGTCGAGGGCGCGCAGGGTTTCCTCGATCGGCGTCAACGGGTCGGAACGATGCACCTGCAACAGATCGATCCAATCCGTGCCGAGGCGCCGCAGGCTGGCCTCGACCGCGGACATGATATAGCGGCGCGACGCGCCACGCTTGGTGCCCTCGGCGTCCATCGGATTGCCGAACTTGGTCGCCAGCACGATGTCCTTGCGCCGCGCGCCGAGGATCCGGCCGAGGAATTCCTCCGATCCGACGGCCCCGGCGGTCTTCTCGCGATAGGTGTCGGCGGTATCGAACAGGGTGATGCCGAGATCGAGCGCCTTGTGCACCACTGCTTGCGAGGCAGCAAAGTCGATGCGCTGCCCAAGGTTGTTGCATCCCAACCCGACCTGCGACACGCGCAAACCGGACCGGCCGACCGAACGTTGCTTCATTGCCGGAGCCTCACACCACCCCCTGTTCTCGCAACCGCGTCACCTCGTCCGCCCCGACCCCGCACAACGCCGCCAGAACCTCGGTGGTATGCTCGCCCAGCAGCGGCGGCCGCCGCACCTCCGCCGGAGACTCCGACAGCTTGATCGGGCAACCGACCGTCTGGTAGGTGCCGCGCGTCGGATACTCCACGTCCACGATCATGTCCCGCGCGCGCAGATGCGGATCGGCCAGCACTTCGCCGGTGTCCTGGCAGGCGCCGCTCGGCACCCCCGCCTCGCCGAGTATCCGCATGACCTCGTGCTTGCCGCGCTGACCGGTCCAGTCGGCGACGATCGCATTCAGCGCCTCGCGATTTTCCCAGCGCCCGTCAGGCGTCTTGAAGCGTGGATCGTCGGTCAGCTCCGGTTGGCCGATCGCGCCGGTAAACGCCCGCCACATCTGCGGCTGCGCGAAGATATAGACGTAGTCGTTCGGCCCGCCCGGCGCGCAGGGATAGGTGGTGCCGGGAACCGTGCGCCCGAGCTGGTTGCCGTTGCGCGGCATCGGCCGACCGGTGCGCTGATGGTCCCGCAGGCTGACCCGGATCAGGTTCACCACCGCGTCCTGCATGGAAACCTCGACGTGCTGCCCCTGCCCCGTCGCATGCCGCTGCTGCAACGCGGCCAGTATGCCGATCGCCATGTGCATCCCGGTGCCGGAATCGCCGATCGCGGGATACACATAGGTCGGCGGGTTCTCCGGAAAGCCGGTGACGCTCATCGCGCCGCCCATCGCCTGCGCGATCGGCTCGAAGCTCTTGAACCCGCTATAGGGACCGTACGTGCCGAAGCCCTTGATGGTGGCGTAGATCAGCCGCGGGTTCACCGTCCGCAGCGCGTCGTAACCCAGGCCCAGCCGGTCCAGCGCGCCCGGTCCGAAATTCTCCAGCAGCACGTCGGATTGCGCGATCACCTTCTTGAACAGCGCCTTGCCTTCGTCGGTCTTCAAATTCAGCGTCAGGCTGCGCTTGTTCGCGTTCAGGATAAGGAAAAACAAGCTGTCGCTGTCCGGCTTGTCGCGCATGTTGGTGCGCGCCACGTCGCCACCCTTCGGCTCCTCCAGCTTGATCACGTCGGCGCCGAGGAACCCGAGAATCTGCGCACAGGCCGGTCCCGCCTGGTTGTGGGTCATGTCGATGACACGGATGCCGGACAGGGCCTGGTTCATGGTCGGTCTCCCTAAATCGAAGCGCACTCAATCGTCCTGTGCAGCGCAGCTCAACGCGCAGGCTGCAGCACGTCCTCCAGCCAGTCCGCGAACGCCGCCACGCCGATGCTGAGGTTATCGATCTGGCAATGATGAAACCCGCCTTCCTCGCGGGCGAACACGCGGAACGTCTTGCGCCGCGAACCGACCTTGTCGAAGCATAGCTGCGCCTCGGCCAGCGGGATCTGTTCATCCGCCGCGCCATGCAGCAGCAGGAACGGACATTCGATGCGCTGCACGATGCCGTCCAGGCGGAAATTCTCCAGCTTGGCGAGCGCCGCCTCCTGGTCAGCAACACCGAGCACCCAGAAGATATGGTGCGCCGGCACCGACAGCGACGGATTGCCGCGCGCCGCAAGCTGCGCGAACCGGCGCTGCCACACCGCGTGGTAGTCCCACTGCGCCCCCCACGCAAAACAGCAGGCGAAACGTTGCTCGAAGGCCGCCGCGCGCGGCGCGTAATAGCCGCCGAGGCTGATCGCCATCACGCCGATGCGAATCGGATCGATGTCGCTCCGCGCGGCGAGGAATTCGTAAGCCGGCGTGGCGTAGCGTTCGGTCTCGTGGTGCAACGGCATGCCGCGGAAGCGGATCGCCTCGCCGTTGCCCGGTCCATCGACCAGCAGCACCGCGATGCCGCGCGCGGCGAGTTCCGGAACGCCTTTGAAATATTGAATCTCCTTGGTGACATCGAGGCCGTCGAAGAACACCATGGCCGGCACCGGTCCGTCGCGGCCCGGCAGCTTATCGGCGTGCACCAGAAGACCCGGCAGCGTGGTACCCTCGTATGGGATTTCCACCGGCTCGATGCGCGGCCTGGCAAGATTGGCGGCGGCGTCACGAAAGTTGGCGACGGCGCGGGCATACGCGGCGTCGCTCTCCGCGGTCTTCGGCGTCAGGAAACGCTCGCCGATCTGGGCGTAGTTGGCGGCACGCATCAGATACTGCGCGCCGCTGCGCCGGTGTCCCTCGGCGATCCGCGCGCGGCCGGCGGCTTCCAGCCGGTCCGCCTCCGCCGCCCAGGCACGAAACCACGCGCGATCGTCGCCGGCCGCATCGCGCAGGGCGAGGCCGACGCGATTCACTTCACCGATCTCCGCCCCGCCCCAAGGCGCGCTGTTCAGCGCCCCGAGCAGCCCGTGCGACCAGCGATAGTCCTGCGGGAAATAGCGGAATGATGGGTCTTCGTCGCTGGTGCCCATGGTTTCTTCCCGAATGAGGGCTCGGAGCATGCCGGTCGGTGCGGCACCCGGCAAGCCGTGGCGCGACAGCTTGTGGCGGGATGCGGCAACGTCAAAAAAATCCGGCCAATAGCTGTGCTGCCTTAGCGTAGATGAAACTCGGCGATCAGATGCGGCCTGGCGGCGAGCAGGAGTTCCAAATGACCTTCGGCCCACATCTCAATCTTCGGAATATCGCCGGAGGCAGTGAGGATATTGGTATCAAAAAGTGCGGTACCGTCAGGCATCGCGTTCGCGAACCTGATCGCGGGTCAGCCGGTCCGCGGCGCGAAAGCCCGCAGGGACGCGCGCCCGCAGATCGCGCTCCAGCCGCTCCAGCCGCGCGAATTCGCTCTCGCCCGATCCCAGCCCAATGAGGTAGCGCTTTACCAGCGCGGACACGGAGGTATCGAGCTCCGCCGCCTTCATGCGGGCGTTGCGGTAGGTCTCGTCGTCCAATGAAATTGTGATGTTTTTCATGTTTTCGCAGTATCGTAGGAGGCCTCGCGGCGTCAAGCTCTGCCTTGCCTCCCTCGCTCAATTCAGAAAGATCTTCCCCGGATTCAAAATCCCCCGCGGATCCAGCGCCTGCTTCACCGACCGCATCACCGCCAACGCCTCCGCCCCATGTTCCTGCTCCAGGAACTCGCGCTTGCCGATCCCGATGCCATGCTCGCCGCTGCACGACCCGCCCAGCGCCAGCGCCCGCGCCACGATCTTCTTGTCCAGCTCCCAGGCGCGCGCCAGCCCGTCCGGTTCCGGCGGCACCAAAATCACCGTATGGAAATTCCCGTCCCCCACATGGCCGACGATCGGCGCCGTCAGCCCGGACGCCGCGATGTCCTCCTTGGCGCCGAGAATCGCTTCGTCCAGGCGGGAAATCGGCACGATCGCATCGGTGGCGATGCCCCTGTGCCCCGGCTTCAGCGCCAGGCACGCCCACAGCGCGTCGTGCCGCGCCTGCCACAGCTTGTTGCGCTCGGCCGCATCGGTCGCCCAGCGGAAGCCGCGCCCGCCGAAGCCGCCGGCGATCTCTTCCGCCTGTTGCGCCTGTTCCGCCACCGCCGCCGGCGTGCCGTGGAATTCAAAGAACAGGCTGGGCAGCCTCTCCAGGCCCTCCAGCTTCGAATAGGCGATGCAGGCACCCACCTGCACCTCGTCCAGCAGCTCCATCCGCGCCACCGGGATGCCGGTCTGCATGATGGCGATCACCGTCTCGACCGCGTCGCGCAACGTCGAAAACTGGCAAGTGGCGGACGACATCGCCTCGGGAATCCCGTGCAGCCGCAACTGGATTTCCGTAATGACCCCCAGCGTGCCTTCCGAACCGATGAACAGCCGCGTCAGGTCGTAGCCGGCGGCGGATTTTCGGGCCCGTCCGCCGGTGCGGATCAGCCCCCCGTCGGCCATAGCCACCGTCAGCCCCAGCACGTTCTCCCGCATCGTGCCGTAGCGCACCGCGTTGGTGCCGGACGCGCGGGTCGCGCACATGCCGCCGATGGTGCACAGCGACGTGCCGGGATCGACCGGAAAGAACAGCCCCACATCTCGCAGATGCGTGTTCAACTGGTCGCGGGTGACGCCAGCCTCGACACGGCAATCCATGTCCGGCTGGCTCACGTCGATGATGCCCGTCATGCGCGACAGGTCCAGCGTGATGCCGCCGCGCACCGGCGTCACATGCCCCTCCAGCGACGTGCCGGCGCCCCAGGCCACCACCGGCACGTGCGCGGCGTGGCACAGCGCCAGCACGCGCGCCGCTTCCTCCGAGGTTTCCACGAACGCCACCGCGTCCGGGAGCACTGGCTTCTGCGTGTCCTGGCCGTGCGAATGGTGGTCACGCAGCGTGGCGTTGGTGGTGATCCGCTCGCCCAGGAAGCCGCGGGCGGCGTCGATCACCGTATCGGCCGGAGTTGGCATCGCAATCCTCGCATATTCGGCTTACAGTTTTGGACCCGCCCTCGCAGCCTGACAAGGGATGCCGGATGGCAACGAAGCATCGGCGGTCGAGGCGGCGGGAACAGGATTCGTGGTCGCGGCTTGAAACGCATCCACGACTATACTAAGTGTATTCTCCGCTCGGCCGGAGGCCGCCATGCCGGTGACGTTGCGGAAATGGGGTCATAGCGTCGGCGTGCGTTTGCCGAAGCCAATGCTTGAGCAAATCGGGCTTGGCGAGGGCGCGCGGTTGGATGTTATGGTCGAAGGCGATCCCCTGGTGATTCGCCGCGCGCGTCGGCGTCCGACGCTCGATGAACTGCTGGATCAGTGCAAGCCGGAAAATCGGCCTGAGCCGATTGATTGGGGACCGGATGTCGGAGGCGAGATCGTCCCGGAGTGAGCCATACGCCTCGGACCGGGGCGACTTCGCACGCATGGTCCTGCATCTGCACACCGGGCACGAGCAAGGCGGCGAGCGCCGGTGCTGAGCACGCGACGGTTCAGCGCGCTGACGGGCTATGCGCTGGTGGCACCGATCACGCGCACCGTGCGGGACTGGCCGTTCGAGATTGCGATCGAGCCGGGACTTCGCGTAACCGGAATCGTTCTCTCGGACCAGACGAGAAGTGTGGATTTTGCCACGCGGCACGCGCGCTTTATCGGCAAGGCCCCGACGCGGCTGACTGATGACGTCTGCCAGCGCGTCAGCACGATCCTCGAGAGTTAGTGGCGCTTCCCGGCGGTGGCGCCCGCACATCGAAACCGCTTGCAAGACGCGAAAGCCCAGGCGCCGCAGGCGGAGACGGGTGCGGCCCGGCACCTCCGCCACCTCGACGCGATCATCCGCGCCGATTCAGACCTCATGCATCTGCTCCGATGCCTGCGGTCTGTCCGGTTGCCACAATGGCGACTCGTCGCCGGCTGTCTTTATCAGACCGTCTGGAACGTGCTGACCGGCCGCCAGCGCCGGACCGGCATCAAGGACTACGACCTGATCTACTTCGATAACGCCGATCTCTCGTGGGAGGCGGAGGACGCGGTCATCCAACGTGTCGCCGCGGCAGCGGCGGGTTGCCTCGGACCGGTGGAAACGCGCAACCAGGCGCGCGTGCATCTGTGGTTCGAGAGCCGCTTCGGCTGCGCGTACCCGCCACTCGCCTGCGCCGATGAAGCGCTGCGCTATTACGCCTCGATCGTGCATGCGGTCGGGGTGCGGTTGGAGGAGGATGGCCGGCTCGACATCACGGCGCCGTTCGGCCTCGGCGATCTGTTCGCCATGGCGATCCGGCCCAACCGCACGCTTGACAATGCGGCGTCACACGCCAGCAAGGCGCGGCGGGCAAAGACCATCTGGCCCGAAGTCACCGTGCTGCCCTGGGAGGATCCACCGGATTGATCCCCGCCCTGTGATTGCTCGCCGCCTGCCCCGTCATGTCGCCTGCCCCGTCATTGCGAGGAGCGGAGCGACGAAGCAATCTCCCGCCTGGGGAACGACATGACGCGGGGCGACGGAGCTACAACCATCGAGCGAGGCAGCGTATGACCCCGACCATCGACTCCGGCCGCCTGTGGCAATCGGTCATGGCCGTCGCCGCGATCGGCCCGACGCCGGAAGGCGGCAGTTGCCGGCCGGCGCTTTCACCCGAGGACGAGGCGGCGCGCGGCCTGCTGCTGCAATGGTGCCGCCTGCTCAAGTTGCATTTCGAGCAAGACGCGATCGGCAACATGTTCCTGCGCCGCGAGGGCAGCGAACCCGCCTCCGGCGCCGTCGCCTTCGGCAGCCATCTGGATACCGTGCCGACCGGCGGCCGGTTCGATGGCGTGTTCGGCGTGCTCGCCGGCCTGGAAGTCATGCGCGCGCTGGAGGACGCCGGCATGCGCACCCGCGCGCCGCTGGAACTGGTGAACTGGACCAACGAGGAAGGCAGCCGCTTCCGCCCCGCCATGATGGGCAGCCGCGTGTTCGCCAGCGACATGAGGCTGGAGGACGCCCTGGCGATCACCGACGATGCCGGGATCAGCGTCGGCCAGGCACTCCGTGACAGCGGTCAGGCCGGGCCGCTGACGCCCTCGCCGCGCGGCTGGGCCTGCTGGCTGGAGGCGCATATCGAACAGGGACCGGTGATGGAAGCGACCGGCGCGGCTATCGGCATTGTCACCGGCACCATGCAGGCGCGCTACTTCCAGCTCACGGTCACTGGCGAGCCGAGCCATGTCGGCCCCACCACGATGGACCGCCGCCGCGACAGCCTGGCCGCGACGGCGGAGATTATTCTCGCCGTTGAGCGCATCGCGCTACGGGCCGAGCCGCTCGGCCGCGCCTCGGCGTCGTGGATCGCGAATTATCCCAATGCACGGGGCAACGTCGCGAACCTCACAAGGCTGCATTGCGACGTGCGCCACGAAGCCGCGGCGCAGGCGATGGCGATGGAGCAGTCGTTACGCTCTACGATCGATGAGGTTGCCGCGCGCCGGGGCGTGCGGGTGGATATCGATCCGTATGCGACGTTCGGCCCGGTCGCGTTCGACGCAACGCTCGGCGCTCTGCTGCGCGACAAGGCCGCCGCGCGCCAGCTTGCGACGCGCGACATGATCGCCGCGGCCGGGCATGATTCGGTGCTGGTCGCGCCGTTATGCCCCAGCGCGATGCTGTTCGTGCCGAGCGCCGGCGGGATCACCCACAATCCGCGCGAGTATTCCACGCCGGAGCAGCTTGCCCGCGGCGCGCAAATGCTGCTGGACGCGGTGGTGGCGTTGGCGGGATAGCGCATCATACCAGCTCCCGAATATTCTGTGGTCAACACAAAAGGCGTCTTCACCCCGGCCTCTCCGCGACCGCCTGCTCCAGCACCTGCCGGACGAACCTGGTATAAGGCACGCCGCGCGCCTTCGCCCGTTGCTTTACCGCATCTATCAGGTTTTGCGGCAGTCGCATGTTGAGCTGCGCCGATCGGTCGGCAGCCTCTGGGCGCGCGCACGATTCTGGCGCGCATCACCATGCATAAGTCAAGGATTTCGCTCCAGAACCGAGGCTTTGAAATCATGGGGCTTTTCCGGTGCGTAAATGGTGGTGCATAACGGAAGCCCCATTTGGCGACTGCACCGGCCGCGGTTTTGTGCTATAAGGGGGGGCATGGACAGGCAGGACATCATGACCCGGTTGCGGGACAACGAGGCGGCGCTGTTCGGCTCGCGCGCGCGGGGCGACGCGTGGCCCGACAGCGATACCGACATCATGATCGAGATCGATCCTGACGCGCATATCGGGGTCTGGGGTTACACCGGCCTTAAGGAGTACATTGTGGAGCTATTCGACGGGCCGGTCGATGTGGTGGATTGGGAGGCGCTGAAACCCTACATTGCTCCGGCCGCGACCGCCGATGCGATCTATGCCTTTGGCTCTTATCGCGTTGATTGTTGGCCGTTGCGTTGGGCGGAAAAGCGCAGCGCATTCCGCCATCGCGCCCCAGTCGGGACGTGGCGGGGCACAACGGCGAACGCGGTCGCACGTCCGTGCGGCGGCGGAATGCGCTGCGCTTTTCGGCCCTACCCAGCTTTCAGCGACGCCTTGCCAACAAGCAACGCGATAAGAGCCATGCCTTTTGATCCCGGCGCAGTGCGTCGCTGGCTCGGCGACATCCACCATCACATCATCCTCGCCCAGAAGTTTGCGGAGGGGATGAGTTATGACGCTTTGCACGACGACCTGTGCGTAACCTACGCTGTTACCCGTTGCCTTGAGATCGTATCCGAGGCGTCGCGGCAATTGCCGGACGAGTTGAAGGCGCGGCATCCGTCAATCCAATGGCGGGACATGGCGGGACATGGCGGCGGCAGGCAACATCTATCGCCACGAATACGAGGACGTAACGGTGCGCGGCGTATGGGACACGTTAAGCCTTCACCTGCCACCGCTACGCATCGTGATTGAGCACGAATTGCCAATGCTGGGCGATCCGTGAAATATGGCTACGCCCGAGTCTCGACGGACGGCCAGAGCGTTGACGCCCAGGTGCGCCAGCTCCGGGCCGCCGGCGCGCGCCAGGTGTTCCGCGAGACGCCGAGCGGAGCCAAGACCGACCGGGCGCAGCTTCGCAAGACACTGGCCGCGCTCGATGAGGGCGACGTGCTGATGGTGACGCGGCTTGACCGGCTGGCACGATCTACCCGCGACCTGTTGAACACGTTGGCGACGATCACCGGCAAAGGGGCCGGGTTCCGATCTTTGGGCGACGCATGGGCGAACACGACGACACCGCATGGGCAGCTCATGGTGACCTTTCTAGGCGGGGTGGCGGAGTTCGAGCGCGACTTGATCCGCACCCGCACGGGCGAAGGCAGGGCGCGGGCCGTGGCACGGGGGCAGCGCATGGGGCGGCCGCCGAAACTGACGCCGCACCAGCAGCGCGAGGCGATCCGGCGACGGGATCGAGGCGAGGAATCGTTGGCCGAGATCGGGCGCAGCTACAACGTCAGCGCGGCGACGATTTCGAGATTGGCGGAATAGGCCAGCCATGAGCGGGACAAACAAGCCCTTGAAGACGGACATACAGACTTATTGCGACTATATCGCCGAAGTAAGGCCGCGACTTGACGTTATACAAGACTTTATCGACGGAAAAGCGACAACAGGACTCGAACCATGCAATGTCGAGTTCATATTTCTACAGTTCCGAAAGATATTAGAGCTAATCGCCTTCGCATCCCTCACCGCCAACAAGGACGCCTATTCCGCAGCTCACGCGAAATTCGCACAGCACTGGAAAGCTAAGTCTATGCTGGGCGAGTTGGCCAAGGTGAATCCGAGATTTTATCCCGATCCTCTCAATCCTCCACGAGAGACCGCGCCGGGATTCAAGCACTTCGAGTGCCCAGCCGATGGGTTCATGACAATCAGCGAGTTTGCAATCCTTTACGATGCTGCCAGTGACTTAATGCACACGCGAAATCCGTTTACGACCAAAGACCCCGGTATCAATATTGTCTATTCTGTGCAGGGCTGGGTGTCACGGATTCGACGGTTGCTTGGTTGGCACACAATGCACCTTCTTAGCGGCGATAAGTGGATCGTAAACATGCCGCCCGAAGGGATCATCCAAGCGTTTCCTGCCAGCCCGATGCCCGACGCTGACTTACCATAAAGCGCCTTATCATATAGCCTATTAGCCCGAATCGAGGATGCGAGCTATAGAACGAAAGGTGCTCGTTTCCCTGTTTGGCGAACCCCAGGAGCAACCGCATGTGTCCACTGACACCCGAGCAGATGGCCGAGGTCGAGAAGGCATGGGCTGCCAACCGTGCATTCCAAGCTGAATTAGCCAGGAAGCACCGGATGGAAACGGGCAAACTCGAAATCGAGCTTGAACGAGGGGATGACGACCCGCAGGAACACACCCCCGCCTATCAGGTCGAGCTGGAGAAATTCAAAAGGCCGCTGAACGAGGCTGGTATCCGGTATAGCCAGCGCGCCATAGCATTCGATTCAGTAGATGCACACGGATATCCGCTTGGCGAGTTTGCTTTGGAGTTTATCAAGACCGTTGCGCCGGTGGTTTCAGCAGCGCTCGTCGCGTGGATCACTGCCAAGTATGGGCGCAAGGTTTGCGTGAAATTTATGGACATCGAGGTACAAGCCCGCTCCGTCGAAGAGGTTGGGCGGCTGATCGACAAAGTCGTGGAGGTCCAGGAGAAGCGCATCAACACAGACCAGGGCAAATGACCTCTCTTGTTGCCCCGAGCCGCTTCGCCTTGCCGGCACTCGTTGCTGTTGCCGGCGACCAAGCTCGCTCGACGCAGCTCTATGGGTCAGAAGGCCCATCCACGTAAAACTGCACGGTAGCGTATTGCACGCAATCTCGTGGCGCCTGATTGGCAGGGCGCAGACCTCTTCGCGCCGCCATAGTTCGCCTTCGCTGCTTGTATTGCACGCAAAGTCATCCCCCGCGTTAGACCCTCGGTTTGCTGCGTGCAATACGCCGTCTCAATAACCGACATTGCGGCCATTCCGAGTTGCATGCCATGATTGCACGCAGCAAACAGGCAGTCTGTGCCGGCAGAAGAACGTATCCGCCCCTCGTCTGGGCGAAATCGCGGGAATCCGACCCGTGTTCTCGTTTCTTACCGTGCAAAATTACACGGACGGGCCTTCCGACCCTGCTGGCCGCGCTCGACGCCGGCGACGTGCTGATGGTGACCCGGCTTGACCGCCTCGCCCGATCCACGCGTGACCTGTTGAACACCCTCGCCGCGATCACCGACCGCAAGGCCGGTTTCCGATCCCTTGGCGACACATGGGCGGACACCACGACCCCGCACGGGCGGCTGATGCTCACCGTCCTCGGCGGGCTGGCGGAATTCGAGCGCGAGTTGATCCGCGCCCGCACGGGGGAAGGCCGTGCCCGCGCCGTGGCGGCTGGCGTGAAGATGGGGCGCAAACCAAATCTGACACCGCACCAGAGGAAGGAAGCGCTTCGGCGCGTTGATGCGGGAGAACGCTTGCGCGACATCGCGCGGAGCTACAACGTGCATCATAGTACGATTTCGAGGCTGGCGATCTGATTGCCCTCGCTGGCGCTATAGGGGAAATTGGAGCAGACATATCTCAAGGCGTCGAGGCAATGGAGATGACAGCAGAAAATGAACTCGCCCATGCGGCGGCAGTTTTTAACAATGTCGATTGGCTGATCCCGGCCTACCTTCAAATCGGAGGCATATACCAATTATCTAGGCAGATAGAAACAGCAATTCAAGCAGGGGACGTAGGCGCTGGGCGTCTCATCCTGCATGTCGCGCTGGAGAAAACATATAACGAAGAATACCTGTCATCAATGTTGCTCGGTCTTTACTGCAAAACGGTCTATGTTAAAGACTTTAGGGCTCAAATCGCGGAAGCGATAGAGGCTTCGTTTTCGGGTCTCCCGCATGCGGCAATTGCAACACTGATTCCTGTTCTGGAAGGCGTGATACGAAAAATAGCACAAGCTGGAAGCCGCGATGTTGGCAGTAGTACGAGGAGATTGATCGACGAATTTGATCATATGATAGCCGAGGAAAACCGTTCGCCGAACAGGAACGATGAGCGCCTAGTGATGCTTCAATCTTTGAAGGAATTCTTTGAGAATAAATTACTCAAAAACACAGGCGCGTATAGCGGACTGGATGAATTTAATAGGCACGGCATACTACATGGCGTTTTCGAATCGTATGGAAGCATAGTAAACTTCTTCCGAGCGATCACCATCTTGGATATTTTGTGCTTTATTCTCATGCCTCTCAGCCGTACGTCCGGGTTTGCGCCAGAGGCGACCACAGATTCTACAAGTCTGGCGGATTATTATCGCATGCTACGGCGCATATCTGGAACCGCCCCCGTTCGGGCGCTTCTAATGAGCTAGGCTAGCATAGCAGGAGGCAACGGCGGCCACTTACCATAAATTCGATTCTGCGGCATTGGCTTGTCGGCGCAAGATAGAAATGTCACCTGGCACGCCAAGTAGAAATGACACTCCGCGCCGCCGGGTTGGGCCGAGGCCCTTCACGAGAGCCTGGCGGACCACCCCGCCGGGGTTCCAACCGTCCCCGGCGAGGCCGTCCGGCGCGACTTGCTTGACAGCATCGCCCGCATGACAACGAAGCGAGCCGACGCGCCCGACCGCAAGACGACCTCGCGCCGTTGACTGAATACGTCCCAGGCGCCACACGTCAGGTTGCCGCGCTCCGCCAGCATTCCAAGTTGGCCACCGGCCGGCGGCGGCCGGCCCCGCAAGGTGCTGGAACCCGCCTGACCAAAGACCGCGCCCCTACATCGGGGCACCCCGCCGTGCTACAAAGATCAGCCAGGGCATCGCCAAAGACCGCCAGCTCGACCGGAGCCGCCCATGCATGCCGTTGTCAGCAACAAGCGCGACGCCGTGGCCGAACTCTGCCGCCAGTTCCATGTCCGGCGGCTGGAGGTCTTCGGCTCTGCTGCCCGTGGAACGGATTTCGATGCCCTACGCAGTGACGCCGACTTCCTGATTGAGTTCGAGCCAGGATGCGATCCCGGCATGGCAGGCTTCATGGAGTTGAAGGAGGCGCTGGAACGCACGGTCGGCCGGCCAGTGGATCTGATCGACCGGTCCGCGGTGGAACGCAGCCGAAATTACCTGCGCCGGCGCCAGATCCTCGGGGAAGCGGAGCCGGTGTATGTTGCGGAATGAAGCGCTGTTGCTGGATAGGCTGCTGGCTGCTCGCGACGTTCAGGAGTTTGTGGTTGACCTCGACCAGGCCCAATTCGACGCCAGCAAATTGCATCGGAACGCTGTCATTCGCAGCATCGAAATCATCGGCGAGGCTGCCCGCGGCGTGTCCCGCGGTTTCCAGCAAGCGCATCCCGAAATCCCCTGGGGCGCCATTGTCGGGATGCGGCACCGCCTCATCCACGACTACAACCAGGTCGATCTCGACCTGGTTTGGACGGTCGCACGCGATCGGCTTCCAGAGCCTATCGCCGTACTCGAGCCGCTTGTGCCGCCCCCTGGCGCCGACGACTGAGCCGGGCGGCGATCTCTTGCCCCATCGCAGAATCAGCCAGGGAACCATGTGAGATTCGTCACGGATCGGCAAGCGCGCCTGGAGCGACGCCGGCGTGTTGCAGGATGCCGGCCTCTCCTGCTTCGAATACGTCGAGCAATTGACGCTGCTGCTGTTCCTCAATATGGCCGACCGGCTCACAGAGCAACCGTACAACCGCGCGCCCGTCGTGCCGCCAAAGCTCGGCTGGAAGGCGCTGCTGCCACTGGATGGCGCGGCGCTGGAAGACCAGTACCGCCTCAGCCTGGAAAAGCTCGGCGTGAAGCTCGGCATGCTCGACGTCATCTTCAAAGGCGCCCGCTGCGAGATCAATAACCCCGCTTTGCTCAACCGGCCGCGGTTCGCTGCCTCACCTGAAAAAATTCCTTGACACTGCGCCGCAGTCTGTTCTTGTTTCATTCACATCTGCCGCGCCACTCACCGCCGCCCTGACCCCCCGATCCAGACCAGGATGGCCGGCCGGCGGCTTGGACGCACCCAGCCGCCCAGCGGCAATCACGCCCCCGCCGCAACACCCCCCCCTTGAAACCAACATCCCTAACCTCACCTAACTCAATTCACTAATTAAAACTAACGCATCATGAACAGCACGCCAGCACAACACCTCCAGCCAGACCCCGCCACCCAGCTCCAGCTCGACATCCACGACCGCGCCGTTGACACCCTGCGCGGCATCCTGCCGCCGCCGCTCGACGACACGCCGGAGGCGTGGTCCCTCCGCGACCGCGTCGCTCTCGCCACGGTCGCCTCCCTGCTCGCAGCCACTCCCGTGGAAGCCTGCCTCGCCGTCCTCCGCGTCGCCGCCGCCGAGTATGCCTGCCACTTCCTGCGCCGGCTGCCGCACTACGCCGATGACCCCAGGCGCGAGGCGCAGGTGCTCGCCCAGTCCGCCAGCATGGGGCGCGAGGCGCGCGGCCACCTCAACCCCCTGCTCCGCCTGCAGGCCGTCCGCATCAAGCGCGAGGCGAACGTCGCCACCCGCGACAGCACCGCGATGAGTGAGTATTGCACGCTCGGCCTGATGACCGGGGCGTTGCAGCGCCAGCCGCCCGGGCCGCCGGCGCGGCCCGCTATGCCGCCTGCGAAGGCCGCGCCTGCCGCGGCTCCCGCCCCGCGGCCCGAAATGGTGCGGCTGCGGGACTACTCGGAGTGGTCCGACGAAGAAAAGCGACTGGAACGCCTGGAATCGGACGCCGGACGCTATGCGGTCCTGCACCCGGAGCGGGTCAAGCTGATCCACAAGTTGGGCGCGCTGCCGGAGAACTGCGATTTCGAGCCGCCGGACCCCGAACTGCTGCACGAGACCATCACCGGCAACAACTCGAACCTGCGCTGGGCGGGCGGATACCAGCGGTACAAGCCGACGTGAAGCGTGCGCCATGCCCCGGCCGCCATCGCGGCATGCCGCAGCGCACACTACCACATGCGCCCCGACTCCTGTGGCGCTGCATGGCCCTCCGCGCCAACTCCGTGCTGAAATCCTTGCCCGACCGCTTGCAGCCGCCGGCGACCGGAAGCACCCGGGATGCCGGTCCAGCGCCGCGGCGCTCTCGGCCGCGTCCCATCCCACGCGCCATCGTCTCGTAGTCAACGAAACGAGACGCCCATGAGACTCAACCGGCCCGACCCCGCCGCCGGCAACCAGGACCCAGGCGGTTCCGCCAACGGGCCACCCGGAGGAACCGCGCGCCTTGCCTCCCTCTGCGCGCCCTCAGCTCTCCAGCTCGGTATCCCAATACAGATAGTCCCGCCAGCTCTGGTGCAGATAGTTGGGCGGAAAGCCGCGCCCCTGGTCCTGCAGCTCCCAGGTCGTCGGCTGGCGCGGGTGGCAGCGCGGGAACATCGCGCACTCGCGCGGCAGCCGGGACCCCTTGCGCAGATTGCAGTCGGCGCAGGCGGTGACGACGTTCTCCCACGTCGTGCGCCCGCCGCGGCTGCGCGGCACCACGTGGTCGAAGGTCAGGTCGTGCGACGGCGAACGCTCGCCGCAATACTGGCAATGGAAGCCGTCGCGCAGAAACACGTTGAACCGCGTGAAGGCCGGCCGGCGCGCCGAGGGGATGTAGTCCTTCAGCGCGATCACGCTCGGCAGCCGCATGCTCATGCTGGGCGAGCGCACGCGCGTGTCGTACTCGCTCAGCACGGACACCCGGTCCAGGAACACCGCCTTCACCGCGTCCTGCCAGGACCACAGCGACAGGGGAAAATACGACAGCGGACGGAAATCCGCGTTCAGCACCAGCGCCGGAAAAGTTTGGCCACCGTCAGGCAAACGCCGCTCCCTTGCGTCCGGAGCGCAATTGCTGGTGGGGTTCTGATCGTCAGCCCGCCAGATATTGTGCGCCGCCGAGAACTCGTCCGGGTTATCGCAGACCGTCCCGGGCGCCGCAAGCCGTCCGGCACACGGATGGCCCGGCGGGGCACGGTTTCATGCCGCTGTCATGCCGCGGAAAACGCCCGTTGCAGGGTCAGCGCACCCATTGCGATGCCGGTGTCGTCGATGCCATGGCCCAGCCGGGGAATGTAGGTCGCTTCCACCGGGACGCCGGCGGCGCGCAGGGCAGCTTCCGCGTCGCGCGAGCGGGACACCGGCACCGCCTCGTCGCTCTCGCCATGCACCAGCAGGACAAGCGGGCGGCCCGACAACTCGGCCGCCAGGCTCTCGGGCGCGATCAGCGCGCCGGAAAACGCCAGGATGGCGCGCGGTGGAGGGCGGTGGCGCAGGCCGGTGAACAGCGCGGTCATCGCGCCCTGGCTGAAGCCCATCAGCGCATAGGCGTCTGCCGGCAGCTTGAGGCGCGCCAGTTCGGCGTCGATGAACGGGGCCAAAAAACCGGCGGCGCGGCGCACCCCCGCCTCCACCACCGGCGGCGAGCGGTCGGCGACGCTCCACCACTGCCGCCCGAACCCGGAATCGTGGGTGAACGGCGCATCGACCGAGATGAACAGCGCGTCCGGCAGCGCGTGTCCCCAGGACGGCGCCAGGTCGATCAGGTCGTGGCCGTCGGCGCCCAGCCCGTGGCACAGCACGACAAGCTGGCGCGGCGTGCCCTTCGAGGCCGGGCCCCAGCGCGGTCCATCCAGCTCCGCCATTTTTTTCTCCGTTCCCGTCCCACCGGTCGTACCCTGGCCCCGACCCGCATGTCCATCGTCACCCGCTTCGCCCCGAGCCCCACCGGTCATCTCCATCTCGGCCACGCCTTGTCGGCGTTGACCGCGTGGCGACGGGCGCGCGAGGCCGGCGGGCGCTTCCTGCTGCGGCTTGAGGACATCGATCCCGGCCGCTGCCGTCCCGAATTCGCCGCGGCGATCGAACAGGATTTGGCCTGGCTGGGCCTGGACTGGGACGGCCCGGTGCGCATCCAGTCGCGGCATCTGCCGGAGTATCGCGCGGCGCTCGACGCGCTGGTGGCGCGCGGGCTGCTGTATCCGTGCTTCTGCACCCGGGCGGAGATAGGCGCCGAAGTCGCGGCGTCCGCCGCCGCGCCGCACGCCCCGGATGGCAGCTCATTGTATCCCGGAACCTGCCGGCGGCTTTCGGCCGGCCAGCGCGCTGCGCGGACCGCCGCCGGGGAGCGCTTCGCGTTGCGGCTGGACATGGCCCGGGCGCTCGCCGCAGTGCCCCGTCCACTGGGCTTCGAGGAGGTGGGCGAGGGTGTCATAACCTGCGATCCGGCGCCGTTCGGCGACGCGGTGCTGGCGCGCAAGGACGCCCCGGCGAGCTACCATTTATGCGTCACCCATGACGACGCGCTGCAAGGCGTGACCCTGGTGACGCGCGGCGTGGACCTGAAGCCGGCAACCCACCTGCACCGGCTGCTCCAGGCGCTGATGGGCTGGCCGGCCCCACGGTACGAGCATCACAGGCTGCTGACCGACACCTCCGGCCGCCGCCTGGCCAAGCGTGACAGGGCGGCGACGCTGCGGGATCTGCGCGCTGCCGGATGGTCCAGCGAAGCGGTCCGGGGGGTGGCGGAACAGTAGGATCAGGGTCGGCAAGGCGGTTGGCGGACCGGTGACCAGCCGGTCAGGGCGCACAGCCAACAAACTCCTGCCTTCAGGGCCCGCCGGCGGGAACCTGCGCCACCAGGATCGCGGCGCCCGGGGTTCCGGCTGCATCCAGCAGGGCCAGATGCAGCGTCGTTCCGACCGCGAGGATCGCGGGAGAAACCAGCGGCGAGACAGAGCGGAATTCAACATGCTCGGCCTGGGCGGAGGCTCGCGTCGCGGGTGACAGCACAGCCCCGGCGGCGACCGTCGCCAGGATCGCAACCCGTTCGCCGTTCGTGTCCACGTCGAATTGGAAGACTGGCTCGGCCGGAAACGGCTGCCAGGAAGGCCCGTCCATCAGCAGAGCATCATTCAGCCTGACGCAGTCGATGCGGCCAGGCAGGATGGTCTCGCTATCCGGATCCGCCCGCTCGGGGTACCAGGGAACCGGCAGCGTGGTCTTCGTCAGGAGCAGATAGCCGGCGCCTCAATGCACGATTCGCGCATCCAGCAATTCCCCCGGCTGCGGCGTCGGCAGTTGGCGGAACGCGCCATAGCCGCCATCCGGCTCGGGCGGGAACAGGACCAGGCGGGATCCAGTGCCGCCGAGGGCAACCGAGGTGATCGGCACCAGCGGCCCGGCGTCGTGTCCGTCGCGCGGTCCCAGCGCCGCCTGAGCCCAGGGGAATTGCGGATCTTCGTGGAACCGCCAGCCGAGCGTGAACACCAGCGCCGACAGCAGCACGATGCCCGGCCCGGTCCGCATGCCGTGCTGCCGCGCCAGCGCGGCGCCGCGCCCAGCGGCAAGGCGCATCGCGGCGTCACCATGGCGGCAGGCCTTCTGCGGAAACAATCCGGTCAGCAGGTCGGCGATCCCCGATCCGCTCTCGTCCGCGGCGAGGTCCCCAGCCGCTGCAAGGTCGACGTCGCGCATTCGCAGCAGGGCGCGGATCAGGTGCTCGTTCTCCTCGCCGGCGATTTCGTCGAGGTAGCGCATCACCGCTTCATGCGCCGCGTCGAGACGCTCCGGCGGCGACAGGTGCGTGACGTCGCGCATCAGCGGGGCAAGCCAGCCAAGCTGCGGGTCCTCGTCGAAGAACGCGCCCAGCATCAGCGTGGCATACAGGAAGATCTCCCGCATCCCGGTATGCCCATGCGCTTCGGCACGCTGGATGGCGAGGCGCACCACGTGCATCATCCGCGCGTCGCCGAGCAGCGCATGCTCGCGCTGGAATGCTTCCCGCAGATGGGTCAGCAGCACGAGCTCGGCCTTGTTCAGAGCAACTTGCTCCAAGGCAGCAAGTTGCGACTGACGAATGGTGAGCATCACGCCGTCTTGTGTACGCTGATTGCGCGAGGGCCGGTTTGCCGCAGATCCCGAATGATCCGCCACGCTCCCAGCCGGAAGCACCCGACGACCAACCGCGCAACGACGCAATGTTGGCCGCGGTCCGTCATACGTCCGTCGGCAGCCCTGGCGCCCCGGCTATCCCGGTCGATTGCCCGCTGCCAACTTCCCCGCCTGCCCGAAACGAGACCATGGCTCTCCCTGCGTCCTGCTCCAGCATGAAGCGCTGGACGGGTCCAAAAATCTCATCCAACTGCGCCGCATCGCAGGTCGGCAGGAACGCCCCCAGCACCCGCGGATCGTAGAACCGGAACAGCAGCCGCGCACCCGCGTCGCTCCGCACCATGGTAAGCCGCCGGAAATGCGCGCGCAGCGTGTCCGGCGAGACCAGCGACCAAACGAAAACCCCCCAGCTTTCACCCCAGCCCTGGTCCCACAGCCAGTCGAACACCCGATCCGTGGTGCCAAGACCCACCAGGTACGGCGCCACGGCAGCCAACTCGCTCGCCGTGCGCCCCTGGTACAAGCCGAGAACCTGCTCTGTCCTCGCGAGACGGCGCAATTCCGGATAGATACGCTTGTCCCGCGCCGCGTCCAGAATCGCATACAGGTAGGGCTGCCGCCCCTGCCCGGGCCTTGCGTCCAATTGCCACAGCGCCCGTATTGCTCGTTCCCTTGCCGCCGGGTCTCGCCTGATCTCGGCAGGTTCCACGGGCCTGGCATCAGGCATTTGCCAGCTCCGCCGCCCGCCGCGCGCATTCCTCGCAGAATGGCGTGCCGTCCTCGGCCGCATCGATCAGCGTCTGCGCCTGTGGCGAGACATCGTCCGGCGCATCCGGCAGAACGCTGGCCGGCGCATTGGAAGACGACGCCGGCGCCGGTGCCGAAACGTTGCGCGGCGGCGGCCCGGCGGCGGGCGGGCTGGTGTCTCCGGCGACAGCCACGTGGTGGTCCACCCAGACCAGGCGCAACTGCCGCCGTGACGGATCGCGTGGTACCAGCGCCAGCAGCCGTGTCGCCAGAAGCCAACCGACGCGGAGTGCCGGCGCGGCAGGCGCGTCAGCCGGCCGGCTGAAATGGCGCGGCGCATCCCGCATCGGCGGCACCACCGAATGGCGCCGGCCCGCCGGATGCTCCAGCGCGGCTTCCAAAGCCCGCTGGTTCGCTGGGGTTTTCAGGATACCGGAGACAAAGTCATCGGAGACCGCAGGGCCGGCGAAAACCACCATGCCCGATTTGTACCACTCGGATGGCCTGTCTTCGTCGAAGGTCACCGCGACGCCATCCGGCAGCACGCTCGCCACATCAATCATGCCGTCAGCGATCGCCCACATGCCCGCATCGATCAGCCCCGCCGGATAAGGCAGGCTGAGCGGAAGCGAGCCACGGCACCGTTCCAGTTCTTCGCGCAGCGCCTGAATGAACCCAAGATCGGACCGCCTGTCGGCAAACAGCGTGCGCGCACCTGCCTCGTTGTAGCGCAACCGCTCGCGCACGAACGGCACGCGGACATTGCGGGCCACTATGGACCGGATGCGTCCATGCTTGTCGATCAGCAACAAGATAAGTGAGCCTCGCGCCTGGGTGATGCCGATGCAGGCTGCCCGAAATCGGCATGGATGGAAACCCTGCGCAACACCCTGCGCGCTCCGGCCGCGTTGGGATTCGTCAGGCGACAACCGCACCAGATGCGATACGGCGGATGCCCGCCAATCATGGCGGGCCGCGCGGCATGACGGGAGGGCCGCACGCCGCCAATCGGTCCAGTGACCTTCGGATCGCCTTTTGGACCGCCCTGCGATGTAAGGCGACGCCCGGAAACCGGCGAACCACATGGCACCCCTCCCATGAACCGTGACGCCACATGCGGTGAGCGCGGCAAGACCGCCGACAGCAGCGGCGGCAGGCAGAAGCTCGCGCACGGCACGTCCCTCCCTGACGATCGGTCAGGTTGAACGGCCGGGCAGTCGCCGCCGTCGCGTCCGGAGCGGGACCGTCGGCGTCCGCCGCGGCGTCGCGTCACCCCGCCGCATTCGCATCTTCGTTGCGGCTCATCAGGTACAGGTCGAAATCATGCCGCAGTTCGGGCTTGTTGGTGGCGAACTCCAGCACGCCGAAGCTGTTGCGCTTCAGGTCCTCATGCGGATCGAAGGCGTGGCGCACGAACATGTCCCAGCGCGACCGGTAGCCGCGCTCGCTCTTGCGGCCATGGAACAGGTGCTCGACGGTACCCGGCACGTAGCCGATATTGCCGTTGATGTGGCGCAGCGCACGATCCTGCCACCGCATCACCTCGCGCCGATAGGATTCGGTGGTGCCGCCGGGCATCGAGGCTTCGGCGTGGCCGGCCAACGCCAGTGCCATGTGGTGGTCGCCCGAGCCCATGCCGCCCAGCTCGAACAGGCCGCCGACCCGGTCGTAGGCGTCGCGCGTTATCGCCCAGGCATAGCCGCTGTGCGGATAGACATAGGGCCCACCATCGCCCCGCCAGTAGCCGGCATGCGCGGCGACCACTGGCTGGCGGTGGAACCACTGCCGGCAGAACGAGCGGTGATGCTCCAGGTGCTCGCCGTTCGGCCCCAGATCGTAGGCGTCCGACCACGGCTGAACGATGTCGTAATGCTGCAAGGCGCGCACCGTGGCCTCAGCCCAGTCGGCGCGGCGGAAGATCACGTCGGCGTCGATCCAGGCGATGTAGTGCGCCTCGGGCGTGCGCTGGATGCCGAGGTTCAGCAGATTCTCCTTGTTCCAGCCGCGGGTCCTGGCGCGCACGCCGATATGGCGGATGCCGTCGGCGTCGCAGCAGAAGGATTGCTCGCCATAGGCGCATTCGATGACGGTCAGGGTGACGCCGGCCTCGAGCATGTGCCGGGCGAAAAGCTGCCAGTTGCGGTGCGGTGCGGCCCAATTCAACGGATTGGCGCGGGCGGCGAAGACGTGCAGGCGAGAGGCGTCGAGCATTGCGGGGTTCCCTTTGATCCAGGTGCGACGGCCCATGCCGCCGGTGACGGTCGTCAAATATTCCAACGGCTCGGTGGCCGATGCCGGTTCATGGCGAGTCGCTCAACACGACACCGGAAGACGTGGCCATCGGCACGTTCACCGGCATGTTGAGGCTCCATGTGCTGCCGAGGTCGCCGATGATGTTCCACCCCGCGGGCGGGGTGACCGTGGCAAGGTTGTCGGTGACTGAATTGCCGCGCCCCATCATGTAGGTGCCGTAGGGATAGAACAGCCGGCAGTCGGCGCTGGGATTGGCCAGGGCCTGCGCCAGGGTGATCCGCAATTGGGTCGGGTTCAGCCGCAAGCAGGCGGTGGCCTGCACGATCGTGCCGGGCGACGCCACGGAACCCCCATCCATGACAGCCCACCCCGAGCCGAGCGCGGCCTGCGTGGCGGGCACGATCAGGTCGGTGCCGCAATCATGCTGCACGGTGACCACCAGCGTCGTGTCGGACTGCCGATAGACATGCGTGACGACCGGTCCGCCGGCCGCCGGAATCCCGACCGGGATGGCGGACAGCGTGTCGCCGCCGGTGCATGCCAGAACGACGCGCGCCACCAGCGGCGCGGCCAGTTGGCCGAACCGCTGGTTGTCGGGCGTGTCGCGATGCAGCGGATCGCCGCCGCTCCAGCTCCCGGTCGCCGGGTTGTAAACCAGCGGCGGGCCACCCACGCTGCGCGGCAGGCTGTCCGAAGTCTGCGGCAGCACCACCGTCACGTTCTGTGTCAGGTCGGCAGCCATGTCGGCCACGACCTCCCGCTGCATCTGCGTGCCGGAATCATTGGCATTGTATTGGAACGGAATCGCCGACCACCAGACCTGCGGCAGGCTCGCGGCGGACCGGGACAGCATGCCGCGCTCCAGCGCCAGAAACCGGCGCGCCGCGGCCTCGTAGGTCGCCTTCTCGGAGTACTGGCGGCAACTGTCGTTTTCCGACCACGGCCAGATGATCGCGACAATGTCGGCGGCGTCCTCGGGCGCGGTGTCCGTCGCGGTATCGAGCCAGGTCTGCACCGCGTCGCCGTCGCCGCCGAGTGCCCAGCCGGTCGGGCTGCTGCCGTCGCCCGGGTTGTTCAGGAACGAACCGCTGAAGCCCAGCGCCGGCACCGGATAGATGCCCTCGCCGTGGATGCAGGTAGCCGCCGGCTGGCTGCCGTAGTTGCCCACCACGCCATAGGCCAGAGCGCCGAGGTGCCAGGCCACGCCCTGCGCCAGCAGATGCCAGGCGCCGTCGTTCAGGCCGTTGCCGGAGTTCGACTGGCCGGTCACCAGGATCTGCACGCCCTTGCGCGGCCCGAGGGTCCACCGCGTCGCGCAGTTCAGCAGCATGCCGATGTCACTGGCGGCCAGCGCGTGCTGCCAGGTGGCGGCTTCGTGGAACCAGCATTCCGCGCCGCCATTGCCAGCACCGTCGTGCAGGAACAGCAGCGGGTCGCTGAGCGACGCCATCAGCGGATTGGGAGCTGCCATAGCGACCTGCGCCCCATCGAGCCACACATCGACCCCGGCGCCGGCGTTGTTGCGCAGGATCACCGCATGGCTGTGGCGCCGCGTGAGCGCCGCGGTCAGCACGGTCTGCCGCGCGCCGGGAAACAGCACCAGCTGGTTGCTGCCGGCGGTGTTGTCGGCAGCCAGCACGACGGTGCCGCCAACCGACAGCAACGCACTGGCGGCGGTCGAATTCTGCCGCCAGTTGGGCCGCGACCACACCAGATACAGCGTCCAGGCACTGCCGGACTCCAGTTGCATCGCGCCACTGACCAGGCCCTGGTCCGGGTCCATCACCGGGAGCTGCCGGCCAGATCCCGGCAGTGTCGGCGGGGTCACCATGCTGCGGCCGAGCCCGCCGAGCAGACCGTTCAGCCGCGGCGTGGCGATCGGCGGCGTGCTGCCGGTGGTGGCCGCATGATAGACGGTCAGCGCGGCGCCGGCACCCGACTTGTCGGCCAGACTGCCGACGGAGGCGCCAAATGCCGCGATCGCCGCGCCGGACGGATCGAGCATGCTGGAAATCGCGCCGGCGTCCCACCAGCCGGTCAGCCCGGCGATGCCGGACGGATAGGCGGCGCTCGCGCCGCCACCCCCGGATCCAGCCGTAGTGGCCAGTGGAGCCCCAAGCACCGGCCTCCCGGGCACCACCAGCATCGGGCGGCCCGGACCAACCAGAACCACGCTCATCGTATTGCTCCTGTCGCGGGAAGGCGCGCGCTGCCGGTCGGCACCCCGATGCGCGGATCGGCAGGCGCGAAGACGATGGGTTGGTGGGCTGCGGCGAGCATGCGGGTTCCTTTGGTTGCAGGGCGGGATCGGCGGTACCCTGCCTGGCTCGCGTCTTCTAACATAAACTAACTCATATTGCAATACATACTAACTGAATGGCTGACCCTGTCCCTGGCCGGCGGTCCGGATTGGCCCCGCCTTGCGCTCTGCTATGCTCGGTTGCACCGCAATCCGAGACAGGAGCCAGCCATGCCCGTCCTGCGACATGAGGACGCCGAGATCTACTATGAGGAATACGGCCAGGGCTTTCCCGTCCTGCTGTTCGCGCCGGGCGGGATGCGCTCGCGGAGCGAGATGTGGCATTCGCCGCCAGGCGGGCCGCCGCGATCCTGGAACGACTGGACCGAGGCGCTTGCCGGCCAGTACCGCGTGGTGGCGATGGACCAGCGCAACGCCGGCCGTTCGCGCGCCGGGATTACGGCCGACGACGGCTGGCACACCTACGCCGCCGACCACCTGGCGCTGATGGACCATCTCGGGCACCAGCGTTTCCACACGCTGGGCGGCTGCATCGGTGCGAGCTTCTGCCTGAAGCTGTGTGAGATGGTGCCGCGGCGCGTTGCGTCCGCGGTGTTGCAGAACCCGATCGGGGTGCACCCGGATTTTCCCGAATACTTCCCCGAGGGCTTCGTGGAATGGACGGCGGAGCAACGCGCCGTGCGACCGGAACTCGACGAGGCGGCGATGCGGTCGTTCGGCCGCAACATGTGGGGCGGCGAGTTCGTGTTCTGCGTCAGCCGCGACTTCGTGCGGCGCTGTCCGGTGCCGACCATGCTGCTGCCCGGCAGCGACAAGCCCCACCCCGCCACCACCGCCGCCGAGCTTGCCGTTCTGCTGCCCGGCGTCGAAGTGCTGCAGGACTGGAAGGGGCCGGAGCATTTGGAGGCGCAGCGCGGAGCGGTGCTGGCGTTCCTGGAAAAGCACACGCCGCGATAACAAAACCGCGCCCGCCCGTGGCGGGAGAGGTCGGCGCGAAACGCCGGGTGAGGGTGATCGGGGCGCCGCGCGGCCACCCTCTCCCGCTCGGCGGCAGAGCGATGCTACCATGCCGCCGGGCAGATGGCCGGCCCGGCGCGCCTGTAGCTCAATTGGTTAGAGCTGACGGCTCATAACCGTCTGGTTGCAGGTTCGAGTCCTGCCGGGCGCACCAGCGTTTGCCGGCCGGCGGCATCACCCGCTGAACCTGTCCGTCTGGCCAGCGCGGTCCACCTGCGACAGGCAGCGAACCGGCAAACACGGCGGGACACCGGACCCGCCGCCACACCCAGGCCCCGCCAGCCTCCGACCGGTGCCGATATTGCGCGCCCCCTGTATTGAGTGTCCCCGGCCCCCCACCTAAAACTCCGCCGCAATCGGAGTGCAGGGGTTCCATGGCCAGCTATCAATATGTCTATGTGATGAAGGATTTGACCAAGGCCTTCCCGGGCGGACGAGAGGTTTTCAAAGGCATCACCCTCTCCTTCCTCCCCGGCGTGAAGATCGGCGTGCTCGGGGTGAACGGTGCTGGCAAATCGACGCTGCTGAAGATCATGGCCGGCATCGAGACCGAGTTCGGCGGCGAGGCCTGGGCCGCGCCCGGCGCCAGCGTCGGCTATCTGTCGCAGGAGCCGCAGCTCGACCCGACCAAGACCGTCGGCCAGAACGTCGAGGCCGCGTTCGCCGACCTGAAAGCCGCGCTCGACCGGTTCAACGAAATCTCCATGCAATTCGCCGAACCGATGAACGACGAGGCAATGAATGCCCTGCTGGCCGAACAGGCCGACCTGCAGGAAAAGATCGAGGCCCAGGACGGCTGGGAACTGGACCGCCGCGTCGATATCGCGCTGGACGCGCTGCGCTGCCCGCCCGCCGACGCCGCCGTCGCCACCCTGTCCGGCGGCGAGCGCCGCCGTGTCGCCCTGTGCAAGCTGCTGCTGGAAAAGCCCGATCTCCTGCTGCTCGACGAACCGACCAACCATCTGGACGCCGAAAGCGTCGCCTGGCTGGAGCACACGCTGCACGACTATGCCGGCACCGTCATGGTGGTCACCCATGACCGCTACTTCCTGGAGAACGTCACCAACTGGATCCTCGAGATCGAGCGCGGTCGCGGCTACCCGTTCGAGGGCAACTACACCTCCTGGCTCGGCCAGAAGCGCAAGCGCCTGCAGCAGGAGGAGAAGGAGGAAAGCGCCCGGCAGCGCGCCCTGGCGATGGAGCAGGAGTGGATCGGCGCGTCGCCGCGGGCGCGGCAGGCGAAGAACCAGGCCCGCATCAAGCGCTACGAGGAACTGCTGGCGAAGTCGCAGGAACAGGCGACCGGCGTGGCGGAGATCGTCATTCCGCCCGGGCCGCGGCTGGGCAACATCGTCATCGAGGCCGACGGCCTGTGCAAGGGCTACGGCGACACCGAGCTGATCGAGGGGTTGAACTTCAAGCTGCCGCCCGGTGGCATCGTCGGCGTGATCGGTCCGAACGGTGCCGGCAAGACCACGCTGTTCCGCATGATCATCGGCCAGGAGGCGCCGGACAGCGGCGCGCTGCGGGTCGGCGAAACGGTGAAGCTCGGCTATGTCGATCAGTCGCGCGACAGCCTGAACGCCGACAACAACGTGTGGCAGGAGATCAGCGGCGGCGAGGACGTGATCTATCTCGGCAAGCGCCCGGTGCAGTCGCGCGCCTATGTCAGCGCGTTCAACTTCAAGGGGTCGGACCAGCAGAAGAAGGTCGGCATCCTGTCCGGCGGCGAGCGCAACCGCGTCCACCTCGCCAAGATGCTGAAGCGCGAGCACAACGTTATTTTGCTGGATGAGCCGACCAACGACCTGGACGTGGACACGCTGCGAGCGCTGGAGGACGCGCTGACCGAGTTCGCCGGCTGTGCGGTGATCATCAGCCACGACCGGTGGTTCCTGGATCGGCTGGCGACGCACATCCTGTCGTTCGAGGGCGACAGCCACGTGGAATGGTTCGAAGGCAACTTCGAGGCGTACGAGGAGGACAAGCGGCGTCGCCTGGGCGCGCAGGCGACCGAGCCGCACCGCATCAAGTACCGGCCGTTGGCGCGGTGATGGACGGAGAAACCTCTCCCGCGTTTCGCACGGGCTTGGACCGCGACGTGGACCAAGGCCGCGAAGCGGATCGACCACCGCGCCGCGGCGGGTGAGGGTGCCGTGCGATGCACAGTGCGGTTTGCAGCACCCTCACCCCCGCCGCGGACGCGTCTCGACCTGTCCCACCGCAAGGGGGTCGCGGGTCGGCTTAACCCATCTTTGACAGTCCGGGTCCCATTTTCCGTAACGACTTCGTAAATCTCCAGTAAAAGACTAGGCCAAGACCTGGAATCCGTCATGTAGTGACATAATCGTCGGGCAATCCATTGACCGAATCCCGCCGCCCGGACCA
>DATLQW010000044.1:0-4408 GCA_035535035.1 Acetobacteraceae bacterium
CCGAGAACGTCCGTGAAACGCATCCGGCGTATCCCTTCGTGAATCCGTGCCCGGTCCATGCAAACCCCCATTCGTTGGGGGCCAAAGGACCGGACACTTCACGAGCTACAAAACCCGGACAGATCACGAGCTAGCCACACCAGATGCGCGCCATCTTGTCGGCGCGTGCCACGTCGGCGAGGTTACGCGGCTCGCGGAGCAGCAGTGCCCGCAACCATTCCGTCATCTGCCGGCCGCATGGCAGCAATGGCGGGGTGGGCTTGCGTGAGTCCCCAACCGACATCCCGGAGCCTGTCCGATGCGCCGTTCCGTCTCTTTCATCCTGGCCGTGCTGGTAGGCGGCTGCGTCAATCAGCTCGCGCAACGCCAGGCGTTCCTCAACCCGTTCGTTGGCCGTCCGGATTCTGAACTGGTGCGGCAACTCGGCGTGCCGAACCGGAGCTATGAAACCGGTGGAGTGAAATACCTCGCCTATGACGAGAGCAGGGTGACCTTCGTCCCGGCGCTGCCGCCCTATGGATTGGGGCCATGGTGGGCCTATGGCGGATATGGCGGCGGGTTTCCGCCACAGGTGGTCACCCTGACTTGCGAGACGACGTTCGCCGTCGCGGGCGGCGTCGTGAAATCCTACACGTTGCGCGGCAACGCCTGCGGTTGAGCCAGCCCGGACACCTCGCCCACCAGGCGGGGGCGACGCGCGTGACCGCCGCGGGTGAGGGCGATCGGGTCGCTCCGCCGCCCCTCACCCAAAGCAACGCAATACAACGAAGTGAGGCGACCCGATCACCCTCCCCGCTTCGCGCCGCGACCTCTCCCGCGCGCCGCGCGGAAGAGGTGCGGCCTATGTCTCCTCGCCGAACGCCTTGCGTTTCAGCTCCTTCAGCCGGTCCTCGCCGCCCGGCGTCTTCGGGTCGATCTCGATGACCTTCTGCCAGGCGGCATAGGCGCCCTTCCAGTCCTCGCTCGCCTCGGCGATGCGCGACAGCGTCTCGAACGCGGCGAAGTCGCGCGGCTCGCGCCGCACCGTTGCCTCCAGGTCGGCGATCGCGCCCGCGGTGTCGCCGGCCTGATAGCGCGCGACGGCGCGCTGATGGTACGCTTCGGCCAGGGTCGGATCCAGCGTGATGGCGTCGCCGAAATCCTCGATCGCGTCGGCGTCCGCGCCGGCGTGCAACTCGCGCAGGCCGCGGCTCATCAGCAGCGTCACCGCCGGCGTGCCGGCCGTCGCCCAGAGCTCGCGGATCCGCAGTTCGAGCGGCGCGGCCGCCGCCTCGCTTGGCGCGTTCTTCAGCGCATCCAGCAGTTGGTTCGTCGCGGCGCGTTTCTCCCCGGGGCTTTGGGCCAGGGCCAGTCCGGGCAGAGCGCACACCGCCAAAGCGAATACGCGACGCCGCATGCCATGGCGGCGGCGCATTCGGCACGCCAGCATCATGCGGGTACCGGTGGCGACAGCGCCGCGAGCGCCGCGGGCCGCTTCCCGCCCGCCATCCAGTCCAGCAGTTCGACCGTGTGCACCACCGGCAGGCCGCCGCCGGCAAGCTGGGTCATGCAGCCGATATTGCCCGCGGCGACCAGATCGGGCCGAGTCGCCCGCAGATTGTCCAGTTTGCGCGCACGCAGGCGCTCAGCGATCGCCGGCTGCAGCAGGTTATAGGTGCCCGCCGAGCCGCAGCAGAGATGCGGTTCGGCGGGTTCCACCACGGTGAAACCGGCCCGGGCCAGCAGCGCCTTCGGCTCGGCCGTGATGCTCTGGCCGTGTTGCAGGCTGCACGCGGAATGGTAGGCGACGGTGAGGCCCGGCTTGGCCCGTGTCGGCGCATAGCCGATCCGCGTCAGGAACTGGCTGATGTCGAGCGCCAGGCCCGCCACCGTCTCCGCGCGGGAACGCCACGGCTCGTCGGTGCGGAGGAGAAAACCGTAGTCCTTCACCACGGTGCCGCAACCGGACGCGTTGATGACGATCGCGTCCAACCCGTCGCCCTCGATCTCGGCGCTCCAGGCGGCGACGTTGGCACGGACGCGCCGCATCGCGGCGGCGTGCTGGCCCATGTGGTGGTTCAGTGCGCCGCAGCAGCCACTGTCCGCGGGCACCACCACCTCGACGCCCAGCCGGGTCAGCAGGCGGATCGTTGCGGCGTTGATCTCCGGCGCCAGCACCTGCTGGGCACAGCCGGCGAGCAATGCCACGCGCCCGCGCCGTTCGCCCAGCGCCGGATGCACGCGCGGGCGCTCCGGCGCGGCCGGCGGCGGCAGGTGTCGCGGTGCCAGCGACAGCATCGCCCGCAGCCGTTGCGCCGGCATGGAGCGGCCCGGCACCAGCCGGCCCAGCGGCCGTGCCAGCCGGGCGCCCAGCAACGCGGCGCGGAATAGCCCGGGACGCGGCAGCAGCGTGCCAAGCAATCCGCGCAGCAGGCATTCGTGCCAGGGGCGGCGATACGTGCGCTCGATGTGGTTCCGCGCGTGATCGACCAGGTGCATGTAGTTCACGCCGGACGGGCAGGTGGTCATGCAGGACAGGCAGGACAGGCAGCGATCGATATGCAGCACCACCTCTTCCGTCGCCGGCCGGTTGGCCTCCAGCATGTCCTTGATGAGGTAGATGCGGCCACGCGGGCTGTCGAGCTCGTCGCCGAGCAATACGAAGGTGGGGCAGGTGGCGGTGCAGAAGCCGCAATGCACGCAGGTGCGCAGCACCTGGTTCGACACGGCGGTGTCCGGGTCGCGCAATTGCTCCGCGGTGAAGTTCGTCTCCATCGGCTCAGTAGTTCTCGCGCGGCGGCATGCGGCGCAACAGATAGTAGGCGCTGGCCAGCCAGAACAGCCCCAAAGCCAGGAACAGCCACGAGGCGAGCCGGTCGCCGGGGGCCTCGAAGGTGAATATCGGATAGCCGACATCGGTGACGACAGCGCCTGCCATCAGTGCGAAGCGGACGTTCAGGATGCGCCGCCTCGGGTCGATTTGCACGTATTGCCAGGTGACCAGGAAGAAGGCGACCAGGAACAGAAGGATGATGACCGTGGTCGGCACCATGCTCACAGCCCCGCGTAGAGCCGGCCCGGATTGAGGATGCCGCGCGGATCGAGCGCCGCCTTCACCCGGCGGGTGATCGCCGCAAGTGGAGCCAGTTCGGGCGGCACCACCTGCACCGCGACACGCAGCGGTTCCGGTGCGCGCAGCAGGGTCCAGGTGCCTTGTGCCGTCCGCGCGGCTGCCTCGACCGCTTCATGTGTGGCGGCATCGGCCGGGCCGGCCAGCCACACCAGGCCGCCGCCCCAGTCGAGGAAGCCGCCGGCGCCTGCGCCGGCGACGGCGCGCAATACGCCGGGGCCGGCTGACGGCCGCACCGAGACGCGCCACACCGCGTCGTTCGCCGATACTTGCAGGGGGCTTGCGTCGCGCACGGCGCGCCATACCGCGCGCGAGGTGGCGTCGTCCAGGATTTCGGCCGGCTGGAGACGAAGCATGTCGCGCAGCTTCGCGGTGCGATAGGCGACCGACGGGGGAAAATCCTCGATCCGCAGCAGCGCGACGGCGCCGCCGAACGGCGCGAGTTCCGGGACCAGGGCCGCCGATGCCGCGGGCAGCCAGGCGGCGGCCGAGATGCCGAACGGCGAACCCAGTCCGGCCGACAGCGCCGCCACGCCGGCGACCGCGTCGAGCCCGGCCAGCACCAGCGTGCCGGTGGCTTCCGGCGCCGGCAGCACCTTCAAGGTGACCTCGGTGATCACGCCCAGCGTGCCGTGGCTGCCGCAGAGCAACTTGCACAAGTCGAGGCCGGTGACGTTCTTCAGCACGCGGCCACCGGAATGCACCACCTCGCCCCGGCCGGTGACGAAGCGGATGCCCAGCACGTGATCGCGCATCGCCCCCCAGGCAACGCGGCGAGGCCCGGACAGGTTGGCGGCGACGATGCCGCCGATGGTCTGCGGCCGGTCAGGGGAATCCAGCAGGACGCCCAGGTCGGGTGGCTCGGCGATCAGGTGCTGGCCGCGTTCGGCAAGGGTGGCTTCGATTTGCGGCAAGGGCGTGCCGGCGCGGGCGGAGATGACCAGTTCCTTGGGGGAATAGAGCGTGATGCCGGCGTGGTCGCGGGTGGAGAGGCTGCGCGCCGCCTGCACCGGGCGGAGCATGCCGAGCTTGGTGCCGTTGCCGCAGACCAGCAGCGGTTCGCCTGTCGAGGCGGCGTCGGCGACGGCGGCGGCGATTGCGGATTCGCCAGCATCAGCTTGGGTTGATAGCACGGAACTCGACACGACGGCGTTCACGACCGAGGTCATTGCGAGGCGCACAGCGACGAAACAATCTTCCGCGCGCGGAGCCATCGCTGGCCGGGCAGGAGATCGCTTCGTCGCTGCGCTGCCGACAAGAAACAGACTCCCCCTCCCCTTGTGGGGGGGGGGTGGGGGG
>DATLQW010000045.1:0-16193 GCA_035535035.1 Acetobacteraceae bacterium
GCGAACAAGCTGATCTGGCTGGCGTTGCGCAACATCACCGCCGACCGGAGCAAGGCGGCGCACCACTGGAAGGAGGCGATGAACCAGTTCGCGATCCTGTATGACGACCGCTTCAATGCGGCTGGCTGATCCCTTGGTTCAGCGTTACGTAACGGAGAACAGCCATGCCCAGGGGCCGAGAACCTGAAGGCCAGGTCGCACTGACCAACGCCGAACGCCAGGCCCGCCACCGTGCCCGGCGGTCGGTGCAGCCGCCGCCGGTCATCATCAAACAACCCCGGATGTCGCGGCGCAGCCGGACGAAGCGCTGGAACGACGCGCTGGCCGCGATGTTCGCGGTCCAGGCCGAGTGTGCCGCGTGGTTCGACGCCCTGCCTGAAAGCCCGCGCGACAGTGCCACTGCGGCAGCGCTTCAGGAGATGATCGATCTCGATCTGGACAGCATCGCGGCGGTGCAGCCGCCGCTCGGCTATGGCCGTGACTGACCGCGGCGCCACGACGTTCTGGCCCAGCGTGGCGACCCGCCCGGACCGTGGCAAATCGTGGGTCCTCGCCATGCTCGCCCCCAAGCGGGGGCTGCGCGTGGCTCCGGTCCCGCCGCAAGCGGCGGATTTGACACGGTCCGGGCGCGGCGCCGGAGGGATGCCAGGTCGGGACGAAGGAACAGGCGCCTTGATCGAACCAAGGAACAGCCGCGAGGCGGCGCTATGGCCTTGCCGCCACGATCACCCCTCGCTTACAGTCGTTCGCCCAATGTTGGGCGTGACTGAACCACGCCTCGCACACAGAAATTCGGATACTCCCGGTGGCGACCCTACTGAGAACCCGCCGTCCTCATAACGTACCTTGGTAGCGTCTCAGCTTCAGGGTTTGAACAGAGGATAACCCAGCATGGTAAAGAAGGCGCACGGCAAGCGCCGACCGTCGACCTCTTCTCCTGCCGAAGGCGGGAGAGACTTATTAACCTTCCCATAATAATTGCCATGAGGTCGCCGGCAAAATAGCCGTGGCCAACACGGCTGCCCGAGAGCGCATGCAAGACAACTATTATGGGAAGGTTAATATGCTGCCGTCAGCATCCGCCCCAGTGGCCGCCCGCCGAACAGGTGTACGTGCAGATGTGCTACCTCCTGCCCGCCATCTGCGCCCATGTTCAGCAGTAACCGGTAGCCCGGTGCTTCCAGCCCGAGATCTTTCGCCACCCTGCCCACCGCGCGGACGAACCCGGCAATCTCTGCGTCGCTCGCGGTGGCACTGAAATCGGCGAACGAACAGTATTTGCCTTTCGGCAGCACCAGCACGTGCGTGGGCGCCTGCGGATTGATGTCGTGAAACGCCAGCGCCCACGCATCCTCATAGACCTTCCTGCACGGTATTTCTCCCCGCAGGATCTTTGCGAAGATGTTGCTGTCGTCGTATGGCGGCAGTCCGCTGACCGGCATGGCGATCTCCCAGAGCATAGGCTCAGGGGATTTTCGTCGTCTCCAGCCCGAAAGCAACCGGCAGCGCCTTCACCCGCGCGGCCTTCTCGGCGATGCCGCTGATGCCCTCGCGCCGCCTCAGCTCGTCCCAGACCTCATCCGGGCTGACGCCCACGGATACCCACAGCACGATCAGGTGGTAGAGCACGTCCGCGCTTTCCCCGATCAGGGCGTCGCGATTGCCGGCGACCGCCTCGATCAGGCACTCCACCGCCTCCTCGCCGAATTTCTGCGCCACTTTCGCGGTGCCGCGCGACAGCAACCGGGCGGAATGGCTTACCGCTGGATCGGCGGCGCGGCGGCTCATGACCACGGACCACAAGCGGTCCATCACCGCCGCGGCGGGCCCGATCGCCAAGGGCGGCGGCAGGCGCGACACCGCCGGTGCGTGCTGCTGCGCCGCGGCCCCCGACCCGGCGGGCTTGCGCCGCTTCTTCGATTTCGCCGTCTTGCTGGTCTTCAACGTCTTCTTGGCCCGCGCGATCAGCGGATCGCGCGGCACCGGGCGCTTCTTCTTGGGGGACTTCGCCATGGCGGCCTCACGCGGCCTGCCGCGGCAGGCGCACCGGCAGGCCGGCTTCCGCAAGCGCCGCCTTCACCTCGGCGATGGTGAACATGCCGAAATGGAACACGCTCGCCGCCAGCAGCCCGGTCGCGCCGGCGCGCGCGCCGTCCACGAAATGCCGCAGCGTCCCGACGCCGCCGGAGGCGATCACCGGCACGCGCACCGCGCCGCAGACCGCGCGCAACAGCTTCAGGTCGAAGCCGAGGCCGGTACCGTCGCGGTCCATGCTGGTCAGCAGGATCTCGCCCGCGCCGAGCTCGGTGACCCGTCGGCACCAGGCCACCGCGTCGATCCCGGTGGGATTTCGACCGCCATGGGTGAACACCTCCCAGCGATCCGATCCGGTCTGCTTGGCATCCACCGCCACCACCACGCACTGGCTGCCGAACTTGGTTGCCGCCTCGCGCACCAGTTCCGGCCGCGCCACGGCCGCCGAGTTGATGCTGCACTTGTCGGTACCCGCCAGCAGCAGGCGGCGCATGTCCTCGGTGGAGCGGATGCCGCCGCCGACGGTCAGCGGCAGGAACACCCGCGAAGCGGTGCGCGAGACCACGTCAAGGATCGTGTCGCGGTTCTCGTGGCTAGCGGTGATGTCGAGGAAGCACAGCTCGTCCGCGCCCGCCGCGTCGTACACCGCGGCTTGCTCGACCGGATCGCCGGCGTCGCGCAGCGAAACGAAATTCACGCCCTTGACGACGCGGCCGTCCTTCACGTCCAGGCAGGGAATGACACGGAGCTTCAACATGGGAGACTCTCATAGACTGTGCCGCCGTGGGGATGGCAAGCGCTTATCGGGCAGACGTGCCGCGGCAATTCCGCGCGGGCCGGATGACCAGGCGAGTCATCCAGATATGGGAAGGGTTCAGCCGGAACGCAGTGCCAGTGCTGCGGTGGGGTCGATCCGCCCGTCGTACAGGGCGCGACCGATGACCACGCCCTCCACCGGCGTGCCGGTGGCGGCTTGTTGCAGTGCGGCAAGATCATGCAATCCGCCAACCCCGCCGGAAGCGATCACCGGCGTGGTGAGCCGCCGCGCCAGTGCGACCGTCTGCTCCACATTGACCCCGCTCAGCATGCCGTCACGGCCAATATCGGTGTAGATGATCGCCGCGACGCCGGCGTCTTCGAAGCGCAAGGCGAGGTCCGGCGCCGCCAGGGTGGAGGTTTCCGCCCAACCCTCGGTGGCCACCAGCCCGTCGCGGGCGTCGATGCCGACCGCGATGCGATCCGGGAAGGCGCGGCAGGCCGCCAGCACCAGGCTCGGGCTTTTCGCCGCGGCGCTGCCCAGGATGACTCGGCACACACCGGCCGCCAGCCAGGCCTCGATGCCGGCCATGTCGCGGATGCCGCCGCCGAGTTGCACCGGGATTTGCACCGCGCCAAGGATGGCGTTGACCGCGGCGGCGTTCACCGGATGGCCGGCGAAGGCGCCGTTCAGGTCCACCACGTGCAGCCAGGCAAAGCCGGCATCCTGCCAGGCAAGCGCCTGTGCCGCGGGGTCGTCAGCATATACGGTGACCTGATCCATCGCCCCGCGCCGCAGCCGCACGCATTGCCCGTCCTTCAGGTCGATCGCCGGGTAGAGCGTCAGCGTCATGGCAAACCTCGCATTGCGCGTTGACCACCGGCCGGCGACGGCCGGCCCGCCCTGAATGAAACCGCGCAGGTCGCGGGAGGAGGGAGAGGCAGGAGACTCCCCCCTCCCGCCAACCTTGATCCGCTTCGCGGCTCAAGCCCTCAAGGGGAGGGGGAGTTTGTTTCTTGCGGGGCGCTCACGTCGAGCGGCCTCTCCGCGCCCGCAGCCGCTTGTAATAATAGAATCCGCGCACGACCCTGCCGCGCACCGACGCGTATTCCGGATGCACGCCCCAGCGTACGTAGCCGAGCGATTCGTACAGCCGGATCGCTGCGTCCTGCGTTTCGCGCACGTCCAGGTTCAGGATGTGGTAGCCGAGTTCCCGCGCGCGTTCCTCCACCCCCAGCGTCAGCATCCGGGCCAGGCCGTGGCCGCGCGCGTAAGGCGCGATGTAGGAGTGCATGAAATGCGCGGCGAAGGCCTGCGCTTCGTTGTTGCGCGGCGGCCGCACCAGATGTGCCGAGCCGACCACGGTCCCGTCCAGCCGCGCCACGAACAGCTCGCGTTCGGGCACCAGCAGCACGCCGCGGAAATAGCTCTCCAGCGCGCGACGGCCCGGCGGGTGAACCCAGCCGAAGCCGCCACCGTCGATGATCGCGGCGTCCGTCGCCTCGCACAGCGCGTGCAGGTCCTCGTCGGTGAACTCCGCGAGGCGCTCGACGAACAGCTCGGGGTCGGTTGCCGGCTGCGGCTGGATGGTTTCGGACATCGGCTCAGGGTGTCCAGCGCAGGAAATTGGCCAGGATGCGCAGACCGACCTCCTGGCTCTTCTCGACGTGAAACTGCGTGCCGGCGCGGTTGCCGGCGGCAACCATGGCGACCACCTTGCCGCCGTAATCGGTCGTGGCGATCTCGTACCGCGGATCGCCGCCCACCAAGGCGAAGCTGTGCACGAAATAGGCATGGTCGCCGGGCACCAGCCCGTCCAGCAGCCGGTGCGCGCCCGGCGAGAATTCCAGCGTGTTCCATCCCATTTGCGGCAGACGCAGACCGGCCGCGGCCATTTCCGCGATATCACCGGGAATCCAACCGAGGCCCGGGGTGACGACGTGCTCCAGCCCGCGCTTCGCCATCAACTGCATGCCGACGCAGATGCCGAGGAACGGGTTGCCGCGCGCGGTCACGCTCTCGATCGCCTCGCGCATGCCGGGGACCGCCGCCAAACCGTGCGCGCAATCGGCGAATGCGCCCTGGCCCGGCAACACGACCCGGTCGGCATGGGCGACGTAGTCGGGATCGGCGGTGACCGTCACTTCGGCATGCGCGCCGGTCCGCTCCGCCGCCAGCATCAGGGCGCGCGAGGCGGAGGCGAGATTGCCGCTGCCGTAATCGACCACCGCGACCTTCATCGCCCCGCCCGGCATCACGCCGCTCCCGGCGGCAGGAAGCTGCCCGCGAGGTCTGGGCGGCGCTCCAGCAGCCTGGCGACCGCGTCGGTTTCGTCATGGGCGGTGATGATCTGGAACAGCACGAACCCGCGCTGCCGCATCGACCAGCGGCGCAGGTCATGGCCGGAGATGCCAAGCCACAACGCGAGCCCGAGCATCAGCGCGGTGGCTGTCGCCCCGCCGCTCAGCGCGAGGATCAGGGTGCCGGCCGCCAGCGCCAGCGCGGCGGGGATCCAGGCGCGATGCGCCGCCAGCCACAAGGGGCCGAACAGCAGCGCGCCCCAGGCAAAACCCTCCCGCACCAGCACGGGTGCGGCGCCGGGGCGGAGATGGCCGGTCCAGAACCTCACAACGCCCCCTTGGTGGACGGGATCGCGTCGGCTGCCCGGGGATCGATCGTCACCGCCATGCGCAGGGCGCGGGCGGTCGCCTTGAAGCATGCCTCGGCCACGTGATGCGCGTTGTGGCCCGCCCGCCGGGTGACGTGCAGGGTGATCGCCGCGTTGGTGGCGAGGGCGCGGAAGAACTCCTCGAACAGCTCGGTGTCCATCTCACCGATCTTGGGGCGTTCGAAGTTGACATTCCAGACCAGGAACGGCCGGCCGGAGATGTCGATGACGGATTCAGCCAGCGCCTCGTCCATCGGCACCAGCGCGTGGCCGAACCGGATGATGCCGCGCTTGTCGTCCAGCGCCTGGGCGAAGGCGCGGCCGAGCACGATGCCGACATCCTCGGTGGTGTGATGGAAGTCGATGTGCAGGTCGCCCTTGGCGCGCACCGTCAGGTCGAACAGGCCATGGCGGGTGAGCGCGGTGAGCATGTGGTCGAGGAAGCCGATGCCGGTGGCAATGTCCGCCTGTCCCGACCCGTCGAGGTCGAGGGTCAGGTTGATGTCGGTTTCCGAGGTCCGTCGGCTCAGCGTGGCAATGCGGGCCATGATGCACGATCCACTAGCCCGGCAGGCGTCCCTGGTCCAGCACTTGGGCGGCCGCGCAACCGAGCGCCTCGCCGAGCATCTCCAGTGCGCGTTGCGAAAACGCCCGCATGTTGGCGACGCGATCCGCGCCGCCGGTCTCCAGCGTGATGGCCTGCGAGAAGCCTGGGCCGACGAGCGCGATGCAGGTATGACCAGCCGCGTCGCCGTAGCGGTTGCCGGTCGGACCGGTGGCGCCGGTCTCGCCCAACCCCCAGGACGCATCCAGCCGCTGCCGCACGGTGTTGGCGAGCAGAAGCGCGTAGGGCTCGGTGGAGGCGCGTTCGATCGGCGCCGGCAGGGGATTGGGAATCTCCAGGAATCCGGTGCGCGCATAGGCTGTGTAGATCACGCTGCCGCCGCGGAAATACGCGGATGCGCCGCCGACCGCCAGCAAGGCGGCGGAAATCAGCCCGCCAGTGGACGACTCGGCGATGGCGATCGTCTCGCCCCGTACCTTCAGCCGCGCGCCGAGCTTGTCGGCCAACGGCAGTAATGTCTGCATGTCAGGTTCCTTCCGTTGCCAGGATCGCCCCGATCCGGCGTTGTGCTTCCGGCGCTGCCTCGCCCAGGATCGCGCTGTCGTACGTCGTTGATGACGCCCCACAGGCCGGCGACGTGGGGCCTGTCCGCCATCACGTCCTTGCCGAGTCGCATTGCGGCGAAGCGCGGCATGCCGGTCTCCGTTTCCACTTTATCTCTCCCTCGGCAGCGAGAGAGTGATCGGGTCGCCTCGCTGGACCCTCACGCTACCCTCTCCCACTGTGTCGGAGCGGGGATCAGGCTCGCACCATCTTGGCCGAGCGGCAACCGCGGTCCACAATACCGGCGGGAACACACCTCGAAGGGGAGAAACGTTCATGGCAGACCGCTTCGCCGTCATCACAGGCTCGGGCTCCGGCATTGGCCGCGCATCGGCGCTCGCATTGATGAACGACGGCTGGTCCGTCGCGCTGGCCGGCCGGCGCAAGGAGATGCTGGAAGAGACCGCCAGCATGAAGCAGGCCGGTCACGCCCTGGTGGTGCCGACCGACGTCACCGACCCGGCGCAGGTGGACAACCTGTTCGCACAGATCCGGGGAAAGTTCGGGCGCGTGGACATGCTGTTCAACAACGCCGGAGGCGGCACGCCGACAACGAATTTCGGCGACTTCACCTACGAGATGTGGCTGAAGGTCGTCCAGGTGAACCTGAACGCCATGTTCCTGTGCGCCCACGCCGCCTTCCGCATGATGCGCGACCAGGAGCCGCGCGGCGGGCGGATCATCAACAACGGGTCGATTTCCGCACACGTGCCGCGACCGGGCTCGGTGGCCTATACCTCGACCAAGCATGCCGTCACCGGACTCACAAAATCGATCGGCCTAGACGGACGGCAATATGACATTTGCTCTGGCCAGATCGACATCGGCAATGCCGCGACACCGATGACCGCGCGTTCGACCAACGGACAGTTGCAGCCCTATGGCCAAATGGCGGTGGAGGCGCGCATGGACGTGAACCATGTCGGCCGGCAGATCCTGTTCATGGCCAACCTGCCGTTGGAGTCCAACGTTCAGTTCGTCACCATCATGGCGACGAAGATGCCGTTCCTGGGAAGAGGCTAGCGGCACACCTCTCCCGCCGAAAGCGGGGGAGGTGCTGGATGTTCAGCTCGGCTGTCCGCAGCCTCGGATTGAACTGAGCGGCGAGAGAGAGGTGGCGTCAACTCACCCGTTGCGCCGGCTGGACAGCGTCCGGGGTTCCCCACCGCGGCGGCCGGTTCCACGGCCGACGGACGGTTGACCTGGCGGATGGCGATGTCGGAGCGCGCCTGCTGCACTGGCAGGCTGCTGGCGCGCGGCGACCGACGCGGAATGACGGTTTCCATCGTCGTGGTTCTCCCCCTCGCCGTGTCTGGATCCCTGCCGCACGTCCCGATGGACTGACGGCAGCGATCCCGGACGCCCTTGTAGCCATCCTACCAAAATCGCGACATAACGGCGCCGGAGGAGTACCGCCATGACCGCCATGACCCCCCGCGCCTGGACCCCCAACTCCTGGCGCGACTGCCCGATCCGCCAGGTGCCGGCCTATCCCGACGGGGAAAAACTCGCCGCGATGGAGCAACGCATCGGGCGCTATCCGCCATTGGTGTTCGCTGGTGAGGCGCGGCGGCTCAAGGCGCAGCTCGCGCTGGCCGCGGAGGGCAAGGCGCTGGTGCTGCAAGGCGGCGACTGTGCCGAAAGTTTCTCCGAGTTCACCGCCAACGTCATCCGCGACACGTTCCGCGTGCTGCTGCAGATGGCTGTGGTGCTGACCTTCGGCGCCTCGCTGCCGGTGGTGAAGCTGGGACGGGTGGCAGGACAGTTCGCCAAGCCGCGTTCCTCGGACCACGAGACCCAGGGCGACATCACCCTGCCGTCCTATCGCGGCGACATCGTCAACGGTCCGGAGTTCACCGCCGAAGCGCGCATCCCCGATCCGGCGCGCATGGAATTCGGCTATTTTCAGTCTGCCAGCACGTTGAACCTGCTGCGCGCGTTCGCCTCCGGCGGCTACGCCGACCTGAACGAGGTGCATCGCTGGAATCTCGGTTTCGTCGAGCGCTCGCCGCTGGCCGAGCGGTATCGTGACCTGGCGGGCCGAATCGACGAGACGCTGGCCTTCATGACCGCCTGCGGCATGACCAGCCAGACCACGCGCGACCTGCGCGAGACCGATTTCTATACCAGCCACGAGGCGCTGCTGCTGCCGTATGAGCAAGCGCTGACCCGGGTGGATTCGACCACCGGCGACTGGTACGGATGCAGCGCGCATTTCCTGTGGATCGGCGACCGCACGCGGCAACTGGACGGCGCGCATGTCGAGTTCCTGCGCGGGGTCAAAAACCCGATCGGCATGAAGGTCGGCCCGACCCAGGAGGCCGACGACCTGCTGCGCATCCTGGACGTGCTGAACCCCGCCAGCGAGCCGGGGCGAATCACCCTGATCAGCCGCATGGGCGCCGACAAGGTGGCGGCGAAGCTGCCGCCGCTGGTGCGCGCGGTGCGGCGCAACGGCCACAAGGTGGTGTGGCTGTGCGATCCGATGCACGGCAACACGATCTCCACCGTCGCCAAGATAAAGACTCGCAATTTCGATGCGATCCTGTCGGAGGTGCGCGCGTTCTTTGATATCCACGCCGCCGCGGGCACCTGGGCCGGCGGCGTCCATGTGGAGATGACCGGCCAGGACGTCACCGAATGCACCGGCGGCGCCTTCCGCCTGACGGAAGCCGACCTCACCGAACGCTACGAGACGTTCTGCGATCCGCGGCTGAACGCCGAGCAATCGCTGGAGCTGGCGTTCCTGGTGGCGGAGGAGCTGAAGCAGCGCCGCGCGCTGGCCGGCCAGACGCAGGCGGCGGCGCAGTAATGCGGGGCGATGGTACAACGTTCTCCCCCTCCCTTTGTGGGAGGGGGTCGAGGGGAGGGGTGCGTACACCCGCTGGCAACGGGTGGACGCCCCCCCCCCCCCAACCCCCTCCCACAAGGGGAGGGGGAGTGTTCGGCGCCTGACTCCATGGCGGACGATGCAACCGGCGCGCGCGACGCTCTGGCGGCGGACATCGCCGCCCGCGCCGACAGCTATTTCAACCGCACCAAGGAGGTCGTTGCCCGCTTCGGCGACAAGCGCGTCACCTACGCGGTGTTCCTGCGCCGCCCGGTGATCTCCGCGCCGCGGCTGATGACGGAGTGGCTGGAAACCGTGGCGGCGGCGCGCGGCACGACGTTCGACATCGACCTGATGTATCCCGAGGGCGCCTGGGTCGGCGCCGGCGAACCGTTGGTGTATATCACCGGCAGTTTCGTGCAGCTCTCCGATCTCGAAACCATCCTGCTGCAGAAGATCGGCCCCCCCTGCGTGGCAGCGCACAACGCCTACCAGATGAGCCTGGCGCTGCCGCGGGTCGGGTTCCTGGCGATGGAGGCGCGGCACTGCGCCGGGGCCGAGATGCAGGACATGATGGCCTATGCCGCCGCGGTCGGCAGCGAGGCGGCGCGGCGCGAGGGCGCCAGGGGCTTTATCGGCAACGCCAATGACGGCACCGCGCACTGGTTCGGCGCGGCGCGCGGCTACGGCACGATGCCGCATTCGCTGATCGGCTATGCCGGATCGACGGTGCGCGCCGCCGAGATGTTCCGCGCCACCTTTCCCGACGAGCCGATGACCGTGCTGGCGGACTATTTCGGCCGCGAGGTCACCGACGCGCTGGCGGTCTGCGCGCGCTTCCCCGGCCTGGCCGAAGCGGGCCAGCTTTCGTTCCGCCTCGACACGCATGGCGGCCGGTTCGTCGAGGGCCTCGGTCCGGCCGAGAGCTACGCGGTGCTGGAGCGCCACGCCCCCGGCGCCATCCGGCGCTACCGCAGCGAGACCGAGCTGCGCTACCTGGTCGGCACCGGCGTATCCGCCGCGGCGATCTGGCACACGCGCGAGGCGCTGGACGCCGCCGGCTACCGCAAGGTGCGGATCGTCGCGTCGTCCGGCTTCGGCGTGGACAAATGCCGGGTGATGGCCGACGCCAGGGCGCCGATCGACGTCGTCGGCACCGGCAGCTTCATTCCGGATTCATGGCACGAGACCTATGCGACGGCGGACATCGTCGAATACGACGGGGTGCCGATGGTGAAGCTCGGCCGCGAGTTCCTGTTGCGCCGCAACGGCGCAAGGCGGCGCCTCCCCTAAATCTTTTCCCGCCGTGCGGGAGAGGTGGTTACACTCGCCGCATGAGCCTGCGCCTGCATCTGATCCTTCTCGTCCTCGTCTGCATGCTACCGGCGGTGGCGCTGCTGGCGATCGACCAGGTGCAACTGCGCCGGGCGCGCGAGGCCGAAGTGCGGCGCGAAATCCTCGAACTGGCGCAATCCGGCGCCGGCGAGATGAATCGCGTGATCGAAGGTGCCAGGCAGCTCCTGACCGCGCTGCAGCAGACGCCGGCGATTCAGCAGCGCAATGCACCGCTGTGCTCCGCATTGCTCAGCAAGCTGCAGCAGGACTATCCGAGCTACGAGAGCATCGTCGCCACCGATCCGTCCGGCCGCGCGTTCTGCACCAGCCGCCCGGGACAGGCAGCTTACGAGACCGGCCATGCCTGGTTCCACGCCGCGCTCGCAAGCGGCGGATTCGTGGTGGGCGGCTACGCGCTGTCGCCCCTTACGCATGCGCCGGTTCTGCCCATGGCGCGGCCGATCGCCTTGGCCGACGGCACCGTGCTGGGTGTGTTGGTGCTGTCGCTCGATCTTCACCGGCTCGGCCGCGACCTCGCCACGAAGCTGCCGCCGGACGCCGCGTTGACGCTGGTGGACCGGAACGGCACCGTCCTGCTGCACATTTCGGATGGCGACGTGAGCGTCGGCGGCGCCCCGCCGCCGGGCATGCTGCAGGCGATCCAGGTGCACCAGCCGGCGACCGCCGACGTGACCGGACCGGCGGGCGTCGCGCGGATCGTGGCCGTGGCACCCGTCAGCGACAGCCGCTATGGGCTGCACATGCTTGCGGCCCGCGGCAAGCAAGCCGCCTTCGCCGCGCTGGACACCACCACACGCAACGGCATCGCCCTGATCATCGCCGGCCTGACCCTGGCATTGCTCATTGCCGCCTTGATGGCCAGGCGTTTCATCCAGTTGCCGGTTCGCGACCTGCTGCAGACCGCCGAGCGCCTCCGCCGCGGTGACTACGCACGCCGCGCCCGCGTGACCAGCGGCCGCTCGGAACTCGGCCGCCTGGGACAAGCGCTCAATGCCCTCGCATTCGCGTTGGCGGAGCGCCAGCGTGACCGCGGCATCGCCGAAACCCGGCTTCTGGAACTCGCCGCGACATTGGAACATCGCGTCGAGGAACGCACGCAGGCGCTGGCCGATGCCAACGCCCAACTCGCCGCCGAGGCCGAGGAGCGGCACCGTGCCCAGGCGACGCTGGCTCAGGCACAGAAGCTGGATGCGCTGGGCCAGCTTACCGGCGGCGTCGCGCACGACTTCAACAACCTGCTGGCCGCCATCCTCGGCTCGCTGGAAATCGCGCTGAAGCGCGTGGAGGAGGCGCGGGTCCACCGGCTGCTGAGCATCGCGCTGCGGGCGGCCGAACGCGGCGCCAAGCTTACCGCGCACATGCTGGCATTTTCCCGCAAGCGGGACCTCGTGCTGCGGCCGGTCAACGCGAACGACGTGGCCGGCGGCATGAGTGACATGCTCGGGCGCACCATCGGGCCGATGATCCGCCTGCATCAGGACCTTGCCGCCGAGCTCTGGCCGGCCGTCGCCGACCCCGTGCAACTCGAGGTCGCCCTGCTCAATCTCGCGCTGAACGCGCGCGACGCGATGCCGGAGGGCGGCGCCCTGGTCTTCCGGACAAGAAACGTCATGGCGGCGCGGCCGGGCTCCGGCCAAACCGCATTGCCGCTCGGCGATTACGTGATGATCACGGTGAGCGACACCGGTCACGGCATGCCGGCCGAGGTTCAGGCGCGAGTGTTCGAGCCGTTCTTCACTACCAAGGGCGCCGGCAAAGGCACCGGGCTTGGGCTGTCCATGGTGTACGGGTTCGTCACCCAGGCCGGAGGAACGGTAACGATCGACAGCGCACCGGGCATGGGAACCGCGATCAGCCTTTACCTGCCGCGCGCGACGCCGGAGCCGGACGAGCCACCGGCGGCAGTGGAAACGATGGCCGGGATGCGGCAATTGCGCATCCTGCTGGTGGACGACGACGCGGACGTCCGCGAAGCCGCCCAGGAAATGCTGAGCGAACTCGGGCACGCCGTGACCGCCGCCGGGAGCGGACCGGAGGGGCTGGCGCTGTTGCGCGAAGCGGCGGAGTTCGACCTGCTGCTGGCCGATTTCGCCATGCCCAAAATGACCGGCCTGCAGCTTGCCGCACTGGCCGTGATGCTGCGGCCGGGGCTGCCGGTGCTCCTGATGACCGGCTACGTCGAGAGCGATGCGCGTGAGTCCTGGACCGAGCGTGGCTGTGGCATGGTCATGAAGCCGTTCAACACCGCGGAACTGGCCGCGGCTTTGCTCCCCTTCGCCGCTCCCGCGTCAAACGCCGGGTCGCGCCGCATCGCCGATCAACCCGAGACCGGCGTGCGGCAATAGTGAGCGCGATCAGGCGAGGCAGTGCCCTCCGCGCCGCATCGCCGGCCCGCAGGTCTGTCGGCAACCCGGACGAGGCAGAAGGCAAGGCGCGCCGCGCTCGCTATTATCGCTGCGCGACGTTCCACCGATCCGCCAAGCGAAGACCATCTTGCCGGCGCCGGACCCTGCTCACACGAAATCTTGATCGCGCATCGTTGACTCCCGTCCGGCCGAGCCTATAGTTCGCGGCTTCGGCGCACCCCCGTTTGGGGGCGGTGTCGTTTGGCGGTTTCTCGCCCTTTCCCGGGGGCTATGCAGCAAGCGTCCGGCCTTCGCGCCGGGCCGACAGGAGTGGCAGGCGTGGCGCGTATTGCCGGCGTGAACATCCCGACCAACAAGCGTGTGACCATTGGCCTGCGATACATATACGGTATCGGTCCGACCAAGGCGGCGGAAATCTGCACCCGGCTCAGCATCCCCATCGAGCGCCGGGTCAACCAGCTCTCGGATGAGGAGGTGCTGCGCATCCGCGAACTGGTGGACCGGGAATATCAGGTCGAGGGCGACCTGCGGCGTGAAGTGGCGATGAACATCAAGCGGCTGATGGACCTCGGCTGCTATCGAGGCCTGCGGCATCGCCGGGGACTGCCGGTGCATGGCCAGCGAACCCACACCAACGCCCGCACCCGAAAGGGCAAGGCGGTGGCGATTGCGGGCAAGAAGAAAGTCACCAAATAGGCCGGTCGCGCCACACGGCGCCGACCAACACGCATGACGGCAGCCGCCCCGCCAAACGGGGCGGCGCGGAATTGAAACAGGACCACCGCAAATGGCGAGACCGGCCACGACCACCGCGCGCCCCCGCAGGAAGGAGCGCAAGAATATCACGTCTGGCGTCGCCCACGTGGCAGCGACGTTCAACAACACGGTGATCACCATCACCGACGCGCAGGGCAACGCCATCGCTTGGTCATCGGCCGGCAGCCAGGGCTTCAAGGGCAGCCGCAAGTCCACCCCCTATGCGGCGCAGGTCGCCGCCGAGGACGCCGGCAAGAAGGCGCGCGAGCATGGGATGGAAACGCTGGAGATCGAGGTGAGCGGACCCGGCTCGGGTCGCGAAAGCGCGCTGCGGGCGCTACAAGCGGTGGGCTTCTCGGTCACCGCGATCCGCGACATGACGCCGATCCCGCATAACGGTTGCCGGCCGCGCAAGCGCCGGCGCGTCTGATTTCTTGCCCAGGCGGGGCCGCACCCCGCGTGCGACGCTGCTGACAGTAGCTGAACCGTGCCGCGGCGCGGTTCGAAAGGTATCCAGGCCATGAGGCAGAGCGCAGTCATTCAGAGGAACTGGCAATCCCTGATCAAGCCCGAAAAGCTTGAAGTCGAGCCCGGCGCCGATCCGTCGCGCATGGCTACGGTGGTCGCCGAACCGCTGGAGCGCGGCTTCGGCATGACCCTCGGCAACGCCATCCGCCGCATCCTGCTGTCGTCGCTGCAAGGCGCCGCGGTGACCGCGGTGCAGATCGATGGCGTGCTGCACGAGTTCAGCAGCATTCCCGGCGTGCGCGAGGACGTAACGGACATCGTGCTGAACATCAAGCAGCTCGCGCTGCGCATGCACGGCGAGGGGCCGAAGCGGATGACGCTGACCGCCACCGGCCCGGGCGAGGTGCGCGCCGGCCAGATTCAGGCGGGCCACGACATCGACATCATGAACCCGGAACTGGTGATCTGCACGCTGGACGACGGCGTGAAGCTCGGCATGGAGTTCACCGTCAACCTCGGCAAGGGCTATGTGGCATCGGCCGCCAACCGGCCGGAAGACGCGCCGATCGGCCTGATCCCGGTCGATGCGATCTATTCTCCCGTGCGCCGCGTGTCGTACCGCGTCGAGCCAACCCGCGTCGGCCAGGTCACCGACTACGACAAGCTGCTGCTGACGGTGGAAACCAACGGCGCGGTGACGCCGGAGGATTCGGTGGCGCTGGCCTCGCGCATCCTGCAGGACCAACTGCAACTGTTCATCAATTTCGAGGAGCCGCAGCAGCTTCGCGCGGAGGAGCCGCAGGACGACCTGCCGTTCAACCGCAACCTGCTGCGCAAGGTGGACGAGCTGGAGCTGTCGGTGCGCTCGGCCAACTGCCTGAAGAACGACAACATCGTGTATATCGGCGACCTGGTGCAGAAATCCGAGCAGGAGATGCTGCGCACGCCGAATTTCGGGCGGAAGTCGCTGAACGAGATCAAGGAAGTGCTGACCTCGATGGGGCTGTCGCTTGGCATGACGGTGTCGGGCTGGCCGCCGGAGAATATCGAGGATCTTGCCAAGCGGCTCGAAGAGCCGTTCTAACCGGCGCCGGAAGGGGAACTGAACCATGCGTCACGGGGTTGCCGGGCGGAAGCTCAACGTCACGTCCAGCCATCGCCAGGCCATGTTCCGCAACATGGCGGTGGCGCTGATCAAGCATGAGCAAATCACCACCACGCTGCCGAAGGCGAAGGAGCTGCGGCCGGTGGCGGAGAAGCTGATCACGCTCGGCAAGAAAGGCGGGCTGGCCAACCGGCGGCGCGCCTATGCGCGGCTGCGCGACGATACGATCGTGAACAAGCTGTTCGACACGCTGGCCACGCGCTATCGCGCCCGTGCCGGCGGCTATACGCGCGTGCTGAAGGCCGGCATGCGCTACGGCGACGCGGCGGACATGGCGGTGATCGAGCTGATGGATCGCGACTTGGCCGCCAAGGGGCTGGACAGCGGGCCGGTGCAGACGACGCCGGACGCGGACGCGCCGGACGACTCCAGGGCAGTCGGCTGAAGGAAGGAAGGTCAGGGCTCCGCCCTTGGCGGGGATTCAAGGGGCAGAGCCCCTTGATGGGATCCGGGGGCAAAGCCCCTGGACCTTCCTTCGGTCAACCTTAGCTCGACTTTGCGCAATTCACGCGGCGAGGCAGAGAGTCTGGACGAGTCGGTTCAGTAGTTCGGCGGGAATTTCCACGGTTTCCCCGGATTTCCGCGACATGGAAAAATCCGGCGGGCACCAAAGCACGCGTCGCAC
>DATLQW010000046.1:0-39757 GCA_035535035.1 Acetobacteraceae bacterium
AAGGGCGTTCAAAGGCTCCAGGAGGAAGCAGATCAGCAGGGCGAGCCAACGGGCGAGCCATTCCGCCGAGCGTGCGGACGCGTCCGGCCCGGCCCGATCGGTATCGGGGGCGTAGGCTTCGGCCGGAGCGGTGAGTGGGTCCAGCCCTTTGCGTCCGCTCTCCACCGCAAGCGGCGATAGCGGAGTCCACCGGCATGAACCGCCGCATCCGAACCATTTTCCCCCCATCCAAACTGACCCACGACCCACCGGCCAACCCCAAGGCCCCCCCCAACCGGACCCTCACGACTGGCGGCCTGATGTCGAACCACGCCCATGCGGCTCCGGCAAGCCGGCCGCCGCGCCGAAAGTGCCGCAACCACCGCGCCCGAGCGGCCCCGGCGTTTACCAATGCCTAACCTCGCCGCGCGAGACTGGCGGCCATGCCCCGGTTCCTGATGTCCGAACCTGCCGAAGCGATTCTTGCCGGCCTGGCCGAGGCGCTCGACCTCGTCGATCTCGGCATCATCCTGCTCAACCGCGACCTGCGCGTGCGGTTCGTCAACCGGCGCTTCACGGAGACCTTGGCGTTGCCGCGGGAGTTGCTGGTGCCTGGCGCCACGTTCCGCGCCTTGCTCGAGCATGTCGCCAGGAACCGCCTGTATGACCTGCCGGCGGCGGAGTTGCCGGCCTATCTCGACCGGCGCGATGCGGCGGTACGCGCCGGAGCCATCGCACCCACCGAAATCGATCTGCGTGACGGCCGGCGCCTGTTGTTCCGCTGCATGCCCTGTTCCGACGGCGGCCGCGTCCTGACCTACGCCAACATCACCCACCTGAAGCGGGTGCAGGAACTGCAGGCGCAGGCGCGGGACGCCGCGGAACGGATCATCGCCGACCAGCGATTCAGCACTGAGACGCTGGAAAACCAGGCGGCCTATCTCGCGTCGCTGGCCGAATCCGCGGACGAATGCGCGCGCCAGGCAGAGCAGGCGAAACAGCAATTGGAGCGCGAGGTCGCCGAGCGGCGCCAGTTGGAGGCGCAGCTCCGCCGCATGGCGACCACCGACGGCCTCACCGGCACGCTGAACCGCGCGCAGTTCCTGGCGCTGGGCCAGCACGAGCTGGAGCGGGTACGGCAGCTCGGGCAATGCCTTGCCGTGCTGATGCTCGACATCGACCATTTCAAGCTGATCAACGACCGACATGGCCACCATGCCGGCGACGAGGCGCTGAAGCATTTTGTCGCCCAGCTCCGCGGCAGCGTGCGCGGGATCGACCTGCTGGGCCGGCTGGGCGGCGAGGAGTTCGGCATCGTGTTGCCGGGGATTCCCAGCGAGGCCGCCTGCCAGGTCGCGGAACGCCTACGCGCCCAGGTCGCCGCCACGCCGCTACGCCATGGCGACCGTATGATCGGCATCGCCGTCAGCATCGGGCTGGCGATGGCGCGGGATGCCGACGCGACGCTGGAGCAGATCCTGGCACGCGCCGACGCCAGGCTGTATGCGGCGAAGGACGCGGGACGCAACCGCGTCGTCTCCGCCGACGCACAGGCCGACGCGCACGTGGACGCGCAACCGCGGGCGTATGTCGGGTAGCGGGGATTGCCCCGCCTCGGCCGGCCAACTAGGAGCATGCGGCCACATCTCCGGCAGCCACATCTCCAGGAGCCCAGCCGCCCCATGCCGACCATGCGCGCCCTGCAGCTTCTCGCCGACCGTGAGGTCGCCGTCGCGCGGCGTGACGTGCCCGCGCCGCCCGGCCCGGGCGAGGTGCAGCTCCGCATCCGCGTCGTCGGGCTGAACCACATCGACGTCTGGGGCTTCCGCGGCATGGCTTTCGCCAAGCGGGAATTCCCCCTGGTGGTGGGCGCCGAGGCGGCGGGCGAAGTGGTCGCGGTCGGCAAGGGCGTGACCGGCCTGGCCCCCGGCGACCCCGTCGTGCCCTACGCTGCGCTGGTCTGCGGCGCCTGCAAGCCGTGCCGCAGCGGGCGGGAGAATTTGTGCGATAACCCGGCCGGCGTCCGGGGATTCCACATCGACGGTTTCGCCCAGGAGCTGACCAACCATCCGGCACGGCTGGTGGTGAAGATCCCGCCGGGGGTAAGCCTGCACGACGCGGCCACCGTCCCGGTCGCCTACGCGACGGTCGAACACATGCTGTTCGACAACGCCCGGCTGGAGCCCGGAGAATGGCTCCTGGTGCAGGCCGGCGGCTCCGGCATCGGCAGCATCGCCATCTGCATCGCCAAATCCATCGGCTGCACGGTCATCGCCACCGTCGGCAGCACCGCCAAGGCGGCGAAGGCGAAGGCGCTCGGCGCCGACCACGTGATCAACTACCGCGAGGACCGGTTCGAGGGCGTGGTGCGCAAGCTCACCGGGAAGCAGGGCGTGGACGTGGTGTTCGAGCACACCGGCGCCGACACCTGGGCCGGTTCGCTGTTCTCGCTGCAGCGCGGCGGCCGTCTGGTCACCTGCGGCGCCACCTCCGGCCCGTCCGGCAGCATCAACCTGATGCAGCTTTTCCAGCAGCAATACCGCATCATCGGCTCGTTCGGGGCGCCGCTCGCGGCCCTGTCGCGCGCGCTGGACCGCATCGCTTCCGGCGTGCGGCCGGTGATCGACACGGTGTATCCGCTGGAGGACTTCCGCGCCGGCCTGGCCCGCCTGGAGGCCAGGGATGTGTTCGGCAAGCTGCTGGTCGAACTCTGAATGCGGCGCCGCCTGTCGCTGTACGGCGACCGCATCGTCGGACGGATCGTCAAGTGGCTGCTGCACGCGCTGCGCCGCACCGACCCCGACCGCGCCGCCGATCTGTGCGGCGCGATCTGTCGTGGCGTCGGCCCGCTCCTGCCGGCACACCGCATCGGCCGCGCCAATCTGCGCGCCGCCTTTCCGGAACGCGACACGGCCTGGATCGAGGCGACGCTGCGCGGCGCATGGGACAATCTGGGCCGCGTCGCCGGCGAATACGTGCATCTCGCGCGGCTGTGGGACTACGACCCGGCGCATCCGAACAGCGGCCGCATGCTCACCGACCACGCCCAGATGTTCTACGACCTGCTGAACGACGGCAAGCCGGCACTGTGCTTCGCGGCGCATCTCGGCAATTGGGAACTGCCGGCGGTGGCGGCGGCGGCGCATGGGCTGCCCTCCGCCGTGGTCTATCGCATGCCCAACAACAAGGCAGTGGCACGCGAAATCAACCGCATTCGCGCGCCGCTGATGGGCCACCTGATCCGCACCCGCGCGCACGCCGCGCTGGAGATGGCTGGGGCGCTGCATCGCGGCGAGCATCTCGGCATGCTGGTGGATCAGCATTTCTCGCGCGGCGTGGACGTGACGTTCTTCGGCCGGCGTTGCAAGGCGAACCCGACGATCGCCCGACTCGCGCGGCAGTTCGACTGCCCGATCATCGGCGTCCGCGTGATCCGCCTGCCCGACCGCCGGTTCCGCATCCTCGCCGAGGGCCCGTTCGCACTGCCGCGTGACGCGGCGGGCCAGGTGGACGTGCCCGCGGCCATGCAGATGATCACGGAGGTCGTGGAACGCTGGGTGCGCGAGCACCCCGACCAATGGCTGTGGTTCCACCGCCGCTGGCGCTGAGCGGCGCTCAACGCATTGTCATCGCGCGACCGTGCCGCCCGCCACAATTGCGGCCGGTGCCGCGCGTAGCCAGATGCCGACCTACCGCAGCAGAGGGGACCGCTTCCATGCGCTCCACGTTTCTTTCCGCCGCCTTGATCGCAAGCCTGATCGCGCCGGCCCTGGCGCAGACCGGCACCGCGCCCGGCATGGCACCGGCCTATCGCCCAACCGGCGCGGCGCCCGCCTATCCGTCAGCCGCCACGGCGCCGGCTTATCCGCAGGCCGCCACGGCAGTGCCGCCCGGTGCCAATCCCGTCACCGGCGCGCGACCGGGCAACGACATCGGCACCGGCATGTCCATGCCGATGGGCAACCGCGCCAGCAACATCGACCAGCGCGACATGCGGTCGGACATCGCGCCCAACCTGCCGTCGCCCCAACTCGGTCCGAACGCGTCGCCGGCCGATTACCTGCGTGCGGCCCAGAGCGCACTGGCGTCCGGCCGGACCGGCGAGGCGCAGCAGGCTCTGGAGCAGGCGCAGACGCGCCTGCTGGATCGCTCGGTGTCATACGGCCAGACCAACAATCCGAGCGACAATCCGGCGGTGGCGCAGATCAGCCGGGCGCTGCACGCGCTGGCGGCGGGCGACCGGGCGCGGTGCCTGCAACTGATCCAGGCCGCGCTTCCCGCCGCCCAGGCGATGGCGCGGTGATCAATCCCGCAACATCCGATCTGCCCCGAACAGACGCATCGGCGCACCCGCGCCCCGGCCGAACGACGGTCCGGTCGCGGGACGGCGCCCCGGCCGGCATGCTGGTTCAGGCGGCCCAGGCGAACGGCGCGAAATGGCCGTTATTGCCCTTGCCCACCATGTCGAGGTCGAGCCCGAAGCCGTGCACGTGAAGTTGCCCCGCGCGCGCCAGCGCCAGCCGCCGGTTGGCCGGATGCGCCGTGTTGTCGATGAAGAACGGCTCGCCGCCGCGGTTGCGCGAGGCCACGCCCTCGATCTCGAACGACAGGATGCCGGGGATCGACACCGACCGCTTGAGCCCTTCCATGGCGAACGCGATCGGCTTGAATGCCACGCCGCGAAAGTCGCTCACCAGATTGGCCCGGATCATTCCCGGCGTGCCGCCGGCGTCGCCGCTGACGATCGCCGACAACGCAGGCCGCTGCGCCGCATCGGCGCGCTCGTCCACCACCGCGGCAAAGATCCAGTTGCCGTCGGCCATGACCTTGCCTGAACAGATCAGCAGCGCGAAGCACAAGCCGTCGAGGCCGACCCCACCGGACCGGCCCTTGTCGATGCGGAATATCAACGCGGCCGTGCAATTGTCGTATGTCGCCGCGCCCTGCGGGTTGGTGTAGATGCACGGGCACAGATAGTCGCAGTCGCAACTTTCCATGTACTCGCCGCTGATCTGCCAGTTGGTTCCGGACATTTTTTCCTCCCTGTCACTGCGCCTTCCACCACCCCGCCGGCGGATACGGCAATCCGAGATTCTCCCGCAGCGTGGTCCCGGTGTAATCCTTGTGATAGAGTCCCCGCCGCTGCAACTCCGGCACCACGAAGCGCACGAAATCCTCGAACGCTCCGGGAATGTGCGTCGCCGCCACCACGAACCCGTCGCAGGCGCGTTCGGCGAACCATTGCTCCAGCCGGTCCGCCACGTCCTTGCCGCTGCCGACGATCGCCTCGTGCGGGCGCCCTCGCCGCGTCACTTCCAGGAAGTCCCGCACCGTCGGATTGCGCCCGATGGCGCGCAGCACGCGGTCGCGCATCGCCTGCATGCCCGACATGCCGGCGATCTCCTCGTCGGAGAACGCCTCGTCCATGCCCTTCGTCTTGAAGTCGAAATTCATCGCTTCGGACAGCAGCGACAGCCCATCCACTTCGCGATACAGCGCGTTGACCAGCGCCATCTTGTCCTCGGCCTCGGCGCGGGTCTCCGCCACCACCGGAAAGGCGATGGTGTTCACCGTCACGCGGTCCGGATCGCGGCCCTGCAAGGCCAGCGCGGCCTTGAAATCGGCGTATTGGCGCCGGCCTTCCTCGAAGCTGGGGTAACTCACGAACACCGTCTCCGCCCAGCGCACCGCGAATGCCTTCCCGCGGTCGCTGGCGCCCGCCTGGATGATCACCGGATGCCCCTGCGGCGACCGCGGCACGGTGAACGTGCCGTGCGAATTCAGGAACTTTCCGTGATACTCCAGCCGGTGCACCTTGTCGGGATGCGCGAACAGGCCGCTCTGCTTGTCCACAACCAACGAGTCGTCGTCCCAGCCTTCCCAGCAGGACAGCACGATTTCCATGAACTCGTCGGCGCGGTCGTAGCGCAGGTCGTGCGCCAGGTGCATCTCCCGCCCCATGTTGTGCGCCTCGCCGTCGTTCACCGAGGTGACGACGTTCCATGCCGCGCGCCCACCGATCATGTGGTCCACGGTCTGGAACCGCCGCGCCAGGTCGAACGGCTCGTAATAGGTGGTGGAGCCGGTGGCGCCGATCCCCATGCGCTGCGTGCCGAAGCCCATCGCCAGCAGCGTCGCCACCGGGTCCAGCTTCACCACGCGCACGCCGTTCGCCACCACCTCCGCGGGATTGCCGCCATAGATGTCCGGCATCGCCAGCCGGTCGTCGAAGAATGCGAGCTGAAACTTGCCCTCCTCCAGCACCTGGCCGATCTTCTGGTAATAGGCCGCGGTGGTGAAATCCGAGCGCGACAACGGGTGCCGCCACGAGCTCGCCAGAATCGTGCAGTTCTGCGCCTGCAAAAACCCCACCAGCACCATTTGCCGCATCGTTCCGCCCCGCTATGGCAGCCCGTGCAAATCCCGCTGCACCGCCGCAATCACCGAATCCCAGTCGCCGCGCGCCGGCTGGCGATACAGCCGCATGGTTGGATACCACAGACTGTTGCCGCGCCCCAGCAGCCAACGAAAATCCGGCGCGAAGGGCAGCATCAGCCAAACCGGCCGCGCCAGCGCACCGGCCAGATGCGCGACCGACGTGTCCACCGTCACCACCAGGTCGAGCAATCCCAGCAGCGCGGCCGTGTCGCTGTAGTCGCGCAGTTCCGAGCCGGCCCGACGCAACGCCGGCACCGCCGCCAGCGCCGCCTGGTCGCGGTCGCGCACCTGCTGCTGCACCAGCACGAACTCGCAGCCGGGCACTGCCAAAATCGGCGCGAGGCGCTGCAGCGACACCGAGCGGTTGCGGTCCAGCGGATGCTCCGGCCGCCCGGAACACACCAAACCAATGCGCCTTCCACGCGCCGGCCCAAGCCATGCACGCCAATGTTCCAACCGCTCCGGCAATACCGCCGCATACGGCACCGCGGCGGGAATGCTGTCGAGCGTCGTGCCGAAATACAGCGGCAGGCTGAGCAACGGGCACGCGACGTCGCAATCCGCCACGGGATCCTCCAACGCGACGATGCGCGCCACACCGGGCATTCGCGCGAACACGCCGTGCATCTCGTGCGGCAGCTCCAGTACCACCCGCGCGCCGCGCGCCGCCAGCAACGGCGCATACCGCACGAACTGCATCACATCCCCCGCGCCTTGCTCTGCCATCAGCAGCACGCGCTTGCCTTCCAGCGCCATGCCCGGCTGCCACCGCGGCAGTTCCGGCCGCCGCTGATAGTTCCAGCGCAGCGGCCCGACCTCGCGCCGCGCCTCGAACTGCCGCCAGCCTTCCGCGAAATCGCCGCCCAGCAGCAACCCGAGCGCATAGGCAAAGCCGGTATTGGCACTGTCGGGACGCAGCGTCAGCGCGGTGGCATAGCTTTGCCCCGCCTCCTCCAGCCGGTGCAGCGCCACCAGCGCGTTGCCCAGATTGTTCAGCGCCTCGACAAAATCCGGCCGCGCCGCGATCGCCGATCGGAAACAATGCTCGGCCTCCGCCGGTTCATCCTGCTCCAGCAGCACATTGCCGAGCGCCAGCCACGACTCCGGCAAGTCCGGCCGCAGCGCGATGGCGGCGCGCCACCGGGCGGCGGCCTCGTCCACCAGCCCGACCGCGCGCAACGCCTCGCCCAACGCATGCAGCACCCCGGCATCCGCGCATTGCTCCGCGACGGACGCCAGCAGCGGCACCGCCTCCACCGCGTTTCCCCCTCGCAGCAGCACCACGCCAAGCAAGTGCAGCGCCGCAAGATCGCCGACATCGCGCGCCAGCACGGTGCGGCACAGCGCCGCCGCCTCGTCCAGCCGCCCCGCATCGCACAGCGCGCGCGCCTCGGTCAGGTCAGAACTGGTAGCGACGCAGCCCTCCATCCACCGGGATCACCGTGCCGGTGACATAGCGCGCCAGCGGCGAGGCCAGCCAAACCGCCATCACCGCCAGGTCCTCCGGCTCGCCCCAATACCGCACCGGAATTTCCGTCTCCGCGAACTGCTTGCGATACTCCTCCGGATAATTCCGCCGGATCTGCTCGCTCATGATCCTGCCGGGCGGAATCGAGTTCACCGTGATGCCGTATTGCCCGACCTCGCGCGACAGGCCCTTCGCCCAGGCATGCACCGCCGCCTTGGCCGAGGACGCCGCATTCAAATGGTCGGGCTCGGACTTGCCCGTGATGTTGATGATGCGGCCCCAGCGACGCTCGATCATCCGCGGCAGCAGCGCATGCGCGAGCTGGCGCTGGCGGGTGAAATTCAGCGTCATCGCCTCCACCCAGCTTGCCTCCGGCGCGTCGATCGGCAGCTTGCGGCTGCCGCCGGCGTTGTTCACCAGGATGTCGATGGGACCCAGTTCCGCAGCCGCCGCATCGCGGATTCGCGCGGCGGCGTCCTCCGCCATCAGGTCCTGCCTGATCAACACCGGACGCGCGTGCCCGGCCGCGGCGACCTCGTCCGCCATCGCCTGCATCAGCTCGACCCGCCGCGCCACGCCGGCAACCCGCACGCCTTCCGCCGCCAGCGCCTTGGCGATGGCGCGACCGATGCCCATGCTTGCACCGGTCACCACCGCTGTTTTGTCGCGCAATCGCAGATCCATCCGGCCGTCCTTTCGTTACGCGGCGCGCCGCAGCGCGAGGTCGCGCCGCACCGTTTCGATCACCGCCCCCCAGTCGCCGCGGCGCGGCTGACGATACAGCGTCACCGTGGGATACCACGGCGTGTCGCAGCGGTGCAGCATCCAGCGCCAGTCCGGCCGGTGCGGCAACAGCAGCCAGACCGGCCGCCCCAGCGCGGCGGCGAGATGCGCCACGCCGGTATCCGCGGCAATCACCAAATCGAGCTGCGCCACGATTGCCGCCGTGTCGGCGAAATCGCGCAAAGCCGCGCCCGGAACCAGCAAGGCCGGAGCAGCTTCGACCGCGCTGCAATCGGTGTCCCGCAGGTCCGGCTGCAGCAGCACGAAGCGGCAGCCTGGCATCGCAAGCATCGGCGCGAACGCCGCGAACGGGATCGAGCGTGACGCGTCCTTCGGATTGCGCGCATCGCCGGAACAGACCAGGCCGACGCGAAAACCGCCATGCGGCGCCAGCCATGTGCTCCACTGCACGATGCGGCCCTCCGGAACTTGCAGCACCGGCGGCGCGGGCGGAATGCCGGCGGCACTCGTGCCGAACAGCAGCGGCAGGCTCATCAGCGGACAGGCAAGGTCGCAGCCTGGCGCCGGATCGTCCGGCGCGATCACCGCTTGGGCGCCCGCCACGGCACCGAACAGCGGGCGCAGAACACCCGGCACTTCCAGCGTCGCGCGCACACCGCGCCGCGCCAGCAGCGGCGCATAGCGCGCGAACTGGATCACGTCGCCGATCCCTTGCTCGGCCATCAACAGCAGGTGACGGCCGTCGATCGGCGTGCCCTCCCGCCATTGCGGCAACTCGTGGCGCCGGTCGTAGTGCCATGCCGCCATCGCGCGACGCGATTCGAACTGTCGCCAGCCCTCCGCCAGATCGCCGGACAGCAACAGCGCGACCGCGTAGGAAAAGCCGGTGCTCGCGTCGGTCGGTCGCAGCGTCAGTGCGGTGCGGAACATCGCCAGCCCCTCCGCCACCCGGAGCTGCTCCACCAACGCCTCGCCCAGATTCGAAATCGCCTCGAAATAGCCCGGCCAGACATAGATCGCCTCGCGGTAGCAGCGCTCCGCGTCCCACGGGCGATCGCGGATCAACCCGTTGCCCTGCGCCAGCAGCGTGTCCGCGAGCCAGCGCCGCGCCTCCAGGTTCCCCGGTTGCGACGCGAGCCCTTGCCGCAGCGACGCCACCGCGTCATCCAGCCGCCTCGCCTCGCGCAGCGACTTGCCGGCGGCGAAGCAGGCGCCCGGGTCGCTCACCGTGCCCCGCGCAGTCCCGTCGCCAACCACAAAGCGCCGGGGCGCGGCTTCGCCGCAGGCGGCAACCGGCGCACGCCTCAGCGCCCCTTGAACACCGGCTTGCGCTTCTCCAGGAACGCCTGGCGCGCTTCCTGCGCGTCTTCCGTCTTGCTCAGCATCACCGTAACGCCTTGCTCGAACCGGTAGCCGTCGCGCGCCGGCATGTGCATCGTGGTGTTCATCGACTGCTTGGCATAGCGGATGCCGATCGGGCTCTTGCCGGCGATCTCCGTGGCGATCTTCATCGCCTCGGGCATCAGTTGTTCCAGAGGCACGCAGCATTCCACCACGCCGGTGCGATAAAGTTCCTCCGCCGGCACGCGCCAGCCGGTATAGAACATGCGCCGGGCGCGCGACCGGCCGAACAGCGTCTGCAGCATCGCCGCCCCGCCGGCCAGGCCAACGTCGATCTCCGGCATGCCCAGCACCGCGTTGTCCGAGCACAGCAGGATATCGCAGGCGGCGACGAGCCCGAGGCCCGCGCCAAGCGCCGGGCCGTTCACCGCGCCGATCACCGGCTTGGCGCATTCGTGGATGGCATTGAAGCCCTCGCGCGCCAGCCGGTTGAAATGCCAGTACTCGCCAGGGTTTTCCGGATTCGGCCGCTCGCGCATGTCGGCGCCGGCCGAGAACATCTTCCCGGTGCCGGTAAGGATCGCGACGCGCACGTCGTCGCGGTCGGTCAGCGCATCGAACGTCGCGATCAGCTCCTGGCGGAATTCCGAGTTCTGCGCATTCACCGGCGGCCGGTCCATCGCCACGACGGCGACATGGTCCTGCACGCTGAGCTTGATCATGCCCGCCATCGACATTTCCCCCCGATTGGCAATCTTCGCGGCTGTGACTTACGCTAGGCGAAGGCCAGAACCTGCGCAAGGAAGCCTGCCGTGTCCGCTTTCACGATGGATCTCGACCGCCGGCCGGCCAACTGCGTGCCGCTGTCGCCGGTTTCCTTCCTGCTGCGCGCGGCACGCGTCTATGGGCCGCGCATCGCCGTGGTCCATGGGGCGCGGCGCTACACCTACGCGCAATTCCTGGAGCGGTCGCGGCGCCTCGCGTCGGCGCTGGCCGGCGCCGGTATCCGCAAGAGCGACGCGGTGGCGATCATGGCCCCCAACATCCCGGAAATGCTGGAGGCGCACAACGCCGTGCCGATGCTGGGCGCGGTGCTGTGCTCGATCAACACCAGGCTCGACGCCGCGGCGGTGGCGTTCATCCTGGCGCATTCCGAGGCCAGGGTTGTGCTGGTCGATCGCGAGCTCTCTGCCGTCATGTCCCGCGCCCTGGCGCGGACCGGCCGCGCGCTGCTGGTGGTGGATATCGACGATGCGGAAGCCAGTGGCGGCGAGCGCATCGGGTCGGTGGACTACGAAGCTTTCATCGCCGCCGGCGACCCGGCGTTTCCGGTGGCGTTGCCCGATGACGAGTGGCAGGCCATCGCGCTGAACTACACCTCCGGCACCACCGGCAACCCGAAGGGAGTCGTGCTGCATCATCGCGGCGCCTATCTGAACGCGGTCGGCAACGCGCTGACCTTCGGCCTGACGCCGCGCTGCGTCTATCTGTGGACGCTGCCGATGTTCCACTGCAACGGCTGGACCTACACCTGGGCGGTGACGCTGGCGGGCGGCACGCATGTCTGCCTGCGCCGCGTCGATCCGGCACCGATTTTTTCCGCTATTGCCGAGCATGGCGTGACGCATATGTGCGGCGCTCCGGTGGTGCTGTCGATGCTGATCCATGCGCCGGCGGACATGCGTCGGCGGTTCGATCAGGTGGTGCAGATCGCCACCGGCGGCGCGGCGCCGCCTTCCACCGTGATCTCCCGCATGGAGGCGATGGGCTTCGCCGTGACGCATCTCTACGGCCTGACCGAAAGCTACGGCCCCGCCACCGTGTGCATGTGGCAGCCGGGACTGGACGAAATGCCCGCCGAGGACAAGGCGCGCTTCATGGCGCGGCAGGGCGTCAACACGCCGACGCTGGAGGACGCCGCGGTGCTGGACCCCGCGACGATGGCGCCGGTGCCGGCCGACGGCGCCACGATGGGCGAGCTGATGCTGCGCGGCAACACGGTGATGATGGGGTATTTGAAGAACCCGGCAGCGTCCGACGAGGCGTTTGCCGGTGGCTGGTTCCACACCGGCGACCTCGCGGCGATGCATCCCGACGGCTACGTGGAGATCAAGGACCGCGCCAAGGACATTATTATCTCCGGCGGCGAGAACATTTCGTCGCTGGAGGTGGAGGAGGTGCTGTACCAGCACCCCGACGTCATGGAGGCCGCCGTGGTGGCGCGGCCGGACGAGAAATGGGGCGAGACGCCGCAGGCTTTCGTGACGCTGAAGCCGGACGCGCGCGAGCTGACCGAGGCAGCCATCATCGCGTGGTGCCGCACGCATCTCGCGCATTACAAATGCCCGCGTGTCGTGACGTTCGGACCGCTGCCGAAGACCTCGACGGGGAAAATTCAGAAGTTCGAGCTGCGCGAGAAGGCGCGGGCAATGTAACAGCCGGCGGCGCTCGTTGCCATATCGATGCATTTGTTGGCCTCGATGCGGCATTGCGGTGCCCGGCAATTCGTGCCTCTGTTTTGTCACTTCAGCGGACTGAGTAGTTTCCGAACCTCCCCTCACGGGCTTGTCGCGGCTATTGTCGCGTTCACTGGATGACGCGCTCGAAAGCCGCCTTTGGCCCCTTCCGGCCTTGCGTGTGGCTCGAAGCGCGCGATGCAGGGGGGGGACTCCGCAGCCGGCACCCGGTTCCGCAGGAGGACCAAATGGAAAAAACCGATACCGTCATCGCTGTTTTCGCTGACCACCAGGCAGCGGAAACAGCCATCAAGAAGCTGACCGAAGCCGGGTTCGAGATGCAGCATCTCAGCGTCGTCGGTAAGGGCTACCATACCGAGGAACAAGTCGTCGGCTTCTACAACATCGGCGATCGCATCAAGTTCTGGGGCACGCGGGGAGCATTCTGGGGTGGTTTCTGGGGTTTGTTCCTCGGCGGGATGTTCCTGACCGTTCCCCTTGTGGGGCATGTCATCGTGCTTGGATACCTTGCCACCGTGGCGATCTCCGGCATCGAAAGCGCAATCCTGGTCGGCGGACTCGGTGCGCTTGGCGCGGCGCTCTACGGCATCGGCGTGCCGAAGGACAGCGTGCTCCAATACGAGGCCGCCGTGAAAGCCGACAGCTTTCTGGTGATGGCGCACGGTACGGCTCAGGAAATGGCGCGCGCGAAGACCATCCTCGGCACGGTCAACCCCTCGCGCCTTGACGTACACGCCGGCATGGAAGCGGCCGGGCCGGCCGGTGATCTGGTCCATGCGAATGGCTGAGTGACCCGGTCGGGTCGGTCCTGGACCGGTCCGCCTCGACCGGCCCTGGGTCCGCCCTGTTCTGACTCCCCTTGACTGAAGGACATCACGCCATGCCGGATATGCCCGTAACGGTTGTTCGATCCACGTCAGCCCCCGATGTTCGGCCACCCCAGGCACCGTCGCCGCGCGTGACGACGCCGGCCGATCTCGACCGCCTGCTGCATGCCTGGCAAAGCCGCTTCACCGGGGGGCGATCGCCCAGCACGGTCAGTCTTGCGTTCCGCGACTGGGCCGCCCACGCAATGAACGCGCCGTTCCAGACGGCTGATCTCGGGCGCACCGCGCTGGCACAATGGCAGCGCCTCGCGCAGGCCGCGATGCAAGGAAAAACGGCGATCGCGCCCCGGCCGGGCGACCATCGCTTCGCTCATCCGGCGTGGCAGAAGCCCCCCTATGACCTGCTGACTCAGGCAGTACTGCTCGGCGAGGAATGGTGGGACAGCGTGGTGCACGCTTCGGGCGGAGTCGGCCGGCCCAATGAACGCATCGTCGCGTTCACCGTGCGGCAATGGCTCGATATGATGTCGCCCTCCAATGTCCCCTGGCTCAACCCGGAGGTGATCGACGCGACCCGCACCACCGGCGGTCGCAACCTCGTGGACGGGTTCACGAACTTCCTGCACGACCAGGCAGCTTCGCACGGCCATGCAACCACCGGCGGCTTCACCGTCGGCGGCAATCTCGCCGCCACGCCAGGCAAGGTCGTGTTCCGCAATGCATTGATGGAACTGATCCAGTACACGCCGGCAACCGCCACGGTGGATGCCCAGCCGGTGCTGATCGTGCCCGCCTGGATCATGAAATATTACATACTCGACCTGTCCCGGAACAACTCGCTGGTCCGCTGGCTGATCGCACAGGGGCAAACGGTGTTCATGATCTCATGGCGCAATCCCGGCGCCGGGATGCGCGATACGTCGCTCGACGATTACCGCGCGCAGGGCGTCATGGCTGCGATCGGCGTGGTACAGGAGATCTGTGGGAATGTGAAGATCCACGCCACCGGCTACTGCCTCGGTGGCACGTTGCTGACCATCGCTGCCGCCACCATGGCACGCGACAACGATACCAGGCTGGCCAGCCTCTCACTGTTCGCCGCGCAGACCGATTTCACCGAGGCCGGCGAGCTGCAACTGTTCATCACCACCGACCAGCTCAATTTTCTCGACGATATGATGCAGACGCAGGGATATCTGGACAGCGCCCAGATGGGCGGCGCGTTCCAGATGCTGCAGTCCAGCGACCTCGTCTGGTCCCACGCGATCCGCGACTACATGCTTGGTGAGCACGAGGCACCGTTCGACCTGATGGCCTGGGATGCCGACGGCACACGCCTGCCGGCGCGCATGCACATCGAGTATCTGCGCAGCCTGTTCCTCGACAATGACCTCGCCGAGGGCCGCTTCCAGGTCGCCGGCCGCCCGCTGGCGCTGGACGACATAAAGCTGCCGATGTTCGTCGTGGGGACCGAGCGCGACCACATCGCGCCCTGGCATTCGGTGTTCAAGCTGCACCTGCTGAACGACGGCGAGCTGACCTTCGTGCTGACGTCCGGCGGCCACAACGCTGGCATCGTCAGCGAGCCGGGCCACCCACATCGCCACTTCCGCATCCGCGTACGCGACGCCGGCGCCCACACGTTCGGACCGGATGAATGGGAACGCGACACGGCGCCGCGGGACGGGTCCTGGTGGCCGGAATGGCGCGCATGGCTCGGCCGCCAACACGCCGGGCCGCGCGTCGATCCGCCGCCGATGGGCGCGCCCGGCTTCACGCCGCTCTGCGACGCCCCCGGCACCTACGTACTCGAAGGATAATGACCATGCAGGACGGAGCCACCGACCTGTTCATCGAGAACCGCACCTTCGACGAAATGACCATCGGCGAAACCGCCAGCCTGTCGCACACCGTGACGCAGCGCGACATCGACCTGTTCGCCACGGTCACCGGCGACGTCAATCCGGCGCATGTCGATCCTGCCTACGCCGCCACGGACATGTTCCACCACATCATCATTCAGGGCATGTGGGGGGCCGGCCTGATCTCCACCACGCTTGGCACCAGGCTGCCAGGTCCGGGCACCATCTATCTCGGCCAGGACCTGCGCTTCCGCCATCCGGTGAGCATCGGCGACACGATCACCTCGACCGTCACGGTGAGTGGGAAGAAGGCGGCGAAGGGCGACGTGACCCTGGACTGCGTCTGCACCAACCAGAAAGGCGAGGCGGTGATCACCGGCACCGCCTTCACCCGCGCACCGACCGAAAAGGTCCGTGTCAAGCGGGTCGCCTTGCCCTATGTGCGGGTTGGCCGCCACGATGCCACGCGCGCCCTCCTGGCCCGCGCTGCCGGCGGTGCCGCGGTGCCGACCGCCGTGGTGTATCCGGTCGATGCCGCCTCGCTGCTGCCCGCCCTGGATGCAGCGGCTGCCGGGCTGATCGTGCCGGTGCTGATCGGACCCGCCACACGCATCCAGGCGGTGGCCAGGGCAGCCGGGGCAGAGATCGCCGCGCTTCGCCTGATCGACGCACCGGACGGCCCTGCGGCGGCAGCGCAGGCGGTCGCGCTCGCCCGCGCCGGCGAAGTCGCGATCCTGATGAAGGGCGACCTGCACACCGAGGACCTGATGCACGCGGTGGTCGCGGCAGACACCGGACTGCGCACGACGCGGCGCATCAGCCATGCCTACCTGATGGACGTACCGGACTATCCGCGCCCGCTGCTGGTGACGGATGCCGCCATCAACATCACGCCGACCTTGGCCGACAAGGCGGCAATCGTGCAGAACGCGATCGACCTGGCGCACGTCATGGGCATTGCGCAACCGCGCGTGGCCATTCTGGCCGCGGTAGAGGTCGTTGACGACAGGATGCGATCCACCCTCGATGCCGCTTCACTGTGCAAGATGGCCGACCGCGGCCAGATCACCGGCGGCCTGCTGGACGGCCCCCTCGCGTTCGACAACGCGGTGAACGAGACGGCTGCCGCGGAAAAGGGCATCGTCTCGCCGGTTGCCGGCCGGGCGGACATTCTCCTGGTTCCCGACCTTGAAGCCGGCAACATGCTCGCCAAGCAGCTTACCTTCCTGGCCGGGGCCGAGGCCGCCGGCGTGGTGCTGGGCGCCAGTGTGCCGATCATCCTGACCAGCCGCGCCGACAGCGCACACACCCGCCTCGCCTCTTGCGCGCTGGGCGTGCTGCTGGCGCGCGCCGCAAAGGCGACGTGAGGATGGCCGGCTCGATCCTTACCCTGAATGCCGGCTCGTCCAGCGTGAAGTTCGCCCTGTTCGACACCGCCGCCGGACTGAACGCCACGGTGCGCGGCGAGATCGAGGATCTAGACGCGGCGCCGCATCTGCTCGCCCGCGCTGGCGACGGCGCGGTCCTGGCCGAAAAACACTGGCCGCCAGGTACCACGCCGTCATTTGCCGCCGTCCTCGACGCGCTGCTGGCATTTGCCGATGCCCATCTCGGGCACGATGGACTGGCAGCCGTCGGCCACCGCGTCGTGCATGGCGGCGCTGACCATATCGCGCCCGAGGTGATCACGCCGGCCCTGCTGACGGCGCTGGAGGCGCTGACGCCGCTCGATCCGCTGCACATGCCGGACAATCTCGCGCCGATGCACGCGCTCGCCGCCGCCCGTCCCGCGCTCATGCAGGTCGCCTGCTTCGATACCGCATTCCATCACACGCTGCCGCCGGTGGCCGCCCGGTTCGCCCTGCCGCGTGCGGTATCGGATGCGGGCGTCCGCCGTTATGGCTTTCACGGGCTTTCCTACGAATACATCGCCGGCTGTTTGAGGCGGCAATTTCCCGCCCTGGCGCGTGGCCGTGTCATCGCCGCGCATCTCGGATCCGGCGCCAGCCTCTGCGCGCTGCACGACGGCCACAGCATCGCCACCACCACCGGCTTCAGTGCGCTCGATGGGCTGGTCATGGCAACGCGCTGCGGCAGCCTGGATCCCGGCGTGATCCTGTATCTTGGTCGCCAGGGGCACAGCTTCGCCGATATCGAGGACATGCTCTATCGCCGCTCCGGCCTGCTGGGCGTGTCCGGCATCAGCGGCGACGTCCGCGTATTGCTCGCCAGCGACGATCCGCATGCGCGCGAGGCGATCGAGCTGTTCACCTACCGCGTCGCCGGCGAGGCCGGCGCGCTGGTGAGTGCGCTTGGCGGACTGGACGGGCTGGTCTTCACCGCCGGTATCGGCGAACACGCCCCGGCGATCCGTGCCGCGGTGTGCGCGCGCCTGGCGTGGCTCGGGCTGCGCCTCGACAGTGCCGCCAATGCGGCGGACGCAGGCTGCATCAGCACGCCGGACAGCAGCATCGAGGTGCGCGTCATCGCGACCGACGAGGAAACGATGATCGCACGTCATACGCAAGCGGCACTGCGCGGGTTGGTCACGTGACAGGAGATGGCACCATGAAGAGTCCGCCTTCGACAAGTCTGCACGGCAAGCGCGGCCTGGTCGTCGGGATCGCCAACGAGTCCAGCATCGCCGCCGGCTGTGCGCGTGCATTCGTCGCCGCCGGTGCGAGTCTCGCGGCAACCTACCTGAACGACAAGGCGCTGCGGTATGTGCGCCCTGTCACCGACTCCCTGGGCTGCGAACTGCTGCTGCCCTGTGACGTGCGCATCCCCGGCCAATTGGACGCGGTCTTCGAGCAGATCCGGTCGAAATGGGGGCGGCTGGATTTCCTGCTGCATGCGATCGCTTTTGCCCCCGCGGACGATTTGCACGGCCGCGTGGTGGATTGCAGCGCCGCCGGGTTCGGCCTCGCCATGGACGTGTCCTGCCATTCCTTCCTCCGCATGGCGCGGCTGGCCGAGCCGCTGATGCCGGATGGCGGCTGTCTGCTGACCGTTACCTTCTATGGCTCGGAGCGGGTGGTCGCGAACTACAACCTCATGGGCCCGGTGAAGGCGGCGCTGGAAAGTGCCGTCCGCTACACCGCCGCCGAACTGGGGCCCAAACAGATCCGCGCCAACGCGATCTCGCCCGGACCGATCAGCACGCGCGCGGCCAGCGGAATCGCACATTTCGACGAACTATTGGCCGCGGAGACCGCGGCCGCGCCCGAGCACCAGTTGGTGGACATCGAAGACGTCGGTGCCCTGGCAGCGTTCCTGGTCAGCGATGGCGCGCGTCGCATCACAGGCACCATCATGCCGGTGGACGGTGGCCAGCACGTCGTCGCGTGACGGCGAATCCGCGCGCCAATGGCCCATAGGTAGTTTCCGGGGCTGCCAGGACCGCCTCGCAGGCTGGTATTCTGCGATCGTGGCCATCGATAGTACCATTTTCGCGGACCCGCCGGTCATCGGTGGGGACGAATCGAGCCCGTCCGCAGCTTCGTCCAATCCGCTGCAATGAAACTCGCTTGTCTCACCCGAAAGGCGCAATGCCGTGTCCTTCTTAAGTCTGTCCGTCATCCCGGCCATCCTGGTCGTGGCCCTCGTCGTGATCATGGCGACCGTGAAGATCCTGCGCGAATATGAGAGGGCGGTGGTGTTTACGTTAGGGCGGTTTCAGAAGGTCAAGGGACCGGGCCTCGTGTTGATGTTTCCGTTCATCCAGGAAATGGTGCGGGTGGATTTGCGCATCCAGGTCATCGAGATACCGACCCAGGACGTGATCTCGCATGACAACGTGTCAATGAAAGTTGACGCAGTGCTCTACTTCAACGTCGTCGATCCCGAACGGGCGATCATCCGGGTGCAGAACTACCTTCCCGCGACAAACATGCTCGCTCAGACGACACTGCGCGCAGTCCTCGGGCAGCATGAACTCGACGAGATGCTGTCCGAACGGAAGAAGCTCAGCGCCGACGTCCAGAGCATCCTGGACGCGCAGACGGAAGCCTGGGGGATCAAAGTTGCCAACGTCGAGATCAGAACCGTCGAGCTCACGGAAAACATGGTGCGGGCCATCGCCAAGCAAGCGGAGGCGGAACGCGACCGGCGCGCGAAGATCATCCATGCGGAAGCCGAGTTCCAGGCGTCGCAGACTTTGGTCAACGCCGCCAGGATCCTTTCGAGTATTCCAGCCGCGATGCAACTGCGCTACCTGCAAACGCTGACGGAGATTGGCGCGGAACAGAATTCCACCATCGTGTTTCCGATGCCGATCGACATCATCAAGCCGTTCCTTGATCTTTTCGACAAAGCCGGGAAGCCGGTTGGCGCTAACGGCGCCGATCGTGCACCGCTCGTGCGGGACGCCCCCTTGGCCTCGTGAGGGAACAGGAAAGCACCAAAGGGAATCCACGATGGACTTCAACGCGGACAAGTCAGGTGTCCCGGAGCCGGATTCAAAGACGGGATCAAAGCCCGGAAGAGACGCCGCCCCCAGGACCGTGCTGCTCAACGCGCGCTGTCCCGACCCGCGGCTTGGTCCCAACCCTCCAGCCACGGTTCCCGTTCGTCGGAGCCGGGTGGGTAGGGGCAATCCTTGCGCGGCAATCCATGTAGGTAGGATGCCGCTCCCTCCGAAGCGACGCTCTTGGGTGAGGGTAGCTCTTCGCTCATGGCAATCTCCATCAAGTCTGGCGGTGCCTGCATACAGGACCTGACAGTTCCCAAAACCAGTGCGGCGAGATACCAGGTCCTTCCATGAAAACGTGTTCCGCAAGCTGGCAGAAGTTCGTGATAGGGATCAATCTGCATCACGTAGCCAGGCGCGGTCCAGCCTGGCCGGAAGCGTATCGACGGCTGGCTGGCCTCAGCGAATTGCCGGGCATAGGGTAGATCATGGTCACCACAACTCCGTTACTCCCTGCAAGTGCCGCACCTGCTGCCAAAGCGGCGGTCGCCGCGATAGCTGACCTGCCGAGCGGCCTCACGAGCGACGAGGCTCGCCTTCGGCTGCACAAATTCGGGCCTAACGCGATGCCGGACACCAGCCTGCACCCGCTGCGCATGGCGCTCGAGAAATTCTGGGCACCGGTCCCGTGGATGCTTGAAGCCGCGATCGTGCTCGAGATCGTGCTGGGCAAGTACGTCGAGGCCGCGATCATCGCCGGGCTGCTGGTCTTCAACGCGGCTCTCGGTCTGTTCCAGGAGAGCCGTGCCCAGGCAACCCTCGCCGCACTGAAGTCGCGCCTCGCGTTGAGCGCATCGGTCCGGCGCGACGGCGCGTGGAAGACCGTGCCCGCCGCTGAACTGGTGCCGGGCGACGTGATAAAGCTTTCCCTCGGTGGCGTGGTCGCCGCCGATGTGCAGCTCTCCGGCGGCGAAATCCTGCTCGATCAATCCATGCTCACCGGCGAATCGATACCCATCGAGGCCGGCGCAGGCGTGCAAACCTACGCTGGTGCCTTGGTCCGGCGCGGCGAGGCGGTCGCGGAGGTCACCGCCACCGGAGCGACCACGAAGTTTGGCCGCACCGCGGAGCTCGTGCGCATCGCCCATGTTGTCAGTTCGCAGCAAAAGGCGGTGCTGCGTGTGGTGCGCAATCTCGCTGGATTCAGTGCCGTGGTCATCGTGATGCTGGTGGCCTATGCCTACCTTCTCAGGCTGCCGCTCGCCGAGATCATTCCTCTGGTTTTGACGGCGGTCCTCGCATCGATCCCGGTCGCGCTGCCGGCCACCTTTACCCTTGCCTCGGCACTCGGCGCGCGGGCCCTGGCAAAACTGGGCGTCCTCCCGACCCGCCTCTCGGCAGTCGATGAAGCGGGGACGATGGATGTCCTGTGCTCCGACAAGACGGGCACACTGACGCGCAATGCACTGACCGTCACGACGATCCATGCCATGCCCGGCTTCGATGCAGCGCACGTCCTGATCCTGGCTGCATTGGCCAGTTCCGATGGGGGGCAGGACCCGGTCGATGCAGCCATTCGCGCGGCCGCGAAAGGCAAGGAAGCGAAAGATGCGCCGAACCTGGCCAGGTTCGTCCCGTTCGATCCGGCGACGAAGATGTCCGAGGCGACCGTGACGGACCCTGGTGGCGCGACGCAGCGGGTCGTGAAGGGCGCCTTCGCGACGGTGACCCACCTCGCGCCACCCTCGCCGACCGCGGCGGCGGCGGCGACGGAACTTGAGGGAAAAGGTTTCAGGGTGTTGGCCGTCGCCGCGGGACCGCCGTCAGGGATGCAACTGGTCGGACTCATCGCGCTCAGCGACCCACCGCGCGACGACTCGGCGGCACTCGTCACCGAATTGCACTTACTCGGCGTGCGCACCGTGATGGTGACGGGGGATGCGCCGACGACGGCAGCCATCGTGGCTCACGCGGTGGGACTCGATGGCGCGGTCTGTCCGCCTGGGCCAATCCCTGACGCGGTTCATCCGAAGATGTTCGCCGTCTTCGCCGGCGTTCTGCCTGAAGACAAGTATAAACTTGTGAAGGCGTTTCAGAAGGGCGGCCACATCGTCGGCATGTGCGGCGACGGCGCCAACGACGCTCCGGCGCTGCGCCAGGCGCAGATCGGCATCGCCGTCTCGACCGCCACCGACGTCGCCAAGTCGGCCGCCGGCATGGTGCTGACCGAACCCGGACTCGCCGGTATTGTCGCCGCGGTCAAGGAAGGACGGCTGACGTTCCAGCGCATCCTGACCTATACGCTGAACTCCATTACCAAGAAGATCGTGACGGTGCTGCTCTTATTCGTTGGCCTGGTCGTGACCGGACACGCGATACTCACCCCGCTGCTAATGGTTATTTTGTTGATCGCCGGCGATTTTCTCGCGATGTCCTTGACGACGGACAACGTGCGTCCGTCGCCTGAGCCGAACGCGTGGCGCATCGGCAGCCTGACGGTGGCGGGTGTCGCGATGGGCATCGGCCTGTTGGCGTTCTGCGTCGGTGCCATGGTCATTGGAAAGTTCGCGCTGAATCTTGGCATCGGTGCGCTAAGGACCCTGGTCTTTGTCACCTTGGTGTTTGGGAGTCAGGCGACGATCTATGCCATTCGTCAACGCCGCCACATGTGGGGCTGCCGCCCAAGCCTTTGGCTTGCCGCGTCATCCGTTGCCGATATCGCAATCGCTTCGGCATTGGCCGTCGCAGGTATCGCAATGACACCCTTGTCGGCTGTGGTTGTGGCCGGCACGCTCGCCTCGGCGGTGGCTTTCGCTTTCGTCCTGGATTTTGCCAAGGTGCCGATCTTCCGCCGCCTCGGGATCGTGTAGTCGTGGCCCCTCGGTGGAAGGCGCTCGAAAAAGGACCGGGTCAGGCCGGCGCCTGGATCGACGTGCGGCCGGGCCGCTTGCGGTCGGGGTGGCGCGCCTTCACGAACAGGTCCCACGCCCGCTGCGAGCCATCCGGATCTACCCCCTTCAGGTTCACCTGGCTGGTGGCAAAGCCGAGCTTCCGGAACTCCTTCGCCTCGTCGGCGACGATCTGGTCGATATGGCCTTGACAGTCAGGAAAATTAACGATACATTGTTAGAAATGGACCCTCAGCCGCCGCCCCAATCCGATCCAGCCCTGCTGGCCTTCTATGACCGCCTCGCGCCAACCCTGCGCGCCGCGTTGCCCCCGCCGATCGGCAACCCGCCGGAGGGTCCCGGATCAACTCCGGAGCAGGCTCTCGCCCGCCGCGACGCCGCCGCCATCGCCCTGGTCACGTCCCTGGCGCCGGCCGATGCCGCCGAGGCTGCGCTGGCGGTCCAATATGTCGTCGCCGGCGCCCATGCGTCTTACTCCCTGTGGCAGGTCCAGCAGCATCCGCCGGTCAGCGAGGCGGCGATGAAGTTGCGCACGCAGTTCGCCAGGTTCAGCCGGGAGTCCCGGCGCAGCCGGTCGCTGCTGCTGACCCTCCAGGAGGACCGCCACAAGCGTGCGGCGGCCGACATGGCTGCACGGAAGAAAACCTCCCCACCGCACGGCGAGGGCCAAAGTGCCGGCGGCGGTCTCGCGAGTCCCGGTGGCGCCGCCGTGGCACCGCCGGATCAGCCGCCCGCGCCCTCCGAGGAGACGAAGCCGGCCCCGCCGCGCCGCTCGCCACCTGCGCTCCGCCTCATCCAAGGTGGGCTGGCGAGCTAAATCCCCGTCCCGAAAGTCCGTGCGGGACGCGGCAGCGCAAGAATGTTCAACACGGAGACCATGCCGAGGGCCGCGGAGGGCCATCGGAGTCCGGACGCATGCAGCGCTGGCGGCCAACCCGGCCTGCGCCGGCTGCACCGCGGAGCAACCCCATCGCCTCGCACCGCTTCCGGACCGGCGGAAACCCGGCCCGCTGCCCACCGCCACACAACTCTTTCCCGCGTACCCTCGATCCACCTGCCACCATCGTCCGGCCACTCCCCCCGCACGCGGAACCGCTCCGACTCCCGTGGTCCTCCGTGCCCCTCCGCCCTAACTCCGTGCTAAAAATCCTTGCGCTGCCGCACGCCGGCACCGGCAATCGAGGGAACGGCAACCAACCCGGCCCCACCCCCAACCACCTCTCACCACACGCGACTCAATCCCACGCTCCACGAAACGAGACGCCCATGAGACGCCACCCACCATCAGCCGCGCAGGACGGGGCATGGCGCTGCCGATCCGGGTGAAAGCGCCCGAGGCATCATCGACCTCTCCCGCGCGAAGCGCGCCAGCGGTAATGATGCGTGATGCGCTTTGTCGAGATCGCCCTGTTCCTCACCCCGTTCGTCGTCTTCGCCGCGTGGCGCATGGCGGCCCCGGCCGGCCGCCCGTCGCCGCGCCTCATCGCCGCCTCCGCCGCAACGCTGGCGCTGCTGCTCGCCGCGTTGCTGTGGCTCCATCGGGAGGGCGCGCTGCCTCCCGGCACGGCCTATGTCCCCGCCACGCTGCAGGACGGCCGGGTCGTCCCCGCCCACGGCGGACCGCGATGAACGGGCAACCCGCCCTGGCCATCAATCCGCCCGCCTTCCTGTCCGACCCCGCGCTCGCCCCGGTGCTGGCCGCGCTGCCCGAGGCGCGCATTGCCGGCGGCGCGGTGCGCGACACGCTGGCCGGGTGCCCGGTCGCCGACATCGACCTCGCCACGCCACGTCCGCCGGACCAGGTGGTCGCGGCGCTCGCGCAAGCCGGCATCCGCGCCGTGCCCACCGGCATCGCGCATGGCACCGTCACCGCGGTATCCGGCGGCCGCGGCTATGAAATCACCACGCTCCGCCGCGACGTGCGGACCGACGGACGTCACGCCGAGGTGGCCTTCACCGCCGACTGGCGCGCCGACGCTGCCCGGCGCGACTTCACCATGAACGCGCTGTCGATGACCCGCGACGGCGCCGTGTTCGACTATTTCGGGGGCATCGCCGACCTGCGTGCCGGCATCGTCCGCTTCGTCGGCGACCCGGCGACCCGCATCGCCGAGGACTGCCTGCGCGTCCTCCGCTTCTTCCGCTTCCACGCCCGCTACGCTGGCGGCCCGCCGGACCCGGCGGCGGCGGCGGCGATCCGCGCCGGCGTGCCGGGCCTCGCCCGCCTGTCCGCCGAGCGGGTGTGGAGCGAGCTCGCCCGCATCCTGGCCGTCCCGGACCCGCGCGAAGCGGTGGCGCTGATGGCCGAGCTCGGCGTGCTGGCCGCGGCGATCCCGGAGGGCGCCGATCCGGCCCGGCTGGCCCGCATTGTCGCGGCGGGCGCGCCGGCCGATCCGCTGTTGCGGCTGGCGGCGTTGCTGACCGGCGATCCGGCCGCCTTCGCGGCCCGGCTGCGCCTCTCAACCGCCGAGCGCGACCGGCTGCTCGCCCTGCACCACGCGCCGCTGGCGTCGCCGGACGCTAACGACGACGCGCTGCGGCGTCTGCTCGCCGACACCGGCCCCGCGGTGCTGCGGGACCGTACCTGGCTGGATGGCGGGACGGGACCCGAATGGGCGGCGTTGCGCGCCCGGCTGGCGACGATGCCGCGCCCGGTGTTCCCGCTGGAAGGCCGTGACGTGCTGGCGCTGGGCCTGCCACCGGGGCCACTTGTCGGCGCCTTGCTGCGCGCGACGCGGGACTGGTGGCTGCAAGGCGGCTGTCGCGCCGATCCGGCCGCATGCCGGGCGGAGCTGGCACGACTTGCGGCGTCGCGGGCATCCCCGGAATGAGCAGCGCGCATGGTTGCGCGGCACCCCGGGGCGCTTCATACAAGCGCGGCGTGCTCCGGACACGGAGGGGGGAAATGCGGATATCGTCGGTTGCCCGAATCTGGCTGCTTGCCGCGCCGCTGCTGGTTCCGGCCGTGCCGGCTTTGGCGCAGGTGCGGCCACCCACCGACAGCATCGTCAATTACGGCGGCATGCTGGCGAAGAAGCCCCCGGCGCCGACCTTGCCGGACGTCCCGGCGCCGCCCAGCGCCTGGCCGCGGCTCGATCCCGGCGCCGTGCTGTGCCGCGGCGAGGGCGACCTGCGGCGCCGCGCCGCACTCATGCGGGGGGAGCAGGCGGGACCGGCGGATTGCCAGCCGATCACCGTGCCGACAGCGATCCAGATCGTCCGGCGCGCCGGGCCGGGCGCCACCGAAGTCAGGCTCACCGGCCGGGACGAGACGGGCTGGACCGATGCCTGGCTGCCCGCGACGCCACCGCCCGGATCCACACCGGTCAACGCCGGGCGGCTCATGGGTAGCCGCGCCGAGGGCAGCCGGTAGCCGCGACGAATGGCCGGCACGCACATCATCGTGGGCGCCGGGCAGGCCGGTGCCTGGGCCGCCGTGGCGATGCGGCAGGCCGGATTCGCCGGCCGCATCCTGCTGATCGGCGAGGAGACGTGGCGCCCCTACGAACGCCCGCCACTGTCCAAAGCCGTGCTGACCGAGGATCCCGAACCGCCGATCCTCTATTTCCACCCCGAGCGACGCTACGCCGAACTGCAAATCGAGCTGCTGCTGGGCACCCCGGCCGAGGCGGTGGAACCGGATGCGCACCGCGTGTCGCTGGCCGACGGGCGGGTGCTGGACTACGACCGGCTGCTACTGGCGATGGGCGGGCAGGCGCGGCGGCTGCCGATCCACGGCGGCGACCACGCGCTCTATCTGCGCACCCTGGAGGACGCGCGGGCGATCCGTGCCCGGCTGGCCGGCGCGCGGCGCGTGCTGTGCGTCGGCGCCGGGGTGATCGGGCTGGAGATCGCCTCCTCGGCGCGGGCGCGCCTGTGCGAGGTCACCGTGCTGGAGGCGCTGCCGCGCGCCATGGGCCGCGCGGTGTCGCCGGAGGGCGCGGCGTTCATCGAGACGCTGCACCGCAACGCCGGCGTGACGCTGCATTTCGGGGTGATCGTCGATCGGCTGGACCAGGCAGCGGATGGCGGCGTGGTGGTAACCTGCCGCGACGGACGCCGCTTCGAGGCCGATATGGTCGTGGCCGGCGTCGGCATGCAGCGCAACCTGATGCTGGCCGAGGCGGCGGGGCTGGCATTGGAAGGCGGCATCGTGGTGGACGAATGGGGCCGCACCAGCGCGCCGGATATCTATGCGGCGGGCGACGTGACGGCGTTTTACCACAAGCTGTTCGGCAAGCGGCTGCGGCTGGAATCGTGGCGGCACGCACAGAACCACGGCGTCGCGGTGGGCAAGGCGATGTGCGGCGAGACCGCACCGTATGACGACGTGCCGTGGTTCTGGACCGATCAGCACGGGGTGAACCTGCAGGTCGCCGGGCTGCCGGCGGATGCGGCACGCTCGGTGGTGCGCCAGGGCGGCGCGCCGGGGACCTTCGTCGCCGTGCATCTGGCGGAGGACGACAGCGTGATCGGCGTGACCGCCGCCGGCAACCCGCGCGAGATCCGCGCCGGCCAGGCGCTGATCCGGTCGCGCAAGCCGGTCGATGCGGCGAAGCTGGCGGATGCCGGCGTGCCGCTGCAGCGGCTGATGTAGCGCTTTCCGCCCGTCATGGCCGGCCCCGGGCACTCGACCACGGGTTCGGCCGTGAGGCGGGGATGGTGGCACTACGCCCATTCACACATCGCCCACGACGCGCACCCGCACGCGCAGCGAATCGCCGGGGAGATAGGCGAGCGGCAGGTCCTCCACCTCGACCACCTCCAGCGTCGCCGGATCGGCGCCGTTGCCGACGGCACGTTCCCGCGCGACCCGCGTGGCTTCGGCGATCGCCTCCGGCCGGCCCACGCCGGTGAACACCCGGTCCACCTCCCCGCTGACCTGTGCGATGGCGGCGCCGACGGCGTTGGCAACCTCCTGGTGCGGCACGCGCACCACGCCCGAGAATCCGGCGATCCGTTCCGGCATCAGGAAACCGCCGCCGCCTACCGCGACCAGCGGCAGCGGCGCCGTGCTGGTCTTCATGCGATCGGCATTCTCCTCGATCATGGCGTGGATGCGCGCCAGCGCCCGGCGCACGAAATCGGCGGACAGACCGGCGACCCGCCGCGGATCGCCCAGCCGGATCAATCCGGCAGCGACCCCGATATCCGTGCAGGTCAGCGTCGCCCCGCCGAACACCATCGCCTGTTCCAGCAACCGGAAACCGACGCTGCGCGGGCCGATGCGCTCGGGATCGGAGGGATCGACGATCGTGCCGCCGCCCAGGCCGATCGACAGCAGGTCCGGCATGCGGAACAGGGTGCGGACGCCGCCGATCTGCACGACGTTGTTCGCCGGGCGCGGGAAGCCGCGCACCAGGGCGCCGAAATCGGAGGTGGTGCCGCCGATGTCGATCACCACGGCCTCGGTCAGCCCGGACAGGAACGCCGCGCCGCGCAGGCTGTTGGTTGGGCCGGAAGCAAAACAATGCACCGGGAACGCAGCGGCACTCGCGGCGCGCACCACGGTGCCGTCGTTCTGCGTGATGTAGAGCGGCGCGCCGATTCCCATGTCCCGCAACGCCTGTTCGAAGGCGGCGACGGTGCGGCGCGCCAGCGGGATCAGGCTGGCGTTGAGCAGGGTGACGTTTTCGCGGGCGAGCAGGCCGATGCGGCCGAGCTGGTGCGACAGGGTGATCGCGGCGTCCGGGCATTCCTCGCGCAGGATCGCGGCGGCGGTGTCCTCGGCTTGCGAGGTCAGCGGGGAAAACACCGCCGCCACGCCGACCGAGGCGATGCCGGCGGCACGGATGGCGCGCGCCGCGGCGCGGATCGCGGCGGTGTCGATCGGCACGATCGGGCTGCCGTCCACCTCGTGCCCGCCGCGCACCATGAACACCGCACCGCGCACGATGTCGCGCAGGTCCGCCGGCCAGTCGGAAAACGGCGGTATGCGCGCGGCGGCCGGCAGGTTCACCCGCAGCGCCGCCACCGGCGCCAGGTCACGCCGTTGCACCACCGCATTGACGAAATGCGTCGTGCCGATCATCACCGCGTCCACCGCGGCCGGGGCGATGCCCGACTCCTCCAGCACCCGGCGGAGCGAACCGATCACGCCGCCGGTGACCTCCGCGGTGGTGGGCTGCTTCGCCGCGGCCAGCACCGTAGTGTCGCGCAGCAGCACGGCGTCGGTGTTGGTGCCGCCGACATCGATGCCGGCGCGGATCATGCCGTGGTGTCCGCGAACAACGAACGGAACTCCAGGTCGTAGCCGAAGGCACGCGGGCCGACGTGGTGCAGTCCCTTGGGGGTGCACAGGATCGCCGGCGCCGGCAAGCCGACCACGGTGACGCGCTGGCCGTAGCGCACCGTTTCGGTGCCGATCGCCTCGCCGGACACGGTGTCCAGCACGCAGATCAGGTCGGGCACGGTGACGCGCACCTCGCCGTCCTCGCGGCCGATGGCGTATTCGTTCTGGAATTCAAGTTGGAAGACGTGGCCGGCATGAGCGTCCAGTCCGTCGATCCGCAACGTGCCGCGCAGCCAGCCCTCGCTGGTGCGGCGCTGCACGTCGCTGACCTTGCCGCGGAACAGCACCACGCCATGTTCCGCCCGCAGGATCGCCTGCACCGGGTCCTGGTGCGTGCGCCGCGCGTCGCGCACGATGCGGCCGATGCGCAGCGCCTTGGACAGCGTGTGCAGCACCGTGCAGGTCTTCACCTCGCGGCCGGTGCGCGGTGCCTTGCAGGTGGCGGCGACCGAACCGAACACCGTGCAGGCGCGGCGGGTCATGCGCTCCATCCAGGACCAGTCCTCGGCCTCGGTGAAGATGATGGAGTTGCGGCGGATATCGACCATGGTCCATGGATGGGCTGGCAGGTCGCAGATCGCGAAGGTGGTCATGTCGGCTTGCGGAAAGGCGCGGCCCATGGCGTCGCAATCGACCACCGGCAGGCCGAGGATGGCGCCGCCCAGCACGGCCTGGAACCCATTGGCGCCACCGATCTCCCAGACCATGATGCCCTTGAAGCGGCGGCCGAGATATTGCTCCATCCGGCGGATCGTTTCGGCGATGGCTTCGCCGTCGCCCAGTTTCTCCTGGGTGACCAGCGGCGCCCCCATCTTGCCGACGCAGCAGATCAGGTCGTCGTTGTCGAGCGACAGCGGATCGATCACGCTGACCCGCGCGCCGCGTTCGTACAGCAGTTTGGTTTCAAGCATGGAGAAATACGGATCGCCGCCGCCGCCGGTGCCGAGGATCCAGGCGCCGGTGGCAAGGTCTTCCAGGTCGGTTTCGGTCAGCGTGAAGGGCTCGGGCATCGGTGCATCCGGCGTTGTGTGCGACGAGAGTGGGGGGAGGGTCCCACGCATGGCAATTGATGGTCCATCCGGGGACGAAAGCGCTACCCCGGCCGTGGTGGCGGGACCCCGGGCGCATGGCGCGTTGAACCCGCTGATTGCGGCTGCTTGAGGAGACCACGACAGCCGGCGGGCCGATTGAATATCGGGTCTCGGCCCATTGCCGTCCGACAGCGGTGTGCCGCTGACGCGAATGCGCATGATTGGGCAGGTGCGCCCGAGCCGTAGAACGCCCTACGCGGCTCTCGGTGGGCCGCCCATAATGGCCAAAATCGCAGTCCGGTCAGCGCAGACGCGGCAACCATAGGTTGAAATTGACATCTCAATGTCGTAATATCGAGCGTCCGAAAGGCTGACGTACGCGTGCCGGAACCGAGTACCATGTCATCGCGAGTTGACCACCGGCCGGCGGCGGGCGACCCGCCCTGGACGAAACCGCGCCGGTCGCGGGAAGCAGGAAACTCCGCTTCCCCTTGAGGGAGGGGACGTTTGTTTCTTGCCAGGAGCGCAGCGACGAAGCAATGACATGGATGTCGTGCGGCTGGCCGCCTGACGAGTCAGCCTTTTGGGCGGTATAAGATCGCGACTTCTTCTGCTGGTGAGGCTAACAGTGCATGTCCGGCTATTCAGATTACAAGATGAAACTGATTGCCGAAATCGAAGCTGGTGCCCCTGTGGGCGTGGTCGCCGGCAGCAACCCCATGCCAACCGCTGCGGGTCGGCCCGGACGGCTGCACCACGCCGGCGGAGTCCGATGCCAAGTGCCGCGGATCGGCCCCAGCCGCCACGCCACGCAGCGCGGCGGAACGGCCCCGTGCAATGCGGTGACGCCATGCCATGCCAGGCGGAACGGCGACGGGGGGCGGCGGATTGCGCCGCGCTTATCCGCCCTGCCGCCGCACTCACCGCCGGAACGTCACCACCAGCACGTCGCGGAAGCCCGGCTCGCGCGGGTCCACCGGCTCTACCGGCGTCACGCCGTGCAGCACCCGCCGGTCATCCACCAAGGCCGCGTCCAGCGGCTCGGTCAGCGTGAAACTGCCCAGGGTGCTTCCGTCCAGGTCGTGGATCGTCGTCATGCCGCTTTGCACGTTGCGCCGGCCGGCCAGCAGCACCAGCACGTGGTCCACGCCGTCGCGATGCCGCCCCTCCGGCGTCGGGCAGCCCGCCACGCCGCGCCGCGCCTCGATGCGGAACTGGTGCAGCTCGATGTGCCAGTCGCGTGGCCCCGACAGGCGGTCGAACAAGTCGCGGCAGAAATGCAGGATGCTCGTCATCGTCGGGCCGGCGCCGATCTCCGGCAGGATCGGCGGGAACCAGCGCTCGATGCCGCCGTTCAGCGGGTTGTAGTCGCGACTCTGGTAGTGCGGCTGGTGCGGCTTGCGTTCGATCGCCGGCACGCCCGCGCGCGCGCCGAACACCGCGAAGCGCCGCTTCCGGTAACGGCCGCCATCCGCCATGTAGGTGTCCAGCCCGAGATCGTCCCAGCTCGCCGCGAACGAGGGAAAGTCCTCCAGCGAGCCGGCGCGCTGCAACGCCACTTGCATCTCATCGGCGTGCACGAACGCGAACCCCGCCTCGCGGATCGTCTCAGTCAGCTTGTCGGGATTGCTCATTCGCCTGTTCCTTCGCGGGCGCCTGTTGCTTGGCGGGCGCCGGTTCCTTCGCGAGTGCCTGTTGCTTCGCGGCGGGTTCCGGCGGCGGCAACGTAACCGCGACGCTTCGCATCGGGTTGTAGAGCCGGATGCCAAGCTCCTGGAACCGTATCTTCATGCGCCGGTTGAACTCGCGTTGCACGGACCACCGGCCGGAATCGGTGCAGACCACCTGGCCGGCGATTGTCACTCCCGCGCCGTCCACCTTGTCCACGCCCCAAAGCTGCAAGTCGCTCAGCATCTTGCCGGCGAAATCCGGCTCGGCGTGCAGGCCGGCAACGATCTCGGCCAGGATCGCGGCCACCCGGTCGGTGTCCTCCTCATAGTCAACCGTGACGCTGACCGAGGCGTTGCCCAGGCCGCGGTTCACGTTGGTCACCGTGGTCACGGCACTGAATGGTATGATGTGCACCGAGCCGTCGGCGGCGCGCAGCCTTATGGTGCGCACCGACAGGTTCTCCACCGCGCCGGACAGGCCGGACACGGTCACCCAGTCGCCCACCTGCATGGCGTTTTCCAGCAGCAGGAAGATGCCGGTGATCAGGTCCTGCACCAGCTTCTGCGAGCCGAAGCCGATCGCCACGCCGATGATGCCGGCGCCGGCCAGCAGGGGCGCGATGTTGATGCCGATCTCGGACAGGACGGTCAATCCGGCGAACACCAGGATGGTGATCAGCAGCGCGGACCGCAGCAGCGGCAGCAGCGTGCGCAACCGCGCCGAGCGCGCCATCTGCTGATCCTTGGCCAGCTTCGCCAGGTGCCGCTGCAGCGCCGCGTTGGCCGCTTCCCAGGCCGCCAGGGCCAGCAGCAGGGTGAACGCCAGCGTACCGAAGGCGGAAACCATGCGCTGGCCAAGGTCGCTCTCGGCGAACCAGGTAAAAGCGCCGAAGCCATAGAGCTGCAGGATTCCCAACAGGCAAAGCAGGTAAACCATTGCACGCAGCAGTGCACTGAGGCCGGGATGGTACAGCCGCAGCCGCGCCTCCAGCCCGGGATAGCGGGCCGCGGTCTCCGGCGGCACGCTAAGGGCACGATCGAGCGAGCCGCTCAGCACGATCAGCAGCAGCCGGGCGCCGATCAGCACCAGCGCGGTGACGATGAAAAAGTGCAGCAGGCGGACAAAGCCGTTCGGGATCTCCACCGCCCAGACGAGCCAGATGGCGACGATGAAGAACAGCGCGATCCAATGCCACACCGAGGCCAGCGCATTGCGCATCCGTGCCGCGGGGCCGGTGGCGCCGGGCGGCGCGCGCAGCCGGTGCCGCACCGCGCGGCGCTTCTGCAGCACGATGACGGCGAGGCAGGCGTGCAGCACGAAGCCGTTCGCCTTCAGCAGCGCGTCGTGCGCCACGTCGGACAGGCCGAGCAGCAACCCGACCTCGGCAATCGCGTAGCCGAACACCGCGATGACCACGAGGCGGCGCGTCCAGCGCATCAGATAGGCGGCCAGCGTGTCGGGCAGTTGGAACAGCCGCAGCCGCGGGGTGTTCGGCGACAGCAGCATGTGCGCCACCGCCAGCAGGGCGTTGCACAGCGCATAGGCGTCCACCACCGCAAGCATCACCAGCCGATTGCTTGCCTGGCCGCCGATCGCGCTGGCCGCGACCAGATGCCCGGCCAGGACGAAGCCGAGCACCGGGACGAGGTCCAGCAGCAATCGCGCCAGCACCACGGGGACACGGCGCAGCAGGGCCCGGGCGGGAATCCCGCGGCGAGGCCGCGGCGGAGGCTCGATGTCGCCGGCTTCCGCGCGCTCGACCGGACTTGCGGGCGGCTCGGGCGGTTCGTCCGGCGCTTCGGCGATCGGACCCTGCGGTTCCTCGCCGGTTTCCTCGGCCACGGCGGCCGGTGGCGGAGCCTCCAGCGCCGCGACGGGACGCCGGATCAGCCGGCGCAGCGCGAATTCGGCCGCCAGTCCGCACAGCAGGGCCACGCCGACCCGCCAGGCGACGTCCAGCAGGATGCCGCGCGCCCAGGGCGTGGTCGCCATGACGACGATCCAGCCCCAGAGCAGCGGCAGGCTCTGCATGGCATGCAGGGCGTTGGCCGCGTCGTTGGAAACACGGCCCAGGAAGCTCTCGGCGCCGACCAGCACCTGGGCACCCAGGCTGTTGGGGGCGAGCGGGATGGGTAGGCCCTGGGGCTTGGACCCGGCGGCTGGCGGGGCGGCGGGCGTCGAGGCCGCGGCGGGCCGGGACGGCACCGGCAGGGCTTTGGCGATTGCCTCCAACGTCGCGGTGACCTCGGCGCGCCGCTTCGGGTCGTTCAGCACGTTGAGCGCGGCGCGCGCCTGGGCTGGCGTCAGCGCGGGGGTCTGCGCGGACGGCGGCTGGGCCAAAACGCGGCATGGCACCAGCAGCAGCAGGAGCAGGCCGATCAGGAGGGATCTCATCCGGGCGCTCCGACCACAAATCGAGGCGGAGGGTCAACCCGAAGGACGGCAGGACTGCGGCGCTCAGCGGTCGCGGGTCGCGGGTGCGACGCGGGGGGTGCATGCGCGGCACGGGGCGCCTATTCTGGGCGGATGAAGACGTTCCTGACGGTACTGATCGCGCTGCTGATGCTGGCCACGCTGGGCGTGCTGATCGCCGGCATGGTCGGGCTGGTCCGCGGCGGCGGCGACCCGCGGCGGTCCAACAAGCTGATGCAATGGCGGATTATTCTGCAGGGCGCCGCGCTGCTGCTGTTCGCGCTGCTGATGACCCTGCTGCGGTCGTGATGTCGGACTCTCCTTGCGGGAGAGAGAGCAGGGTGAGGACGTCGCGCGCGCGCCGCCGCACCCTGTTCTCTCCCGTACGGGTGGGACAGGGAGTGTTGCGCCATGCTGCCACCGAAGGATGAGCTGACGATCTGCTTCGCCCACGCCGCCTACCAGATGCAGGCGACGTTCGGCGCTCTGGGCACCGGCATCGCTCATTTCGAGCTGCGCGACCGCGCGGCGCTGGACCGGCGGATCGGCGAGGCGGACGTGCTGGTGGTGTCCGGCCTGTGGCACAACGGGCTGATCGAGTTGGGCGGCAGGCTGCGCTTCGTGCAGTCGATCGGCTCGGGCACCGACCAGTTCGACCAGGCGGCGTTGGCCGCGCGGGGCATCCGGCTGGCCAGCGCGGCCGGGGTGAACGCGCGTGCCGTGGCCGAGCATGCGCTGGCGCTGATCCTGGCGTTGGCGCGGCGGCTGCCGGAGGCACGCGACAACCAGGCGGCTCGCGTGTGGCGCGGCATGATCAGCGACCTGACGCGGCGTGAGGACGAGCTGGGCGGCAAGACCCTGCTGATCGTCGGGCTGGGCCGCATCGGCGGGCGGCTGGCGCAGCTTGCCAAGGCGTTCGACATGCAGGTGGTGGGGTTCCGCCGCGATCCAGCCGCCGGGCGCGGTGCGGCGGATTCGGTGCATCCGCTGGCGGCGCTGCCGGAGTTCCTGCCGCGCGCGGATTTCGTCGCGCTGACCTGCCCGCTGACCGAGGCAACGCGCGGCGTGATCGACGCGAAGGCGCTGCGCCTGCTGCCCCCGTGCGCGTGCGTGGTGAACGTGGCGCGCGGGCCCTGCGTGGTGGAGGCGGACCTGGTGGCGGCACTGCGCGAAGACCGGCTGGCCGGGGCGGCGGTGGACTGCACCGACCCGGAGCCGCCGGCACCGGATTCGCCGTTATGGGGACTGCCGAACCTGCTGGTCACGCCGCACACGGCGGGCGAGACGCGGAAATACGAGGCGAACGTGATCGAGATCCTGCTGGAGAACCTCGATCGGCTGTGGCGCGGGGACGCAACGTTGCGGAACGGGGTCGTGTAGCAGCGACGTGCGGAATTGGCTGCGACGAGCATGACGGGATCAACTTCCGCCAGCCCTGAATTCCGCGCCAAAAATAGTTACTACCCAGGTCAGCTCCGGTTACCTGGGTAGTTACCTATAAAGAACTGATAACCCTGATGCTCATACGTCTCCTTGAGCCGGTCCAGCATCAGGCGTTCTCTTGAATGTATGTCAACAGTCATGGAACCTGCCTCCAGGCGAGATCGCCATCGATCCGTATAAAACAACTGGCGGTGTCCTATCCAATGCAGCGGCAAGCTTCTCGGCCAGCGATCCGAACGACCACGACAGACCAGGCTCGAACCGCTGCGCCAGCACACGTTCCACCACGTCGTCATCGTGATAGACGATCGTCTTCATAGCGTCCAGGATGGGCTTCACGATGTTGTCGATATCACCCACCATAGCGGCGCCGGGAAAATAAAAGATGGTAACGCTAACGGGCTGCTCATCCAGCCAATACCAATCCGTCAGCTCTCTCAGTCGCTGTCCGGTTCCTTCAGACACTACCAGTTTCCAGGGCTCCTTGGCAGAGGATGAACCCTGGGACGAAACAGGCGTGGCCGCGATCACGATTTCCAGAGAAAGCGGGATCGACACCGAGTCCGGCATGACCACTCCCTCAGATCACACCCTTCTCCCGTAGCGCCGCCACCGCCGCATCGTCCAGCTTCAACCGTTCGCGCAACACCGCGTCGGTGTGCTCGCCGAGCAGGGGCGGTGGCAGGCGGTAGGTCGCCGGAGTTTCCGAGAGGCGCACCGGATTGGCGATCATCTTCATCATCTCGCCCGAGGCGTGCCGCATCTCCACCACCGCGCCGCGCGCGACGACCTGCGGATCGGCGAACACCTCCGACAGTTTGTTGATCGGGCCGCAGCCGATCTTCAGCGCCTCCAGCCGGTCCACCCACCACGCGGTGGGATGCTGCCGCATCACCGGCGTCAGCGTGTCGGTGACGAGCTGGCGATTGCTCACCCGCGCGGCGTTGGTGGCGAAGCGAGGATCCTCCAGCAGGTGCGTCAGCGCGAACGCCTCGCAGAACCGCTTGAAGGTCGGGTCGTTGCCGATCGACAGCACGATGTGCCCGTCCTCGGACGGAAACACCTGGTATGGCACGATGTTCGGATGCTGGTTGCCCAGACGCTCCGGATTTTCGCCGGTGGCCAGGTAGTTCATGCCCTGGTTGGCCAGCCACGCGACATGCGTATCCAGCATGCCGATGTCGATCTGCTGACCCTGCCCGGTGGCATCGCGGTGGCGCAGCGCCGCCAGCACGCCGATGCAGCCATACAGCCCGGCGAACAGGTCCGCCACCGGCGCGCCGACCTTCTGCGGCAATCCGTCCGGCTCGCCGGTCAGGCTCATTACCCCGCCCATCGCCTGGATCAGCGAGTCGTAGCCCGGCCGCGGCGCATAGGGGCCGGTCTGCCCGAACCCGGTGATCGAGCAATAGATCAGCCGCGGAAATCTCGCATGCAATTGTTCATACCCCAGACCGTATTTCGCCAGCGCGCCGACCTTGAAATTCTCCACCAATATGTCGCAGTCGGCGATCAACCGCAGTGCGAGCTCCTGCCCCTCCGGCCGGGCAATATCCAGCGTGACCGAGCGCTTGTTGCGGTTCACGCCGATGAAATACGCGCTCTCCTTGGTGTTGGGCATGTAGGGCGGGGCAAAGCCGCGCGTGTCGTCACCCGAGCCGGGCTTTTCGATCTTGATCACGTCGGCGCCAAGATCGGCCAGCATCTGCACGCAGGTCGGCCCCGCCAGCACGCGGGTCAGGTCGAACACGCGCAGGCCCGTCAGGGCCCCTGTCGATTCGTTCATGCAACTCTCTCCGCTTGCCCGGGGCAACCGTCCGGGTCCATACAACCCGCCGCTTATAAGTCGCTCGCCGGCCACGGCAAAATGGCCGGCCCGCCAATGGCTGGGAGGAAACCACCGGCGATGCCGGAATCCGGAACCATGCTCCGCCATGGCGAGAGCATCGAGGGGCGTCGCTCCTGGATCGCTGCCTGCCTCACCCTGGCAGTGCTTTCCATCAGTTATGGCGCGCCATTGCTCGTGGTGGTGGGGCTGAAGCCGATCCAGGCGACGTTGGCGTCGGACCGCTCGGTCATCGCGCTGGCCGGTGCATTGACCTGGGTCGGCACCGGCCTTGGCGGCATCCTGATGGGCTGGGTCGCCGACCGCATCGGCATCCGCGCCACCACCAGCCTCGGCGCCGCGATGACCGCGTGCGGCCTGGCGCTGTCGGCCAACGGCAGCGTCTGGGCGCTGTATGTCGGCCACGGCCTGTTCATCGGCTTGCTCGGCAACGGCGCGCTGTACGCTCCCCTGCTGATCTATGTCAGCCGCTGGTTCGACCGCCGGCGCGGCACCGCGCTGGCGCTGATCTCCTCCGGACAATACATCGCCGGCATGGTCTGGCCCTCAGTGTTCACGCGCGGCATCGAACGCTTCGGCTGGCAGGCAACGATGCTGGCCTATGCCGTCGTTACGGTCGCACTGATCCTGCCGGTGACCCTGTTCGCGCTGGCCCCGGCGCCGGAGCCTTTGTCGTCGCCGAGGCCGGTGGACCGCACACGACAAGCCAGACAAGTGCTCGGACTGCCGCCGAACGCGGTGCAGGGGTTGCTGTGCCTGGCCAGTTTCCTGTGCTGCGTCCCGATGGCGCTGCCGGCGTCGCACCTGGTGGCGTACTGCAGCGATCTCGGCATTGCGCCGGCGCAGGGCGCGGCGATGCTGTCCGTGATGCTGGGCTTCGCCTTCGCATCGCGACAATTCTGGGGCTGGTTCGGCGACCGCCTCGGCGGGTTGCGCTCCGTGCTGGCGGGATCGGCCTGTCAGGCGGTGGCGATCGGCTGCTTCCTGCTGACCCAGAACGAGGCCGGGCTGTTCGCCGTCGCCGCCTTTTACGGGCTGGGCTTTTCCGGCATCATTCCGTCCTACGTGCTGGCGATCCGCGAACTGTTCCCACCATCCGAGGCGGCGTGGCGCGTGCCGACGCTGCTGTTTACCGCGATGTGCGGCATGGCGTTCGGGAGCTGGCTGGGCGGCGCCCTTTACGACCATTTCGGCTACTACGCCCCGGCGTTCGGTTCCGGCGTGGTGTTCAACCTGGGAAATCTCGTGGTGGTGGGATTGCTGGTGCTGCGGCAGCAGCGCGGACCGCAGTTGCAGTTCGCCCCGGCGGAATGACCGGAATGGTCTCTCCCACCCCTTGAGGCAGAGTGAGACTTCTGCGTTCCGCCGCTATCGCAAACTCGCGAACGCCAGTCCGGTCCCGGTCAGCGCCGGCGTGCGGTAGCCCGGCGCATAGCTCGCCCAGCCGACATCAAGTGCCCCGGTCGCCCCCGCGAGGCAGATCCAGTTGCGTATCTCCGAACTGCCGGACTGCAGCTTTGCCAGCGGCGCCGCGCGGAAGAACGCCGTGTCCTTGCGGCGCAACGCCTCGAGCAGGGCACGATCGAACGCCTCGTCCACCACGAAATGGCTCAAGCCGCCCGACGCCATGATGCCGACGCGCTGATCCGTCGGGAACGCGGCAACCGCGCGCGCCAGCGCCTCGCCCAGCGCGAAGCAGCGCGACGGCGTGGGCTGGTTCGGCGGGAAATAGGCGTTCAGAAACACCGGAACGATCGGCACGACGGCACCCGCCAGGCAGAACCGGTGCACGTAGGAATAAGCGTGACCCTCGTATTTTCCTGGCGGCACCGCACGCATCACCGAAATGTCGAAGCCGTCCGTCTGCAATGCCGTGATCAGGTGCCGCGCCAGCACCGGATGGCACGGGTGCTCGGCTGGTTCGGCCGGCTCCAGGTAGCGCCGGCGCGCCCGCGCCATCCAGTCGTCGCCCGCGATCGACCCCTGGCCGGCGTTGCGGATTGTCTCGCCATAGTAGATGCCGATCGCCGGCATGTTGCTCTGGTCGAACAATTCCTCCTGGTCGTCGCCGACGACGATCAGCGCATCGAGCTTCGCCGCGGCGATGTCGCCCGCCAGCCGGGCGATCGACGCCTGCACCTCCGCGTGCCGCCGCGCCAGCCGGTCGGGAGCGATCCGTTCCAGCGCGTCGGCCGGCGCGTTGGCGAGCAAGCCGTCATAGCTGGCGGGGTTGCCGTCGAGATCGACATGCGCACGGGTGCGGTCGCGGCCCAGGAAGCCGCCGTCCCAGTCCTGTGCCTGCGCCGCCAGCATCGGGCTGTGCGACGAGCCGAACGCCGCTACCAGTCGGGCCATGGCCTGTCCCTTCCCGCTTGCCACACGCTTCACTGCTAGGCCGCACCCACCGCCCCGTCAACGCCACAGTTCTTGTCTTGCCGTTCGGGCGGACTCACCGCTTGCCATGGGTCCTTGTCAGCGGCGGCGAGAATCCGCGCATAAACGGCGGCGGCCCAAAAGCCGGCACAAAACTTGCCGTCGAATCGATGGTGGCAACGAGCGCTGGCTGGCAGACCCCTGTCAATGCCGCCAGCCGCCGCAGGCGGGGGCCG
>DATLQW010000047.1:0-18927 GCA_035535035.1 Acetobacteraceae bacterium
ATCCGGGCGCACCATTTCTGCTATGCCTGAACGACCGGGGCCAGAGCATGGCTGGCCCCGCCGTCCTGATTCGTGCCGACCGCAAATTCCCGTTGCCAGAGCCTGACACGGCAGTCCGATCGACTGCTCCGGCTGGTCCCCGCATCATGAGTGACTCAGGGCAGTAGTGCCCCGAGTCGTTGATCCTGCGGGGTTCCGACCCCGACTGACCGGCGGCGCCTCCGTGTCAGACAAGCCGCAAAGGCACCGCAAAATCGGTGACGCGGGCGCACTAGCGCGGCGCCTGCCGCTTTGCGTGCCATCGCCGTCCCGCATGAGGTCCGGCCGAACCTGCCGGCCGTCAGGGGCTGTTCCGTTTCGTCAGGAATTCAGATGACGAAAACGTCATCCGCCAGCTATTGAACCGTGAGGCCGCCGTGTCTTTGATGGGGGCATGTCAGCAGAAACAATGGCGGCCGGTCACCCGGCGCCGCGCCGTGACTTCCTGAAGCTGGTTACCGGCGCCACCGCCGCGATCGGTACCGCGGCCTTCGTCTGGCCCCTGATCGATTCGATGAACCCCGCGGCGGACGTGATCGCCGCCGGCGCGCCGATGGATATCGACCTCAGCAAGATCGGCCCGGGCCAGCAGGTGATCGTCCGCTGGCGGGGCGCGCCGATCCTGGTCGTCAATCGCACGCCGGCCGCGCTGAAAACGCTGCAAACCCCGGCCCTGGTCAGGCGGCTGAGCGATCCTGATTCGTCGGTGCTCCAACAGCCGCCCTATGCGGAGAACTGGCACCGCTCGATCAACCCCGAATTCGCCGTTCTGGTCGGCATCTGCACCCATCTCGGCTGCCTGCCGTCCTACATGCCGCAGCCCGATCCCACGACGCCGGCGCCGAACTGGCCGGGCGGGTATTTCTGTCCGTGCCACGGCTCGAAATACGATCTGGCGGGGCGAGTTTATTCCGGCGTGCCGGCACCATACAACCTGCCGGTTCCGCCCTATCATTTCCCGGCCAAGATGACGCTCAGGGTCGGCGAAAATCCGCCTGGACCGGTGGCATTCACGCTGGGTTCCGTGGTGCAGATGTAGCCGTTGCCGGGCCACCCGCCGCGGGCGGGTGGGCATGGGTCGGTCATCATGCGACGGGCGAGGTGGCTGTACCGGCCCGCGCCGCTGCCGGCGTTCGCACATGCGGCCGGCACATGGCGCGTGCTGCAGAATTTCATTTCCACCGTTCCCGCGACATCCGCAATTTGCTGACGACGCACCGGTAATCGAACCGGAGCGCTTGTGTCCTGTCCCGGCCGCGACAATAAATGGACGACATAACAAGGTGGCCGGTAGATGGCAGACCAACTCGACCTGAGCGGGCATCTTGCATCGCTCGCGCCATCCGCCCGCCCGCCACTGCGGGAGGCACTTGAAGACCCGCGCCGGATGCCGCTGGTGGTCCTCTGCGGCCTGGCGGTGGTTGTCGGGATCGTGACCGGACTGGGCGCCGTGGTGTTTCGCGGGCTGATCGGTTTCGTGCACAACCTGCTGTTTCTCGGCCAGATTTCCTACGCCTACAACAGCAGCCTGTTCACGCCGATTTCGCCCTGGGGTGCCCTGGTCATCCTGGTGCCTGTGGCCGGCTCGCTGGGGGTGACGTTCATCGTCAGCACCTTCGCGCCGGAGGCGAAGGGCCATGGCGTGCCGGAGGTCATGGACGCCATCTACTACCGCCGCGGCGTGATCCGGCCGGTCGTCGCGCTCGCCAAGTCGCTGGCGTCGGCGCTTGCGATCGGCAGCGGCGCCGCGGTCGGGCGCGAGGGGCCGATCATCCAGATCGGCTCGGCACTCGGCTCGACCTTCGGCCAGGTGATCCGCATGTCGGCCGGGCAGCGCATCATCCTGGTCGCGGCGGGCGCCGGGGGTGGCATCGCGGCAACCTTCAACACGCCGATCGGCGGCGTGCTGTTCGCGATCGAACTGATGCTGCCGGAGATCAGCGTGGACTCCTTCCTGCCGGTGGCGCTGGCGACCGGCACGGCAACGTTCATCGGCCGGATGTTCTTCGGGGCCAGGCCGGCGTTCTTTGTTCCCGCCAATCTCGCGGCCCTGCCGCCGGAGTGGAAGAGCGCCGCGATCCTGTTGCTGTACGCGGTGCTCGGCGTGGTGATCGGCGTGGCCGCCGCCGGCTTTGTTCGCGGTCTGCATTGGGCGGAAGACCTGTTCGACCATCTGCCCGGACAATACCTGAGGCATGCGCTGGGAATGCTGCTGGTCGGGGTGTTGATCTACGCCCTGATGCGATGGGGTGGGCATTACTATGTCGAGGGTGTCGGCTACGCCACCATCCAGGCCACGCTGACCGGCCAGTTGAAGGCGGCCTGGTTCCTGCTGTTGCTCTACGCCTGCAAGATGCTGGCGACCTCGGTGAGCCTGGGATCCGGCTCCTCCGGGGGCATTTTCTCGCCCTCGCTGTTCATGGGAGCAACACTCGGCGGCGCTTTCGCCGGCCTCGCCGCCATGATCTTTCCTGCTCTGCCCATCAGCATCCCTGCCTTCGCCATGGTCGGCATGGGCGCGATGGTCGGTGCCGGCACCGGCGCGGCGATGACCGCGGTGGCGATGATCTTCGAGATGACACGCGACTACGACATCGTCCTGCCGATGATCCTGGCAGTCGCGGTCGGGCTCGGCGTGCGGCCGCTCTTGTCGCCGGAGAGCATCTACACCATCAAGCTGGTGCGGCGCGGCCATCCGATCCCGCAGGCGCTGCATGCCAACATGTTCCTGGTGCGCCGCGCCGGCGATGCCATGGAAAAGGATTTCCTGTCGGTCGATGAGGACATGAGCTTCGTCGAGTTCCTGCGGCGGACGGCCGGCACGCCTGGGCTGCGCCATGCCGTGATCACGCGCGGCAAGCTGATCGTCGGCGTGCTGCGGGTCAATACGGCTTTGCGGCAGACCGTGAGCGCGTCGGCGAGCGACGTGTCGATGGGCATGGTGGCCCAGCGGAATTTCACCATCGTGCGCAGGGATACGATGATGTTCGACGTGATCGCCAGGTTGCGCCGCCGAAGGGCATTCATGGGGGTCGTGGTGAACGGGTCGGGGCGCCCACGCGCCGGCGACGTGGTCGGCGTGATCACCAAGGAGCACATCGCCGACGAGGTCACCAACAGCGTCAGGGTGTATCCTCGTTGAGCAAGGCTGCGGAAGGGCGTGATGGCGGTCGCATGCGCGCCACCGGAATGGCCGGCTGGTTTGCTGGACGCAGGACCACCGAAGGGTCGCTCGATCCCGCCGCGCGGTGAAACCAGGATCGGCGGCGTGCGATCAGTGGCCGACCGCGGTCCGGGTGGAGTCGGTCCGTTTCAGCCCTGATGTTCGGTCCGATCGGAACGGCGGTATCGATCCTGCGAATGACTTGCCGGGGATGCCAATGACAGGATCGACACGTGGAAGGATGTTGCGGGACCGATATCGCCGGCGGGCGCGTTTGCAATTGAATCCAACGTCGGGAAGATCGTTTGCAGGGTCGCGCTCGGCGGACTTTGGCAGGTGCTCCAAGACGATCCCTTGATTGATTGGTCTCCCCGGCTATTCTGTGACGGGGTCAAACGATCCGCAACCCATGCTGTTCTCACGAACGGATGACCAGGGAGAGCAGCGATGCCAATCGAGGCGGAGACCGACATCCTGGGATTGGTGGACGTGCAGCCGACGTTCATGCCGGGGGGCGAACTGCCGGTGGCCGGCGGCGACGCCATCGTGCCGGCGATCAATCGCCTGCTGGCGCGGTTCGCCCATGCGTTCGCCACCCAGGACTGGCATCCGCCGGGCCATTCCTCCTTCGCCAGCGCGCATCCCGGCCGCCAACCGTATGACACGATCGATCTGGCCTACGGCCGGCAGGTGCTGTGGCCGGACCACGCGCTGCAGGGCAGCGCCAACGCGGCGCTGCACCCCGGCCTCGACCTGACCAAGGTCGAAGCGATCATTCGCAAAGGCTTTCGCGGCGAACTCGACAGCTATTCGGCGTTCTTCGAGAACGACCGCAAGACCGCCACCGGACTGGACGGCTGGTTGCGCCAACGCGGCTTCCGGCGTCTGTTCCTGGTTGGCCTTGCGACCGATTTCTGCGTCGCCTGGTCGGCGGAGGATGCGGCGCGTCTCGGCTACGAGGTCGCGATTGTCGAGGATGCCTGCCGCGGCATCGGCATTCCCACCGCCGCCGGCCGCACCACGCTGGACGAGGCGCGCGAGCGGTTGGCGGCGGCGGGAGTGCGGTTTGCCGGCGTTGGAAAGCTTGCCGATTGATGCGCATCCGCCGTGAAGCCGGTTTCCGGGTGTCGCCTGTGCTAGTGAAGCGGAACGCACGGTCAAGGGATCAAGCGCGTGAACGTTGGAACGGAGTCGCCCCCGCGTCGTCCTCATCCGCCATGCGTCGCGCGGCGGCCTCTCCCGCTTCGCGGGCGAGGTTTCTGACGTGGCAACCTATCTTGTCACCGGCGGCGCCGGGTTTATCGGTTCGCACCTGTGCGACGCGTTGGTGCGGCGGGGCGACACCGTGCGCGTGCTCGACGACCTGTCCACTGGCTCCCGCGCCAATCTTCCTCCGGGCGTGGCGCTGATCGAAGCCGACGTCGCCGACCCGGACGCCGTGCGTGCCGCGATCGAGGGGGTGGACGGCGCCTTCCATCTTGCGGCCATCGCCTCGGTGGCGCGCGGCGTCACCGACTGGCTTGGCACGCATCGCGCCAACCTCACCGGCACCATCACCTTGCTCGACGCCATCCACCGCCGCGGCGGGCCGGTCCCGGTGGTCTATGCCTCGTCGGCCGCGGTGTACGGAGATTGCCCCACCGTCCCGATCGGCGAAGACGCCGAGCGCCACCCGCTCTCCGCCTACGGCGCCGACAAATACGCCTGTGAGCTGCACGCGCGCGTCGCCGGCCACGTGCACGGCATCCCCACCGCCGGCCTGCGCTTCTTCAACGTGTACGGTCCGCGCCAGGATCCGCGATCACCCTATTCCGGCGTGATCTCCATCTTCTGCGAGCGGGTCGCGCGCGGCGCGCCGATCGACGTCTTCGGCGACGGCGAGCAGACCCGCGACTTCGTCTTCGTGGCCGACGTCGTCGCCGCGCTTCTCGCCGCGATGCAGTGTCCGTCTGCCGCCGCGCCGGTGTTCAACGTCTGCACCGGCACGCCGACCAGCGTGCTCGATCTTGCGCGCACCATCGCGGACCTTGCCGGAACGACGCTCAATATGCGCCACCTTGCGCCACGCGCCGGTGAAATCCGCCACTCCATCGGAAATCCCCAGCGCGCGCGCGCCGCATTGGGCCTCGGCGAGCCGCTGCCGCTGCGCGCCGGCCTGCGCAAGGTGCTGGACTGGTTGGCGACCGGTCACTAAACCCGGACGCCTCGCCCGCGCAGCGGGAGAGGTGTACGACGGGGGACCCGCCGCTGAAGCCGCTGCTGCTCGTATTGCTGCTGCCGCCGGTCAACCTTGTGTTCGCGATCCTGGCGGGCGTGGCGCTCCCGCGGCGCTTTCAGCGTCTCGCGCGCTGGCTGATCGGCGTCGCCGCGCTTCTGCTGCTGTTGCTGGCGATGCCGGCGGTCGCCGATACAATGCTTTGCGCGCTGGAGCGCAACCTGCCGATGACCCCCCCGGCGGACAAGCCGCCCGGCGCGATCGTTATTCTAGGCGGCGATATCACCCACACCGGTGGTGCCCAGCCTGGCGTGACGGTCGGGCGCCTGACACTGGAACGTTTGCGTGCCGGCGCGGCGCTGGAGCGCAAGACCCGGTTGCCGGTGCTGGTGTCCGGCGGTGTGGTCGGCGATGATCCGCCACCGGTCGCCGTGCTTATGCGCGAGAGCCTGGCACGCGATTTCCAGGTCCCGGTGCGCTGGACCGAGGACCGGTCGCGCAACACCTGGGAGAATGCTCGGGACAGCGCGGTGATCCTGCACGCCGCCGGCATCAATTCGATCTATCTCGTGACGAACGCCTGGCACGAGCGTCGCGCGCTGATTGCCTTTGCCGCGACGGGGATCACGATCACCGCCGCTCCGACACCACTGGACCGGCCGCCCACGCCGGACCTCGCGGACTTCCTGCCGCACGCCCGATCCTGGGAGACCAGCTACTACGCGCTGCACGAATGGGTCGGTTGCGCCTGGTATGAATTGCGATGACGGTCCGGCTACAGGAATTCGCCTCGCTCGACGCGTTGCCGGCCGCCACCGACAGGCTGTTCGCCGCCGCGCCGGGCCTGTTCGGCAGCCGCGCCTGGTGGCGCACCGCCCTCGCCTTCGGCATGCCGGAGCGCACGCGGCCCTGCTTCCTGCTGCTGTGGGCTGATGACGCCCCGGCGGCGCTGTTCCCGCTGCGGCGGCCGGACTCGGGCGGGGCGCTGGCAAGTCTTACGACCCCCTATACCTGCCACTACACGCCCCTGCTGGCGCCCGGCCTCACCCTGGCGGCACAGGCGGAAATCTTCGCGGCATTCGGGCGGTTCTGCCGCGGCTGGGCGACGACCCGGCTCGACGCGCTGCCGGACGACTGGCCCGCGCTGCCGGCCTGCCTGGAAGGCGCGCGCGACGCGGGGCTGGCGGTGGTGCGGTTCGCCCATTTCGGCAATTGGCACGAGGACGTGCGCGGGCTGGACTGGTCCGGCTATCTCGCCGGCCGCCCGGGAGCCTTGCGCGAGACGATCCGACGCAAGCTGCGCCGCGGCGAACGGCGCACGGATGCCAGCTTCAGCCTCATCACCCGGCCACCGGACCTGGAACCCGGCATCGACGCGTTCGAACAGGTCTATGCCAGGAGCTGGAAGGAGCCGGAGCCGTTTCCGCGCTTCAACGCCGGGTTGATGCGAGAGACCGCCGCCGCGGGACTGCTGCGGCTCGGCATCTGGAGCATCGGCGACGTTCCGGTCGCTGCGCAGCTCTGGATCGTGGACCAGGGGACCGCCACGGTGCTGAAGCTGGCGCATGACGAGGCGTTCCAGGCGGACTCGCCGGGCACGGTGCTGACCGCACTCATGCTGCGGGCGCTGCTGAACGGCGGGCAGGTGGGAGCGATCGACTTCGGCCGCGGCGACGATGCCTACAAGCAAGGTTGGGCCAGCCAGCGGCGGCAGCGCATCGGCCTGGTGCTGGTCAATCCCCGCCGTCCCGCGGGCCTGGGATTCCTCACGCGGCATAGCCTGGGCCAGGTGCGCCGAGCGTGGCGCGTGGGGCTATGAGATCCACATCCTCTAGCGCCGTCGCATCCGGTCGCGTGACGGGCGATCCGGCGGGATTTGCACGCTCGTTGGCAGTGTCCTGTCGGCGGGACGTTGCGTTGGCCGGGGCCCGGTTACCGCGGACGCCGCCTGCGAAACACGCCGAGGCCGAGCAAGCCCGAACCGAGCAGTGCCAGCGAGGCGGGCTCTGGGGTTGGTACGGCCAATGCCGGCAGGCCAGGGAAACCGACATCCGCGACGACGTTGATGCCGTTGCCGCAAATATTGGTACTGTTCCCGTTGGTGCTGGTGGCGCTGTAATTCGTGTAGGAGACGGGCGTGCCGGTGCAGGTGGATGACAGGAAGGGACTGCCGGGCGTGTTGCCGTTGATGTCCTCAAGCAGGAAGCTGACGCTGTAGGCATGGCCCGCGGTCAGCGCGAGGTTCGTAAAGATCCCGTCATATTGCTGGGTCGCGCCGTCCACCCAGAAATTTCCGCCGCCGGGCCAAACCAGACCGCTTCCGCCGCTGGGAAGACTGGCATCCGTACCAGCGACCAGAAATCCTGCCGCTATTCCGGGGATCTGATTGTACCCGCACCACGTGCTCGTTGCACAGGCCGAATAGTCCGACGCGTTCGGGGTGGCGGCTATCGTACTGAGCGCTGGCAGGGCAATCGACGTGCTGGCGGTGGTGTCCGTCAACGTGACGTTGCCGAAGCCGAAATATCCGGGGTCATTGCGGAAGGCAAAAGTCAGCGTCGTCAGGGCGTCGCCGATGGGAACGCTGAACGTTGCCGAATATCCCTGCGCCGCGCAGGCCAGGCCCGAACAATACCCATAGTCCGGGTTGCCGAGGGTGGTACCGACCGAACTGAGGCCGGCCACGGTCGAGCTGGGCGACTGGCCCGCCACCGGATTCGCCAGATTCAGGATCTGAAGTCCAGATGGGGGCGCGGTCGGCGGGCCCAGGTTTTGCGCACTCGCGTGTGCCGCGGTCAGAGCCAGAATCGCGGCTGCCAGCCAAATCCGGATACCGTATGCCATCGTCACACCCTGCCAGTAGAAAGCGGATAGCCAGATCCCGGACGCAAGTTCAAAACCAGGCTTCTGACCCTAGGATTATCGGTAGGTTATGCACGGCCGGTTGCTCGGTATTTTCATCACTCGCAAACCTGTCCGCCGCGCCGCGACGAAGCGATGGAAACCAATGCATCCAGCACTATCCCGGGGCCGCATCAGGCTTCGCCCGACGCCTGCGCGCGAAGCCGACTCCGGCAAGACCGACACCGAGCAACACGAGCGATGCAGGCTCGGGCACGGCCGAGGCGTTCAAGGCATAGGTGAACGTGTCGCCGGAAAATCCGAGCGGCGCGCCCTCGTCAGTGGTGACCGTGAAGTCGCCGGTGAGAGTCCCCGTCTCGTTCGCGGTCACCGTGATCGGCAGGTAGGTGGTGCCACCCTCGTGCAGCAGCGTCCCGTATGAGCCGATGGTGAAGGCCAAGGGATCGGTGCCGCCGAACACCGAGGACACCGATACCAGCGTCAGGTCGGTCAGCGCATTGCCTCCCGGATCGGTGCTGATATTGCCGACATAGAGGTTCAATGTCTCTGACGTGTGCAAGCCGAGCGTGCCGAACGCGATGTTGCTCGCATGGGCCGTACCGCCATTGACCGTCGGCGTATCGATGGCCGATTTGAACATGCTCTGGTAGGTCGGGCCGACGCCTTGGCCGGTGACCGTCGCCTCCACCGTCTGCGACAAATTGGTTCCGGCGTTGTTGCCGTTGGCGAAGGCGATGGTGACCGTGGCGGTGTTGGTGCCGCGGCTGACCGGCGTATAGACGTAGGACAGCGTCGAAGTGCTGGCGTCCCCGAGGCTCAGCGAGGCCGAATTGCCGGCCATGCCGGAGAAATAAGACCCGCTGTTCTGCAGGCTGATCGAGCCGGTATTGACGTTGAGGTTGCTGACACTGCCGAGGCCGGAGAGGTTGCCGTGACCGGTGTTCTGCACGGTGACCGCGGCGGTGCCAGTTCCGGAATTGCTGGCATAGCCGTAGCTGTTGATGCGCGACAGGGCGCTGCCGCCGCTGACGCTCTGAATCGGAGCGACGCCGGTTGCGGTGACGACGGTGGTGACCGTCTGGGAGTTGTTGAGGCCCTGGCCGCCGCCGTCATTGCTGCCATTGCTGAACGCCGAGGTCAGCGTGGTCGTGGCGGCGACAAGGCCGGCCGGCGAAGCGGTGGTCGGCGCGAAGGTGTAGCTGTAGGCCTGGGTAAGCGTGGCGCCGGCGCCGGCATAATGGGAGTCGTTCAGGCTGACCGAGGAGGTGGGGCTGGTGACCCCGCCGGTGAACCCGGTGCCGACCGTGTTGGTGATCGAGCCGTTCAGGTTGAACGCCCCGCCGCTGCCCGCCAAGTTGCCGTTGCCGATGTTGCTCAGCGTGATGGTGGCGGTGCCCGTCTGGCTGGTGACCAGCAGGTAGCCGAGATTGCCGGTGCCGGCCGAGCCGCCGGCGCCCGCCGTATTCGTCACCGTCACGCTGTTGATCGGCGCCACGCCGGTGCCGGTCAGGGTCACGGTCGTGCTGCCGGCGCCGTTGGTCGCGCCAACGCCGTTGACGAACGAGGTGGTAACGGCCGTCGAGGCGGCCCCGCTCGCGGTCGGGGCGAAGTTATAGGTGTACGTGCTGGAGGTCGTTGCGCCGGCGCCGGTGGTCGAATCCTGCAGGTTGACCGATCCGCCCGAGCCGGTGAACACCGAACTGGAAGCCGCCCCTTGCGTGCCGTGCAGGTTGCTCAGAAGGCTGCTGCGGTCGGCTCCGGCGAGATTGCCGTTGCCGGTGTTGTTGACCGTGACGGTGGCGGTGGCGGAACTCTTGACCAGCACATACGTGGGATTGGAGACGCCCACGCTGGCCGCCGGCGCCACGCCGGTGCCGCTGAGCGTTGCGGTCAGCGTTCCGGTGGAATTGGTGTTGCCGAGACCGTCCGCGAAGTTACCGGTCACGCCGGTCGAGAACGTGCCGACGGTGGTGGGCTTGAACGTATAGCTGATGCTCCGGGTACCGCCGTCGCTCAGCCCGGCGCCGCTTCCCAGCGCAACCGAGGAGCCGGTGAACAGCCCGCTTGCGCCGGTGATCGTGCCGCGCAGGTTGCTGATGCTGCCGTCGCCGGACAGGTTGCCGTTGCCGGTATTCCGCACCGTCAGCATGACCGACCCGGTGTTCCCAACCAGCGCGTAGTTGCCGCCGTTGGCGATCGATGCCACCGGCGCCACACCCGTCCCGGTAAGCGTTACCGGCAGACGTTGGGTCACTGTGCTCTTGCCCGCCTTTACGGTAGCGACGGCGGTGATGGTCGTGGCGGCGCTCCCGGTTACGGTCGGGGCGAACGTGTAGGTGTTCGATTGCGTCGTCCCGAGGGTTGTACCCTTGGAATAGGAGTGCGATCTGACAGAGCCGCTGAACGGGCTGCTGGCACTGCCGAATGCCAGAGTGGTGGCCGCGGCGCTGGTGACAGTAAGCGTCGCTACGTCGATAAGCTTTTTCACGAAGGTCGGCGCGCAACCCGCCAGCGCCTGGCAGTTCACCAGCGTATCGCCGAAGCCGAGCGACTGGTTGAGCGTGAAATACTGCGCCTGCGCCGGCATCGCCTCGAAAGCGAGGAGCGCCCCAAACGCCGTCGCCGAGACCAGAGACGTCTTCATCGTACGGTCCTACTCATTTTTCGGAGGTCACCTATCTGGATGAGACGAAGTTGTAGGTTTTGAACCCCAGCAACATTTTCGCGACATGCCCGGCACACGACTGCACTCGCTCACGAGCGCTTCTCTGCGTGCATCCGAAGCACGATCCATGCCGTGCCGAAAACATGAAACATTCCAATGGTCTGGTGAAGCGGCGACGTGCGGCGGATGCAGTGAGTGTAAACTCTCCCGACAGAGCAGTCCGGCCGGCGGCAAGGCCGCCATCGGGCCGGTGGCGCCGCAGGGGCGCCAAGGGGGAATGCTACCGGCCCATCCATCGCGCCCGCAGGGATTCAGCCGCCCGCCGGGCAAGCCTGGCCGCCCGCCCGCCCGGCCCGGTTTCCAGCCAATGCAGCCGAGTCGAGCCATCGGCCAGGCTGCGTTTGTAGCGGCCCTCGCCGGCGAGCAGATCGTACCGGTGCAATCCGGCGGCGGCGGCGAGGCGGATCGCCTGGTGGTGGCAGGTCAGTCCGGGCTTCTGGTGGCGGCCGGCGCCGGGGTAGTCGAATCCGCTTTGATAGGCCAGCGCCCTCCCGCGATAGTTGAAGTTGTAAAGAAACCCGACAACCTGCGCTCCCGCGGTGACGCGCAGCAGGTCGATCTCGCCACGCGCCATGCCGCGGTCGATCAACGCATGGTGGAAGCGCGCGAAAAACGGCTCGGCGAAGGCACCTGGCCGGCCGCGCGCCGTCCAACTCGCCTGGTGTAGGGTTGCCAGGTCATCCAGCCAGCCATGCGCCTCGGCCGCAGTCGCCGCGCGATGCGCCGCCAGCGCCCCATAGGCGCGTTCCGAACGGCGCAACTGGTATCGGGTATTGGCACTCAGTCCGTCCAGGAAATCGCTTCCCGTCTCGCGCAGGTGGTCGAGGTCGATCCATGCGGCCTGCGTACTGCGCCGGATCGCCACCGGGCCAGCGCCACAAGCCGCGTCGAGCGTCACGTCCTCGACGCCGCTCAGCACCAGGCGGCGCGGCAGCCAGGGCCGCACTGTCCCGACCGGCTGGCGGCGCGCGGCAAGCAGGCAGTCGCGCAGGGCCGGCAAGGCCCGCGGTACCGCCAACACACCATTATACTCGATGAACGGGGCGTCGTGGACTGCGTCGCCGGTCTCGCCCAGCAGCAGGGTTTCGCGCAGGAATCGGCGCCGGTTGAACAGAGCCAGGGCGACGGTCTCGCCCGCCTCGCTGGCCTCCAGCAGGATCGGGTCGGGAAAGCGTTCCCCGGCCAGGCAGCCGGTCCAGGTCCAGCTTTGGAAAAACGAGCAATCGGCCTGCGCTTCCAGCGCGCGCCAGCGTTCGCCCAGCGCGGCGAAATCGGCGACCGACATCAGAGCGATTCGGGTCACGCCTCTGCCGGCGGAATGTCATTGCGCCATAGCGCGCCATAGGCCCGGAACATCGCCGCCTGGTCGAACTCGGCCCGCGCCTTTGCCTGATTGGCCTGACAAATCCGTGCGCGCAGAGCGGGGTTCTCGAGCAGGGCGGTCAGTGAGCGGGCCAGATCCGCATCATCAGGTTTTCCCACAAAGGGTGCATTCTCGCCAGACAGCATGGCGCGTACGTCGCCGACATCGGTTGCCGCCACCGGCAGCCCGGCGGCCATCGCCTCGATCACCGACAGCGGCATCTGCTCCGTGTCGGATGACAGCGCGAACACGTCGAACCCGGCATACAGCGGTGCCGGATCGTCTATATGCCCGGCAAACCGCACCTGCTCCTGCAGCCCCAGCGCCCGCGTCAGCTCCTCCAGCGTCCCACGTTCCGGGCCGTCGCCGACAATCACCAGCCGCGCGGGCCGCGTGACGGCGGCGAAGGCGCGGAGCAAGCGGGAAAGGTTCTTTTCAGCCCGTAGGGCCGCGACGGTGCCGATAACCGGCGGCGTATTGGCCGCGCGCGCCACGGCGCGCGCGGCGGCGAAGCGTTCGAGGTCGATGCCGTTCGGAATATAGCGCACCCGCGCCTCCGGCAGGTGCCAGATCGTCGTGGCGATGTGCTGTAGATTGCGCGACGGCAACACCACGGTGCTGCGCGCCAGCACCAGGCGGCGGATCAACGAGCGGCGCGGGAACTGGCGGTCGCGCTCCTCCGGGCCGAAGCCATCCTCGATATGAACGTGGCGGGCGACGGGCACCAGGTTGGCCATCGCCCACTCGATCGCGCCCCAATTGTTGGTTACCAGCAGCGCGGGCCGCCAGGCGCGCAACAGGCGGCGGAACCGCCGGACGTTGGCGATGGTCGCCCGCTTCGGCGCGGCGACCGCGGGAAAGGCCACGTCGAGGTCCGGCCGCAGCCGCTCGCGGCAGCCGAGGTCGCCGTTCAGCGACACCACGACATGGCGGAACGCGGCGCCGAAATGGTTGGCGAGCGCGGAGAAACGCACCTGCGCGCCGCCGACCCCGAAACCGGGAAACACGTGCACGACCAGAGGCGCTCTCGCGGTGGTTTGCCGTGCGTCGCCAGCCGTCAGACCTGCCACCTTGACTCCCGGCCCCCGACCGATCCGCACCGATGCGCCGCGAGTGTATGGCAAGCGCTTCCGCCCCCGCAACGCTGGCCGCCCCGGGGTGTCAGGGCAATCGGATGAACGAAGGAAGGCCAGGGGCTTTGCCCCTGGAACCCCACCAAGGGGCTCTGCCCCTGGCGGGTTCCAGGGCAGCGCCCTGATCTTCCTTCGTTCGCCCGATTGCCCCGCCCGGGTCGTTTCACGATCTGGGCGGGACCGCGCTGAGTCCCGGTGCAGCGCCGCGACCTGTCGGAACGCCGCGCTCGCCTGGTTTTGAGCCGGTGGCAGGTGCCGACCGCCGCTCTCCAAGCGCTTCCCGCTCCTCCGCCAGGACAGCGAAACGGACCGCCAGCACCTCCAGGCCGCGTTTTGCCGCCGGCGTGCACGCGGCAGCGGCCATTCGTTGATATAATTCGCCCTGCGCCCTTATCTCGCCAGAGGAGCGTTGCCTGAGCGGGACATACTGTCGCATGGCCCCATCATGCCGGTGGGAAAACGATTCTTGCAAGCGAAGATTGGGCCGGCGGCGGCGAAGTGCCGCAAGGCGACGAACACATGCAGGTGAGCAGGCTGTCACGGGGGGGGCGGAACTCCTGTCAGCTCCGGGAAGTCCTCCTCGCGGAATTCTCCGCCCGCCCTGGTGCCTTGTGCCGCGCGCGCCGCCTCGGCCTGGCGCAGCTCGACGCGGCGGATCTTGCCGGAGATGGTCTTCGGCAGTTCGGCGAACTCGATCCGGCGCACCCGCTTGAACGGCGACAGCCGCTCCCGCAGATGGCGGAAGATGGACAGCGCCGTGTCGCGATCGGCGGCGGTGCCGGCGGTCAGCGTCACATAGGCTTTCGGTACCGCGAGCCGCATCGCGTCGGGCGCCGGCACGACGGCGGCTTCGGCGACCGCCGCATGCTCGATCAGCGCACTTTCGAGTTCGAACGGGCTGATGCGGTAGTCCGACGCCTTGAACACGTCGTCGGCGCGGCCGACATAAGTGTAGTAGCCGTCGGCGTCGCGCGTCGCCACGTCGCCGGTGCGGTAGGCGCCGCGGCCGAGCGGAACGAACGAGCCGTCGTCGTTCTGGTAGCCGCGCATCAGGCCGACGGGCGGCGGGTTCAGGTCGATGCAGATTTCTCCCTCCTCCACCGCATTGTCTTCGGCATCCAGCAATCGGATGCGGTAGCCGGGCGCTTCCAGGCCCATCGAGCCGGGCTTGACGGTCTGGCCGGGGAAACAGCCGATCTGTAGGGTGGTCTCGGTCTGGCCGTAGCCTTCGCGCACCGTCTTGCCCCAGACCTTGCGCACATGCTCGATGATCTCGGGATTGCACGGTTCGCCGGCGGAACAGACTTCCCGCAGCGCGGTGCGGTACTGCGTCATGTCCTCCTGCACGAACATGCGCCATACCGTCGGTGGGGCGCAGATCGTGGTAACCTTGTTGGCGACGATCGCCTCCAGCATGCCGCGGGCGTTGAAGCGCGGCTGGTTGGCGATGAACACCGTCGCGGCGGCGTTCCAGGGGGCGAAGAAGCAGCTATAGGCGTGCTTTGCCCAGCCCGGCGAGGAGATGTTCAGGTGCATGTCGCCCGGCTGCAAACCGATCCAATGCATGGTGACGAGGTGGCCGGCCGGATAGCTCTGATGGCTGTGCTCCACCAGCTTCGGGCGCGAGGTCGTGCCGGAGGTGAAATACAGCAGCAGCGCGTCGGTCGCGCGTGTGGGACCGTCCGGCGTGAATTTCGTTGGTCCGGTGCGCAGGGCGTCGTAGCGATGCCAGCCGGCGGGCGCGTCGCCGACCGCGATGCGGGTCACGCCGGGATCGAGGCCGTCGAATTTTGCCGCGTCGGCGGTGTTGGCGACCAGGTGGCGCACGCGGCCACGGTCGAACCGGTCCTTGAGGTCGAAGGGCGAGAGCAAGGTGGTGGCGGGGATGACGACGGCGCCGAGCTTCATCGCCGCGAGCATCACCTCCCATAGCGGCACGACGTTGCCGAGCATTAGCAGGATGCGCTCGCCGCGCTTCACCCCGAGGGCGCGCAGGCCGTTGGCGATCTGGTTGGACGCGGCGGAGAGTTCGGCGAAGGTTCGGGTTGCCTCGCCGTCACCGACGATCTTCAGCGCGGGCTGGTTGGCGTGCGGGCCGCGCGCCAGTTCGGCATCGAACCAGTCGAGCGCGTAGTTGAAGTTCTCCAGTTGCGGCCAGCGGAATTCGGTGTGCGCCGTGGGGTAGTCGGCGCGGTGCGCGACCAGGAAGTCGCGTGCCGCCTTGAACGCTTCCGGTCCCATTGCGGGCTCCTTTGTTATTATATTATTTCTGCCTCCCGTTGAGAGAGGGAGCAAACCACCGTCAGGCTCGGTTCTGCGCCGCCAGCCAGCGGAACACGACGGAGAAATCCTTGGCGCCGTCGCCGGCATCGACCACCGCCTGGTAGAACGACAGCGCGTGCGCCGCGAGCGGCGTCGGCGATCCGGTGGCATCCGCCGCCGCCTGCGACAGCTTCACGTCCTTCAGCATCAGTGCGGCCATGAATCCGGGCGCGTAGTCGCGGTTTGACGGCGCCGCCGGCACCGGGCCCGGCGCCGGACAGTAATTGCTCAGCGCCCAGGACTGGCTCGTTGCGGTGCTGGTGATCGCGTACAGCTTGTCCCAGTCCAGCCCGAGCTTCCGCGCGAGCAGAAACCCTTCGCTGACGCCGACCATGTTGATGGCGAGCATCATGTTGTTGCAGATCTTCGCCGCCTGGCCGGCACCCGGCCCACCGGCGAGGAAGATGTTCTTGCCCATCGCATGCAGGATGGGCAGGCCGCGTGCGAAGGCAGCTTCGCTGCCGCCGACCATGAATGTCAGCGTGCCGCTCGCGGCACCGGCCGTGCCGCCGGATACCGGCGCGTCAAGCATGTCCAGCCCGGCCTGCGCGGCGGCGGCAGTGACGGTCCGGGCGCTCTCCACGTCGATGGTGGAGCAATCGATCAGCAGTGGCCTGGCGCCCTGCACGGCCTCGATCAGGCCGCCCTGGTGCAGCCAGACGTCGCGAACATGCTCCCCCGCCGGCAGCATGGTGATGACGAACTCGGCGCCGCGCGTTGCATCGGCCGCACTGGTGGCGACGCCGCCGCCGACGGTGGCAAGCCGCTGCAAGGCGGCGGGATTGAGGTCGTAGCCGGTGACGCGATGGCCGGCCTTGATCAGGTTCGCCGCCATCGGCGCGCCCATGTTGCCCAGGCCGATGAAACCGATGGTTGCCATGGTTCAGCGCACCTCGAACCCGTCGTAACCCGGACCGCCCGGCGGGCGCCGGCCGGTGCCGGCGGCAATGACGCGGTTCGGCATGGCGCCGATCGCCTGCATGCCGGACACCTGCAGGGGCGTTGTGTACAGCGGTGCGGTGCGGATTTCGGCCATGCTGTCCTCGCGCGCGGTCGGTCGGTGCCGATCAGACCCGATCCGGTCGGAGGAGACAAGGGCGCGGTGGTTCGGGCGCGGTGGTTCGGGGCGTGGCGGTTCGGTGTCTTGCTGAATCACGACGATCTTTGTTGGTGGTGCACTACGGCAAGCGAGACCGGTATTGGCACGGAGGCAGATCAAGGGTCGTGGAGGGACGTTTGTCGCTCGGGAAGCCCTTGTTCGATCTGCCAGCACGAAACATCGGATTTTCTTCTCAATGGCACACCGTGGCTCGCCGGCTGCTCCGCGGGAAAACCTGTCTTGGCTTGACCCCGCCTTTCCCGCCGCGCCGAACCTGCTCTAACCTGCGCGCCACCCAAGCAGGGAGGAGCATGCGCCATGCCGAGCGATTACCCGCTGCCGTCCAGCGACCTGACCAGCCTTGGCTTCGCCGCCAGGCCGATCGAACATCTCGACCGGCTGATCCAGCAGCATATCGAGGAAGGCCGCTATCCCGGCGCGCAGATCGCCCTGGCGCGGCATGGGCAACTGGCGCTGTTCCGCACCTACGGCAATGCGAAGACCGAACCGACCCGGCAGCCGGCTGCGAACGACACGCTGTTCCTGCTGTTCAGCCAGACCAAGGTGCTGACCAGTTCCGCGGTGTGGACTCTGGTGGAGGAGGGCAAGCTGTCCTTCATGGACAAGGTGTCCGACCACCTGCCGGAGTTTGCCGCGCGCGGCAAGGGCGACATCACGCTGGAACAGGTGATGACGCACCAGGGCGGGTTTCCGAACAACAACGTCACCAAGGCGACCTGGACGGACCATGCGCGGATGCGTGCCGAGGTCTGCGATTTCTCGCTGGACTGGACCCCGGGTTCGAAGGTGCAATATCACGGCCAGGCGGCCCACCTGGTGCAGGCGATGGTGATCGAGGCGGTCACCGGCCAGGACTATCGCGACGTGATCCGCCAGCGGGTGATCGAGCCGCTGGGCCTGGGCAACGACATTTTCGTTGGCGTGCCGACGCAATTGCAGGCCCGTTGCGCCGACACCTATGCGCCGGAGCCGCGCGACAATTCGCCGGAGTTCCGCGCGGCGGGTTTGCCGAGCGGCGGCGGCTTCGCGACGGCGCGCGGCATGGCGGCGCTGTATCAGATGCTGGGGGCCGGCGGGCGGCTGGGCAATGTGCGGCTGTTCTCGCCGCGGCTGATCGGCTACGTGTCGCGCAGCCATACCGGCGAGCGTGGCGATGAGCAGATGAACGGGATTCCGATGCATCGCGGGCTGGGGCCGCACGTGCGCGGCGAGAGCGACCGCATCCGCGGGCTGGGCACGATCGGCGCGCCGGTGACGTTCGGGCATGGCGGGGTGGGGTCGTCGTATTCCTGGGCGGATCCGAGCAGTGGGGTGTCGTTCAGCTATCTGACGAATTTCGTGTCGCCGGATCCGTGGCACTCGGCGCGGCTGGATCGGGTGGCGAACCTGGCGCACGCGGCGATCGACTGACTTTGCCAGCGCTGGCGCGGCGATAGTCTGGCCGCGCCATGCCTTACGCGGGCAACGACGAGCTGCCGCCGGCGGTGGGCAACCATTTGCCGCCGCAGGTGATATCCGCAACGACGGAGATGCATCGCGATCGCGAAACCAACCGCCGCAAAGAAGTACATCGTGAATCCCAGCGACGCGAAGCGCAAACGGCTCAACACGTTGATCCATACGGGCGAACGCCGTGCCGGCCAGTTGGTGAAGGCGCGCATCCTGCTGAAGGCCGATGCCTCGGAGGCCGGCGAAGCCTGGAGTGACCGCGAGATCGCCGCCGCCTTGGATACCAGCGTCACCTCGGTTGCCCGAACCCGGCGGCAACTGGTGGGGGAAGGGTTCGAGTCCGTTCTGACCCGCAAGCATTCGCCGGCCTCGGCCAGACCGCGCATCTTCGATGCAGCCGCCGAGGCCAAGCTGATCGCCCTTGCCTGTTCCGACCCGCCAAAGGGGCGCGTTCGGTGAACGTTGAAGCTGCCGGAATCCGCAGTCGTGGAGCTGAGCATTGTTGACCGTGCCAGCGACAACACGATCGGGCGGAC
>DATLQW010000048.1:0-7676 GCA_035535035.1 Acetobacteraceae bacterium
CGAACCATAGAACGACCCCGACGACGGCGACCACGTTCCAGACCAGCATGTTAATGAGCGTTCGGAGCATCATCCGCCCCTCCGGATCCGTCACGCCAAAATAGGAACAGACCGTGTTGCCCGGAAGGAGGAAGGCACGCGTGAGCAAATTTCCCATTACGGCACACCTGCGACAAGAATTTCGAGTACTGATAATGGGGCGTTCGGAGCGTAATGCAATATTTGAAATACCGATTTTAGCTAGTCCTCGCACAACCGGCGGAGGTCGGTCACCTGGTCTGTCGGCTCGCCAGCCAGTCGATTACCGGCACCGTGCTCCGATCCGGCGGGAAGATCGGATAGAACACCGCCTCGATCACGGCGTGCCGCACGACCAAGGTCAGGCGCCGGAGCAGTCGCAGGCCGCCCGCCGCGAACGTCGGCAGGCCCAGCGCCTCGGTCAGCCGGAAGCCGTCGTCGCTGAGCAGATCGAAGGGCAGATGCAGCCTGGTCGCCACTTCCTGTTGCACGGCTCGGGTCTGGGTGCTGATCCCGAACACGACGGCGCCGAGCGCGGCCAGGCGCTGATGATGGTCGCGGAAATCGCAGGCTTGCGCGGTGCAGCCACGTGCGCCGGGGATCCGGTCCCAGTCCGGCGGAGGCGGGACGCCCGGCTGGCTCGCGCGCGGGAAGCAATAGAACACGGCCCAGGCTGGCGTCGCACGGCCGAGATCGACTGTGCCGCCGCCAGTTCTGGGCAGCGCCAGGGCGGGCATTCGCAGTCCGGGCAGATGGCGGCACGCGCCATCATCCAGCGGCACCGGCAGGTCGGGTGGGAGACGCTCTGGATCGGTCATGCTTCGCCGCCTCGCGGTTGAATCGGTCCGATTGTGACTGTGTGCGTCCGGCCCAGCCAAACGGGCTTGTTCCCATGGGATTGTAGTCTAAATAGGCATCCGGTATGCCGCTTATAGCAACCATGCCTGTCGGTGTCACGCCCGACGTGGACGGGCAGGCCGCACGGGCCGGTATCGACCGTCCTTCGGCTTGGCGGCGCCACGCGCGCGGTGCCGCCGGGCCGAGGCCATCGAGGAGAATGGCCATGGGCTATAATGTCGGTGGCGTGGATCGGGTTCTTCGCATCGTTGCCAGTCTGGCACTGGTGATCCTGGCCACGACCTCACGATCGGCGGCTGGGGCTGGATCGGTGTGGTGCCGCTGGCCACCGGACTGCCTGGCCGGTGCCCAGCATACGCGTTGTTCGGGATCAAAACCTGCAAATCGGCGAAAGTCTGACGTGCTGCTCTATACGACGTCGGGCCAGAGCCAAACCCCAAGGCGCCGCGGGATGGATCGGTCGAGCGCCACCGCTGAACACCCCGAGGGAAGCCCGTATTGAAAACCGCCGTCGCCATCCGCCACGTCCATTTCGAGGATCTCGGCAGCTTTGCCGCGCCGATCGAGGCCGCTGGCTACAAGGTCCGCTATGTCGATCCCGGCATCGACGAACTGCGACCACAGGACGTCGAGGCGGCCGACCTCCTGGTGGTCCTGGGAGGTCCGGTTGGCGCCTATGAGGGCCACCTCTACCCGCTCCTGGACGAGGAACTCGGGCTGCTGCGGGGCCGACTCGCGAAGGGCGCGCCGATGCTCGGCATCTGCCTGGGCGCCCAGCTCATAGCCCGTGCCCTTGGGGCGCGCGTCGCTCCGGGTTCGGCGAAGGAGATCGGCTGGGCGCCGATTGACCTGACGAACGCCGGCCGGGATGGGCCGCTGCGCCACCTGGAGCGTGTCCACGTGCTGCACTGGCACGGCGATGCCTTCGACTTGCCACCCGGCGCGGCATGCCTCGCGTCCACCGCATTTTGTTGCAATCAGGCATTTGCCCTCGGTCGGACGACGCTCGGCTTCCAATTCCACCCTGAGGCGGATGGGCGCGGGTTTGAGCGATGGCTGGTCGGACACGCCGTGGAGCTTGCCGGCGTGCCGGACCTTTCGGTCACGACGCTTCGCGCTGACGCACAACGTGTCGGCGCGACAGCAGGCACGGCTGGACGGCGTTGCATCACCGAGTGGCTGGACGGCCTCACGTCCTGAACACAGGAGAAGCCTCTCAGTTTTCGACCCGGCCCCGAGCATACCCTCGACCGACTCCGTCCCAGCCAGCGACCGCCGGGGCCGATGAATGCAAGCCCGTTGCAGACAGCCTGCGCCGGGGACCAGGCAACATGGTCCCGAAATGCGTCAGCGGAACCAGCCCGGCTCGATCAGGCTCGCAAACGCAAGCAAAGCCGCCGACAGGCACTCGCTGGCCGCTAGAACCTGTCCGTCGCTGAAACCGCAGCCGTGAGTTCTGGAGCCGCAAATCCGTGCTTGCCGCGGTGGTTGGTTTCCAGGCTGAAGGGCGCGTCGGGGCAATCGAGACGGGGGCGTCAGCAGGAAGAGGAAACTTGGCGATCGAACGGCGCTTGCCAACCGGACGTGCGCGGCTTAAATAGGTATTAGAGATACGTAATATAACGCCGACGGCCGCTGGAGCCACGCTTGCCTGCTGCGCTCCCTTCGAGCGAGCCGCGGGGACGGACGTTGTCGGCACCTGGCGCAGGACAGGAGAGAGGTTGCATGAACGCTACCAGTGATCGCCTGTCGCGTTGGACCCCGGCAATGTTCGCCTGCGCGCTTGTCAATCTCGGCCTCGGCTTGTTGCTGTCGGTGCTCGGCCTCGCCTGGCCGGCGGCACCGGCGGCGGCGCCGGTTAGCTTGGCGATGGTGCATCTGCTGACCATCGGCTGGCTTACCCTGCTGATGTTCGGCGCGCTGTTCCAGTTCGTGCCGGTGATCACCAGCCGCAAACTGCCCAGTCAGACGCTGCCGCTGGCCACCCTGATCGGCGTTGAAGGCGGCCTGGCGCTGATGGTCGGCGGGTTCTGCGCACTCGGCCGCACCGCCTGGTCGGGACTTCTGCTGCCGATCGGCGGCTCGCTGGTGGTCGCGGCGCTGGTCGTGGGCGGCGCCACCTTGGCCGTGCCGCTCGCGGCCAAGCGTCCGGTGCCGCTCAGCGCACGGTTTGTCCTTGCCGGTCTCGCGTTCCTGCTGCTCACGGTCCTCCTCGGGCTCAGCTTCACGCTTGCCCTGACGGTGCCAGCCACCGGCCCGGCACTGGCGCCGCTGCTCGCAGACGGCGTGACCTACCATGCCCTGGCCGGGTTCGGCGGTTGGTTCACCCTGACCGCGATCGGCGTCTCCTACGAATTGCTGCCGATGTTCATGTTGGCTCCCCATGAGCGCGGCGCGATCGGTGCGGCGGTGCTGTGGACTGGGGCCGGCGGGTTTCTCGCCGCGTTCGCCGCCGGCCTGGCCGCGCTTATCTGGCCCGCCGGTTGGATCGCGGGTCTTGAGCAGGCGGGACGGCTCGCCATCGGCCTCGCGCTTGGGCTCTACCTCGCCGACGTGGTGCGGCTCTATCGCAGCCGGCGGCGGCGGCAGATCGAACTGCACAACCGCGCGGCGATCGGCGCCTTCATCGCCCTCGGTCTCGCCGTGCTGCTCGCCATCGGCGCGATCGCCACCGACCGGCTGGCCGACCTGGCGCCGAGCCTCGTGCTGCTGTTCCTGCTCGGCTGGCTGAGCGGGCTCGGGCTGACCCAGCTCTACAAGGTCGTTGCGTTTCTGTCGTGGCTGTCCCGCTTCGGCAGCCAGCTCGGCCGCGGTACCGTGCCGCGGGTGCAGGATCTGGTGCACGAGCCGAGCGCGATCGGCTTCTTCGTCCTCTACTTCGCCGCGGTCGCGGTCGCCGCCGGCGCCGCCGCGTTCGACCTCGTTGACGTGATCCGTGGCGCGCTCGCGCTCGCCCTGATCGCGGTCCTGCTGCTGGCGCGGGAATATGCCCGCGCCTGGCGCGCGGTCTATGCGCGCGAACATCTTGGCCGGCCGCCTCCCATTCCCACACCATTTGCCCCCCGGAAGGAGTTAGCCCGTGACACAAGCCACACCCCTCACGCTTGACGTGCGCCCCGAACTGCGCGCCGGGGGCGAGCCGTTCCCCCGCATCATGCAGGCGGTCGCGAGTCTGGAACCCGGCCAGGCCTTTCGTCTGCTGGCGACCTTCGAGCCGATCCCGCTGTATGCGGTGCTCGGCCGCAAAGGTCTGGGGCACCGCGCAATCCATCACGGCGAGGGCGACTGGGAGATCCTGTTCACATCGGACCCGGCCGGCACAACCGAGCAGCGCCAACCCCGGCCGGCGGCGGAAAGCCACGCCGACGATGGCGCCGGCTGGCCGGCGCCGAAGCAGGTGCTCGACAACCGCGACCTGCAGCCACCCGAACCGATGGTGCGAATCCTCTCCGCGCTGGAGCAACTGGCCGCCGGCGAGGTGATCGAGGCATGGAACGACCGCGAGCCGCTGCTGCTCTATCCGGAACTCGAAGCACGCGGCGCGGCGATCCAGGTGAGCCGGGAGGCAGCGGGCGTCCGGCTGCTGATCCGGCGCGGGGGCTGAACCGATGGACCCATCTACCCCGCCGCTCACCGACGCGTCGCTGCGCGAGGCACTGCGCACCGTCATCGACCCCGAACTCGGCTACAACATCGTCGACCTGGGCCTGGTGTACGACATCGGCATCCAGGGTGGCATCGTCGACGTGACCATGACGATGACCACGCCCGGCTGCCCGGCGCAGGACTACATCGTCGGTGGCGTGGAGCATCGCCTGGCCGAGGTAGCGGGCGTTACCGGCGTGTTCGTCACCGTGGTGTGGAGCCCCGCCTGGTCGCCGCGGCGGATGTCGCCGGAGGCGAAGGCGCGTTTCCGCATCCGCGAGGACGCGGGATGACCGCGCCCGATGCCGTCGTGGATCAGGTCGGCGGCCTCAATCGTCTGCTGGTCCTGGCGTTGCTCGCGCTCGCCCGCGCCGGCGCCGCGGACGAAGCTTGTCGTATTGCCGCGCGCGGCTGGTCCTTGCTGCGTCACCGCCATGCACGGGAAGCAGAACGGCTGACTGCGACGCTGCACACCCTGACCCGTGAGGTCAGGCTCGATCCCCCCAACGAAGGAGACACAGACCATGACTGAAGCTCACATTCTGGACGTGCGCACGCTGGTGCCCGCGGAGCGGCACCGGCGGATATTCGCCACTTATGAGGCGTTGGCAGCCGGCGCAAAGTTCGAGCTGGTGAACGACCACGATCCGAAGCCGCTCTACTATCAGTTCGACGCCGAGCATCACGGCGAGTTTTCCTGGCGCTACGTGGAGCAGGGGCCGGAGGTCTGGCGCGTGGAGATCGGACGTGTCGGCTCCACATCGAGAGGAGCGCGATGACCTACGTCGTCGCCCAGGCCGCACCAAAGGCAAATACATGGACTGCGTCGAGGTGCGCCCAGTCGATTGCTGCGATGCCGGCGAGACCATGCTCGTGATCCAGGCGTTGTTCATGGACCGCTTGCGACGTTCATCCCGGTGCCGGCCGCGTAAGGCGTCCGGTGCGTCGTGACGGAAGACCCCTTCGTTAAATCCAGGCTGAATACCTGGTCGAGTGATGTGAGACACGCATGCACCAGTCCACGCGATTGATACCTGAAGATACTGCGCTGTCGGCGATCCCGCCGCTTGGTCCAGAGGGCGCTGATCGAGCGGCGCCCGCACTGCCAGCCATTCTGACCACGGAGACGGTGCTCGCGGTGCGGCACTGGACCGAACGGTTGTTCAGCTTCACCCTCACCCGCAACTCCGGGTTCCGATTCCAAAGCGGCCAATTCACGTTGCTCGGCCTCATGGTGGACGGCCGCCCGCTGCTGCGGCCGTACAGCATGGCCAGCGCCCATTACGACACGGCGCTCGAGTTCCTCAGCGTCAAGATCGCGAATGGCCCGCTTACGTCGCGCCTCCGGCACATCGCGCCGGGTGCGGAGGTTCTGATCGGGCGCAAGCCGACCGGTACGCTGGTGCAGGACAGCCTGCTACCGGGCCGCACGCTTTATCTTTTTGCGACCGGGACCGGCCTTGCGCCGTTCCTCAGCCTGGTCAAGGACCCCGATCTCTACACGCGGTTCGATCGCGTGGTACTCACCCACACCAGCCGGCTGGTGAACGAGCTGGTCCACGCCGAGCACATCACTCTCGAGTTGCCGCGGCATGAACTGCTCGGTGAAACGGTGCGCGAACGGCTGATCTACTATCCGAGCGTGACCGGCGAACCGTTCCGGACGTCTGGGCGCATCACCGGACTGATCGAAAGCGGCAGAATGAGCGCGGATCTCGAGCTACCGCCACTCGATCCGGCGACCGACCGTGCGATGATCTGCGGCAGCACCGCGCTACTCGTGGATCTGAGTGCGCTCCTGGTGAGGCGCGGCTTCCGGGAGGGCAGCCTTAGCAGGCCCGGCGAGTTCGTCATCGAGAAAGCCTTCGTGACGCGTTAGATGGCACACCCATGAACGATCGACGCCCTCCCGCCCTGCTATCGCCGGACATTGGCATGGAACGTGATCTTGGTAATCCCGTGGATGGTTGGCACGCTTACTGTGCCTTGGCTTTATGTGGAACATGCTCGGTGTTCCGGCAGCGGCCCCGCCGCGGCGCGATTGCGTTGGTCCCGAGAAAACGTCGGACGCCGGTGCCCGAGGGCGAAGGCGAAGGCGGTTCTGAAAGGACGAAGCATAATGGCCACGCGGATAGCGAACTGTTCTACACGTCGGTCCAATGATGGGTCGATCTGGCGCAGAGAGAGCGAATGTCATGCATAATGCGACAATCCTGGCGGAAACCATTGCTGGCATCGAGGAAATCCTCGCCGGTGACCTGGATCGCATCAGCGTCGAACGGGTCGCGATCGGTTTGTTCTTTACTGGCGTGAAGCTGAACACCGGCGCGGCCGGTGCCTGCGCGACTCCGCTGCGATCGATCCCCGAGGCGGTCTGCTGCCCGAGTTCGGCCATGGCCATGCCGTTTCCCGGCAAGCTGCACGGCCGGCTGGCTCGCGAGCTGCTGCGGGAGACCGAGGCCGTCAGTGGCATCCGTCGCGCCGTGGGCGTCGCGACCATGAACGCCCTGGCCGACATGTGCTGGGAGCGTCACGCGACGCGTGGGGTGGAACTTCGCATCGGCGTCGATGCATACGACGCTGTCGGCATACAGCCGGGAGAAAACGTGGTCGTCATTGGCGCCTTTGTCCCGTTCCTGAAATCGTTGAAGCAGGCGCGACAGCGGTTCACCGTGCTGGAAATGGATCCTGCGACGCTGAAGCCGGATGAACTGCCGTACTTCCGCCCGGCCGATCAGGCCCACGCGGTGTTGCCTTCGGCCGATGTCGTGCTGATCACGGGAACCACGCTGGTGAACGACACGCTGGAACATCTGCTTGCGCTGTGCCGGCCCGCCGCCCGCGTGGTCGTGGTCGGCCCGACGGTCGGCCTGCTGCCCGACGCCTTGCTGCGTCGCGGTGTCGATGTGCTCGGCGGCATACGGGTCACCGCACCGGACGCGTTTCTCGACGTGCTGGCCGAAGGCGGGTCGGGTTATCACTTCTTCGGGCGTTCAGCGGAGAAGGTGGTCCTGATGCGGCAGGCAACGCTCGCGGCGCTGCAAGCAGCTTAGCGGGGTGATGATCCGCCAGCGCATGGCTCGCAGATCTTGTCGCGTCTTGTCGCGCCGCGCGCCGTCGAACAATCTGCCGCGTGTCTGTTTCGCGGCACGTAC
>DATLQW010000049.1:0-5304 GCA_035535035.1 Acetobacteraceae bacterium
ATCCGGGCGCACCATTTCTGCTATGCCTGAACGACCGGGGCCAGAGCATGGCTGGCCCCGCCGTCCTGATTCGTGCCGACCGCAAATTCCCGTTGCCAGAGCCTGACACGGCAGTCCGATCGACTGCTCCGGCTGGTCCCCACATGATGAGTGACCCAGGGCGCTAGCCGGGTGCCCGCCCGGGATACTCGGGATCGGTCACGAACGGGTACGGCCCTGGATAGTGCTCCACATAAACCGTGTGCGACACGATCCCGTCCGTCGCGGTCCAGCGATGCACCTGGAAGGCCGGCGGTTCGAAGACAAAGGCGCCCGGATCGTCCGGCTGCAGCGACATCTCCACCTGGTGCGCCACCGAAGGCGAGATCGAGGCGATCGCCTGTGCCACCTTCGCCGTGATGGCGCGGTGGTGGTGGCCGCAGACGATGCGCTCCACTTGCCGGTGCCGCGCGACCAGCTCGGCGAAGGCCGTGGCGTCGCGCAGCCTGATCCGGTCCATGTGCGCGATGCCGCAGGCAAAGGGCGGATGGTGCATGCCGATCAGCGTCGGCTTGTCCGGCACCAGCGCCAGCGTGCGGTCGAGCCACTGCAATTGCTCCGACCCCAACTCGCCGTGGCCGGCGCCGGGCACCAGCGTGTCCAGCATCACCAGCCGCACCGGGAAGTCCTCCACGGCATAGTGCACGTGCACCGGATCGGCCGTGACGCCCGGCAGGTGGCCGAGTCCCGCGCGCAGCTTCTCCCGCCGGTCATGGTTGCCGGGAATGACGAACACCGGCACCGGGGCGAGATACCGCCGGATCAGCCGCGCCAAATTGGCGTATTCCGCATCGAGGCCGCACTCGGTCAGGTCGCCGGTGAGCAGAATTGCGTCGGGGCGCGGGGTGAAGGCGGCGACAGCGCGGAAGGCGCGCTCGACGAACATGTTGGTTTCCGCCACGCGGTTGGCGGGCTGGCCCACCGGACGGACATGCAGGTCGGTGAGCTGGCAGATCAGCATCGGGCTTTCCTCGGTGTGGCGGGCCGCTCTTTGGCAGGAGTCAGCGGCGGCGGCTCCATGGATGCGGCGCTGCCGTCACACATCGGCGATCTTTTCCCAATACAGTTCCCGTTGCTCCGCCGCTCCACCATAGGTGCGGGCCGGCGGGCGCAACACCATCAAACCACCCTCGAACCGCACGCCGCGCACCTGCTCGGAACCGATCCGGCTCGGGTCAGACGCAGCATCCACCCGCGTGACAAGCAGCGTGCCGTCGAAGGTGTAATTGCCGCAATAGCTGCTGTATTCGCGCTTCCCGCCGCCGGGAATTTCCCGCCTGCCGTCGCAGGTCACGGCCATCATGCGGCCGTCCGCGCCCAACATCACGCGGCCCATGCCGTGGCCGCCATAGGGCGTCGGCAGCTCCTTCCCGTCGCCGTCGTGTGCCACCGCGCGCACCAGGCGCCACGTTCCAAACACCGATGCCATCGGCCGTATCCTTTTCAAGGTTTGGCAAAGATGCGCTTCACCGCTTGGGAAAGATGCATTCGAACACCGCGGGCGAGGCCACGTCGAGGCGCATGGCCGCACGCACCCGCCTGCCCTGCCCCCCGTCAGAACCCGTACAGCCGCGCCGGATTGTCCACCAGGATACGCTGCCGCACCGCCGTGTCCGGCACCCATTCGACGAACTGGTCGAACAGCACGCCCGCCTCCGGTACCGGGTCCATGCCGGGATGCGGCCAGTCGGTGCCCCACACGCAACGCTCCGGCGCCGCCGCCGCCAGGGCGCGCACGTTCGGTGCCACGTCGGTCCATGGAGCACCGGCGGACGACGCCCGGTAGCTCGACAGCTTGATCCACGCCCGCCCGCTGTCCAGCAACCGCAATAGCGCCGCAAACTGCGGATGCGCGGTGCCCAGCGCCGCCTTCACGCCACCGCAATGGTCGATCACCACCTCCACCGGCAGTTTTGCCAGTTGCGGCGCCACCGCCTCCAGCTTGTCGCCCTCCGCGTAAACCTGGATGTGCCAGCCAAGCGGTTCCAACCGTCGCGCCAGCGCCTCAAGCTGGTCCTCCGGCGTCCCGTTGCCGGACACCATGTTGAACCGCACCCCGCGCACGCCCGCCTCGTGCATCCGCCGCAGCGCCGCCGGCGCGAAACTGTCGTCGATCACCGCCACCGCGCGGGCGCGATGCAGCCCGAACTGCCGCACCGCGTCCAGCGTCACCTCGTTCCGTGTGCCATAGACGCTCGCCTGCACCACCACCATGCGGCCGATGCCCACCGCCTCCGCCATCGCCAGATACAAGGGCACCAGCGCGGCCGGAGGCGTATAGCTGCGCCCGGCGTCCAGCGGATATTGGTCATACGGCCCGAAGATGTGGAAATGGCTGTCGCAGGTCAGGACCGGCGCCTGCTGTCGCGGCGGGCGAGTGGTGCTCATCGGTTTCCCCCAATGGTGGCTCATTCGCCAGATTGTACCGCCGCCACCCCCGCTGACCAGCAGGTTCAGAACCCGACCGCGCGGGCCGGCGCCGCATAACCGACGCGACGCCGCGGCGGCACCGGATGCCGGCCGGCAACGCGTTCCAGCAGCAGCCGCGCATCGTCCCGCAAACCCGCCTGCATCGCCGCATCGAGATATAGCTGCTCCAGCACGTCCTGCTGCGCATGGCTGCCGCCCAGCCGATCCATCGCCCCCAGCACCGGACGCATCGCCGCAACCGCCCGGGCATACTCCCCCCGCGCGTGCAGCAGCACCGCCTCGGTCACCGGCAGCGCGATCTCGCCGACAAGCTTCGGCAAACTGCCCGGCCCCTGCGCGAAGTCGCGCATCGCCGCCAACAGGCGCCGCGCCGCATCGAAGCGGCCGGCGGCGGCCAGCGCCATCATCCAGTGCGGCAGCGTGAACGCCGACAGGCAGTCGCCGATGCGCGCCTCCGCCTTGTCCGCCAGCTCGGTCCAGCGGTCGCCGACATCCACCCCGTGCCGCGTCAGCCGCCACAGCATCGACGCGGCGTTCTGCACGTCGATATACAGATCGGGCTGCGCCTCCACCAGCGGCGACGCGAGATCGCGAAAGCGCCTGTCGTACAGCGCCAGCACGGCCCGATGATCGCCCCGCTCGAGTTGGAACATCGCCGCGTGCCACCACAAATGGTGGCGCAAATTGTTGCTGCCTTCCCAATGCGGCGCGAGCAATTCCAGCCAGGCCAAACCCTCCCCGCGGCGGCCCTGCATCTCCATGACATGCGCCACGCCATGCGCCGACCACAGGTCGCCGGGCTCGCGGGCGATGGCGGCGCGGCCGGCTTCCTCCGCCTCGGTGTAGTGGCCGCATTCCTCGTTGGCGAAGCAGGCGCAGCCGAGGATCGCGTTGTAGCCGGGCAGCTCCTCGCTCCAGTGCGGCGACACCGCCTGCACCGAGGCCAGCATCGCCCTCGGACGCCCCAGCCAGAAATTGATGAAATGCGCCAGCCGGAACGCCACAATGTCGCGCGGGTGGTCGCACAGGATCTGCTCCCAGATCGAAGCCGCGCGATCCGGCGCGTGCGCGATCCAAGCCCGCAACGCGGCGAGATGCGCCTGCTCGCGCGGCGTCGCATGGCCGAGCAGCAGCGCGGCGTCGGCCGCGGCCTGCCGCGCCATCGGCACGGCCGCCTGCTTGTAGGCCAGCATGGCGAAATAGCCCTTCAGCACGTGCCCCAGCCCGCATTCCGGATCGGCCTCCAGCAGCGCGGCGAGCCGCTGCATGCCGTCGGCGCGATAGCTCAGGTAGCCCGCCACGGCATGGTCGAACGCCGGCGCCGCGGCGGCGGACCGGGTGGTCAGCGTCAGGCCGAGCGCGTCCTGGTGAATCTGAGTCATCTCCTTCACCCCACCGGCCGAGCCTCGCCCTTGATCTGCGTGCGATGCATGATCCGCCGGCTGCCCGCGTCGAACGTCTCCCGCTTGTGCATCGTGCAGCGGTTGTCCCACATCACCAGGTCGCCCTGCCGCCACACATGTGTCCAGGCGAGTGCCGGATCATCGACATGCGCCCACAGCGCATCCAGCAGCGCCTCGCTCTCCGCCAGCGCCAGTCCGACCAGATACGCATTGCGCCGCCGCCCGAGGTACAGCCCCTGTCGCCCACTCTCCGGATGCCGGCAGACCAGCGGGTGCACCGCGCCCGGGCTGCTGCGCGGATCGTCCGTCGCGGTGACGCCCTCGCGCAGGTAGCCGCCGCTGTTGTAGGTGCCGTCGTGCTTGATCCGCAGCCCGGCGCAGCGTTGCTTCAGCGCCGCCGGCAGAGTGTCCCACGCGGCATACATGCTGCAGAACGACGTGTTGCCGCCGACCGGCGGAATCTCGATCGCATACAGCATGCTCGCCTTGGGCGGATCGTCGAGATAGGACATGTCGGTGTGCCACACCAACTCGCCGGACCCCAGGCTGCCGATCGCCTCGCCGTTCTCCAGCACGTTCGATACGATGTAGAGCTCCGGCTTGCCCTCGACGAAGCGCCGGCCGTTCTCCTGCACCGGCGCCCAGTCGAGCGCCCCGAACCGCCGGCTGAACGAGACGAGATGGTCGTCGGTCAGCGACTGGCCGCGGAACAGCAGCACCGCATGCTCGACCCACGCGCGATGGATCGCGGCGAAGGTCGCATCGTCCACGCGGCGCAGGTCCACGCCTTGAACCTCGGCGCCCAGCGCGGCACCGGTCGGGACCACTTCCAGCATCGTCTTCTCCCTGCGTCGTTGGCGCGCAGACTACGGCGCAAACCCGCCGCAACGCGAGTCGCCGCCCGTCCGTCGTCATCGCGAGTTGACCCCCGGTCCGCGGCAGCCGACCCGCCCTGAATGAAACCGCGCAGGTCGCGGGAAGCTGGAGGCAGGAGACTCCCCCCTCCCCTCATGAGCTACCCGAGTCGCACATCTGCGGAATGATTTGCCAGCCACCACCCTTCGACCATCGCGTCGAGGCGCTTGAGGCCGCGGGCGATGGTTTTCGCGCCGCGGGGCTGTAGTCTTTGGAAGTGTAGCCGGACCAGCCACCGTTTCGTCACCCACAACCCAGACAGTCGCTCCGTGCGGCCCTCCCGCGCGGCGCAAATCGCCCGCAAGGCGGCCATGTCGCGTGGGTCCGCCACGCCGGTCAGGGCCTGGCCCGTGCTGGCGTCGCGGCCGGTCACTAACCCATCTTATTCACCGTATGTGACCGCCATCGATACATTACGGATTAATAACATATAAGATCGCGTGCTCCCCCTGCTGGCTGGACCGCGTTTCAGACCATATCTGTGAGGCGCTGGGGGTTGATCAGACGGGGTTCTGAT
>DATLQW010000050.1:0-4530 GCA_035535035.1 Acetobacteraceae bacterium
CTGCTTCCTCCTGGAGCCTTTGAACGCCCTTCGCCTGCTCCGCTCCGGCCGGCTGTCCGCATGGTGGCAGGATCGGCCGGACCTGCCGGCGGGCTCGACGCAGGCCGAGGCCGCGTCGGTCCGCGGCGCGTTCGGCAACGCGATCGCCTGGATGTGCCTCCGCCGCGGCATCGGGCCGGGGCATGCGGACTGGCCGTACTTGGCCCGCACCATCGTGGCGTTTGGCGGCAGCCTGGAGAGGTTCCGCGCCGGCGACCCGCCCTGGGGGCTGCAATGGTGGGAAAACCCCAATGTCGTGCCCGGCATGATCGGGTTGACCCCGGAAACGCCGGCAGCCACCGCGATGGCATTGCTGCTGGCGCGGCAGGAGGTTGCGGACGCTCCGGCACCGGATGCGGTGGCCGCCGAAGCCGCGCATGTCCCGTTGCCCGCTTCATGGTTGCCTGCGTCATGGCGGCAGGGTTTTGTGCGTCTCGGCACCGGTCCGCCGACCAGGCCTCCCGCTGCCTGGGCACGCTGCCCGGGACCGCCAACCTTATCATACCTGACGCACGGGGCCAGAGCATGGCTGGCCCCGCTATCCTGATTCGTGCCGACCGAAAATCCCGTGCCAGGCCACACGCGGCACAGCCATTCAGGTCGCTCGACCCCCCGGCTCTTCCTCCGCGCCATGAGTGACACAGGGCGGCCTAAAGACTGACGTACGCGCGCGGGAACCGAGCACCATGTCATTGCGAGCACCATGTCATTGCTAGGAGCGGAGCGACGAAGCAATCTCCCGCCCAGTGAGCCGCGGTCCTGCGCCACCGGGCAGGAGATTGCTTCGTCGCTCCGCTCCTCACAATGACATGGCTGTCGCGCGGCTGGCCGCCTGACGAGTCAGCCTTTCGGCCGGTTGGTATTATACCAGCCCGCGTAATCGCCGACTCTCGCGGCCGGTACCATCCTCTCGAAAAGGCACAGAATCTCTGCCTGGGCGAGAGTCAACCGATTGGCCGTTGGCATTACGTGTCGATGAACCGGCGGATCAGCCGGTTCACCTCGCCGGCCTTCTCCATATGCGGCAAATGGCCGGCCGCCTCCAACACGTGCACCTGCACGGCCGGCGCCAGGTTGTCGGCATGCGCCACCGGAATGATCCTGTCGTCGCAGCCCCAGATCACCTGGACGGGCATCGCCAGCGCGGCCATCTCCGCCGTCAGGTCCAGCGTCTGCCGCCCTCCCGCGAACCACGCGCGCGCGATGGTGTCCAAAGCCGCGGCAACGCCGTCCAGCCGTTTGAAGCGCAGCACGTCCTCCACCATCGCCCGGCTCACCACCGACGGGTCGTGCACCAGCATTTGCAGCACCTCGACGGCATCCTTGCGGCGCGATGCCCGCACGAAGCCGTCGATGAACGCCGTATTGATCTCCGGGCCCAGACCCGCCGGGGCGATCAGCGTCAGCGTCCGCACCAGGTCCGGACGGCGCGCGGCGAGCGACGCCGCGATCGCCCCACCCATCGAATGACCGACCAAATGCACCGGCCCCGCGTCCAGCACCGTCAGGAACCCTTCCACCGCCTGCCCCAGCGCCTCGGCGTCGCCATTCCCCACGTCCCTGCTCGATCCGCCATGTCCCGGCAGGTCCAGCGCCAGCACGCGGCGCCCTTCTGCCAGCGCCGGCTGGGTGAACATCCAACTGTTCAGGTCCGCACCGAATCCGTGCAGCAGGAGCACCGATGCCGCGTCGCCACTGCCGAGTTCCAGGTAGCGCAGCCTGATTCCGGCGACGTCCAGCATGCGTGGTGCCGGCGCCTCGGCGGCTTCGGCCGCCTCGCCCGCGGATTCGGCGACGACGAAGCCGGCGACGAATGTCTCGATCTCCGCCACGGAAGCGTCCGCCGGCCCGATCACCGCGAGCAATCCGCCGATCGGCAAGGTGCTGCCTTCTGCCGCGACGACGCGCAGCAGCGTGCCAGCCGCCTCGGCTTCGACGACGTTGGTGATCTTCGAGGTCTCGATCTCCAGCAATTCGTCGCCCGCGGCGAAGGCCGCACCCGCCGGACGCAGCCACTGCACCACCTTGCCCTCGGTCATGGTCAGACCCCATTTGGGCATGGTGATCGCGGTAATCGCTGCGGTCATTCGGCGGTGCTCCGGACTGTCCAACCCGTCGCGGGGGAGCGCGGATCGTGGCGCGATGATCGGCGGCTCATCGGCCATACCCGTACACCGCGCGCACCGCGGCGGCGATCCGCTCCGGATCCGGAATGTACAGCTTCTCCAACGACGGCGCGAACGGCACCGGCGTATGCGGCGCGGTGACCCGCCGCACCGGCGCCTTCAGGAACTGGAACGCCCGGTCAGCGACCAGCGCCGCGATGTCGGTGGCCATGCCGCAGCGTGGCGTCGCCTCGTCCACCACCACGAGCCGGCCGGTGCGCTCGACGCTTTCCAGGATGGTGTCCTCGTCCAGCGGCGAGGTGGTGCGCGGATCGATGATCTCGCACTCGATGCCTTCCGCCGCCAGCGTCTCGGCGGCTTCGGCGGCGTAGTGCACCATGCGGGCCAGCGCGACCACCGTCACGTCGTCGCCGTCGCGCACCACGTTGGCCTCGCCGAACGGAATCACGTAGGCTTCGTCCGGGACTTCGGTCTTGAGGTCGTACATCAGCTTATGCTCGCAGAACACCACCGGGTCGTCGTCGCGGATCGCCTGGATCAGCAGCCCCTTGGCGTCATAGGCGTTCGACGGCACGACGACCTTCAGCCCCGGCACGCTGGTAAAGATGTGATACGGGCTTTGCGAGTGCTGTGCCGCCGCGCTGCGGCCGGCACCGATCATCGTGCGGATCACCAGCGGCGTGCGCGCCTTGCCGCCGAACATGTAGCGGAATTTAGCCGCCTGGTTGAAGATCTGGTCGAAGCAGACGCCGAGGAAATCCGAGAACATCAGCTCCGCCACCGGCCGCAACCCGGTCACCGCGGCACCCGCCGCGGCGCCCATGATCGCCGATTCGGTGATCGGCGTATCGATCACCCGCGCCTCGCCGAATTCCTTGATCAGGCCCTTGGTGACACCCAGCACGCCGCCGGCGGCATCGCGGCCACCCCCCGTGCCGGCGCCGCCCGACACGTCCTCGCCGATCACTACCACGCGCGGATCGCGGCGCATCTCCTGCTCCAGGGCCTCGTGCAGCGCCTGACGGATGGTCTTCACGGTCACGATGGGCTCCCACGCGGGGTGTGAGGCAGAACGTACGACAGCCCTCCCCTCCCCTTGTGGGAGGGGGAGAAATTTCTAGTACGACACGTAAACGTCGGTGAGCAATGCCTCGGGTGCGGGAATGTCGGCGGCTTGCGCCATGGCGACGGCACGCTCGATCAGCCCCGCGACCTCGGCCTCGACCGCGTCCAACTCGGCGTGGTCCAGCAGCCCGGCCTCGGTGACCCGGCGGCGGAAATGCTTGAGGCAGTCGCGGTCCTCGCGCAGTCCCTTCACTTCGTCCTTGCCGCGATAGAGCTGGGCGTCGCCGGAGTGGTGGCCGTAGAACCGGCAGGTATCCACCTCGATTACACTGGGTCCGCCGCCGGCGCGGGCACGTTCCACCGCCTCGCGCGCCGCCTCGTGCACGGCGAAGAAGTCGTCGCCGCTGACCTTCACCGCGGGCAGGCCGAAGCCGGCGGCGCGGCCGGCGATGTCCCGGCTGCCGACCGCATAGGAGGCGCCGGTGTACTCGCCGTAGCCGTTGTTCTCGAAGATGAAGATCGCCGGAAGCTGCAGCACAACCGCCAGGTTCATTGCCTCGAAGGTGGTGCCCTGGTTGGAGCCGCCGTCGCCGGTGAACGACACCGCAACCGTTCCGGTGCCAAGCGTCTTCGCCGTCAGCGCCGCGCCGACCACCAGCGGCGGGCCGCCGCCGACGATCCCGTTGGCGCCGAGCATGCCCCGGTCGAGGTCGGCGATATGCATCGAGCCGCCCTTGCCGGCGCACAGCCCGTCTTGCTTGCCGAACAGCTCGGCCATCATGCCGGTCACGTCGCAGCCCTTGGCGATGCTGTGGCCATGGCCGCGATGCGTGCTGGCGATGTAGTCGTGCGGCCCGAGCTCCGTGCAGACGCCGACGGCAGAGGCCTCCTGGCCGGCGTAAAGATGGACGAAGCCGGGAATGTGGCCCTTGGAGAATTCGTCCTGCACCCGCTCCTCGAAGCGGCGGATGGTGGTCATGACGCGCCAAGCCTGGATCAGCGCTTCGCGATTGAGCTGCACGACGTATCCCCCTTCGTTGGTTGGTCCGCGGCGGGACTGGTCCAGCATAGCCCAGACGGCGGCGCAGAGAAGGCCAGGGGCTGCGGTCCCGGCATTCGACCGGAACCTGTCGTTCGATGGGAATTATGCGACGTGTCCCTAAGAGGCCGTCTCGAAACTGTTCCCGGAGGGCTTGAATCCGGCCATGTGCATGGAATCTAGGGGGGTCCGCTGCCTGTTGGAGCCGCCGATGTGGACCCCCGATACCCGGGAACTGCATGACCGGGACGATCTGCGCTA
>DATLQW010000051.1:0-24682 GCA_035535035.1 Acetobacteraceae bacterium
GGTGTTCCGCCCGTGCTTCACCGCGCCGGTCTGGCACCACATCCTGGTGCTGGCGGATCGAGACCACCTTCCAGGAAGTCCGCGAGCACCTGGGTGTCGAAACGCAACGGCAATGGTCCGATCTGGCCATCTTGCGCACCACCCCGGCGCTGCTCGGACTCTACTCGCTGGTCGCCCTTTGGGCGCACGGATTGATCGGCGTACCGACCATCGCGGTCCGGTCCCATGCGACCGCATGGTACAATAAGTCTCAACCCACGTTCAGCGATGCAATCGCGGCTGTCCGGCGTGTACTTTGGACCCCGTAGGATTTATCCGCGTCCCGGTCGGGCGGCGAGACCGTCGAAATTCCCGCCCGATTGCTAAATCGATTCGTGGAGACTCTGTGTTTCGCCGCGTGAATTGCGGAAAGTCGAGCTTAGGTCAGCGTCGTTGTTCGGCCAAGGCCAAAATACGATGGATATTCGGCTCTGGACATGCCCGCGCGGCGCACCAGCATGGGATATGCGCGCTTCGCGGCGTGCCGCACGAGAGACGGGTTTGCGTTCGCATCCAGCAGGCACGCCATTGCTCTGCTTCATTCCCAGGGACGAAGCACCGCAGCACCGGTCGCCCGCATGCCGCGGATCACGGGAGCGTGGCGATCTTCTTCGTCATCAGTTCCCGAGCGCTCGCTTGCCGGCGGAAAGCCGCGCAGGTTGGGGATGCTCGCGTCGGAATGCGCCCGGGAGTGCAGTACAAATTCCGTTCGGGCCCGCCGCCGGAGAACCTGGGGAACACCGGCCGTTGCGTCTTCGGCGAGTTCAGCGAAGCGAGCCGTCGCCTCGGTCGCCTGCCATCTCCCGCTCCGGCAAACCAGCCCGGCAGAGACGCTTCAGGCTACGTGTAAGCCGCTTCGATCATACGCCTGATGCGGTCGTCCACCGGATCGGGCAGCGTCGCCGATTGGGGCTGGTCAGCAGAAGGTTTGATCGTGCCGGATGCATCGAGGTCAGGCACCACGACCGGCACCCGCGGCAGCTTTGCCGCACGCCGTATGGGACGGGAAATCCGAAGCTCCTTCCAGCGCTGCCGTGGCAAAGCGGCCTCCATGCAAAGCGTCTCGAACAATGTTTCGTCATTGCGAGGGGCAATTCGACGAAGCGATCTCGGCGGCTCGTCAGGCGGGAGATTGCTTCGTCGCCACGCTCCTCGCAATGACGGCAGTGAGCCGCTGCGCTCCTCGCAATGACACATTCGCAGGCACGCGTCACGCGTCACACGTCAAGGTTCGCCACCTTCAGCGCGTTTCCCACGATAAACTCCCGCCGCGGCTCGACCACGTCGCCCATCAGCGTGGAGAACACCAGCGCGGCGTCCTCGATGTCGCCGATCTTCACTTGCAGCAGCGTGCGTCCGGCGGGTTCCAGCGTGGTGCGGCCGAGCTCGTCGGCGTTCATCTCGCCCAGCCCCTTGAACCGCTGGATCGTCAGCCCGCGCCGGCCAAACGCGATGATGCGGTCGAACGTGGCCGCCGGGCCGTTCACCTCGGCCTCCTGCGAATCCATTTTCAACCGCGCCGGCTCACGGAACTTCGTCATCAGCGCCTCGGCGCGATCGGCCAGCCAGCGCGCCTCGGCGCTGCGCAGCGCGGCGCCGTCCAGAGTGTGCCGCTCCGCCACGCCGCGCACTGTGCGCGACAGTGTCAGGCCGCCATCCACTGCCGCCACCACCCAGCCGCGCTCGCGCGGCAACGAAATGGCATTCAACCGCGCCACCAGCCCCTGCGCCGCCGCCGTCGCCCGCGCCGTGTCCGAGGTCAGCGCACCAGCCACCGCCGCCTGTTCCAGCAGAGGCACCGGGGCCGCGGCGGACAACCGGCGCAACTGCATCGTGGCCTCGCGCAGCCAGACCACCTCGCGCCGCAGTTCCGGACCTTCAAGCACCGTTCCGTCAGCATAGGTCAGTCGCGCGCCCGCCAGTGCCTTGTCCAGCAGGAAGCCCTCCAGCGCGCCGTCGTTCTTCAGGTAGCGATCGTCGTTGCCGCGCTTGGCGCGATACAGCGGCGGCTGCGCGATGTACAGATGCCCGCGGTCGATCAACTGCGGCATCTGGCGGAAGAAGAACGTCAGCAGCAGCGTGCGGATATGCGAGCCGTCCACGTCGGCGTCCGTCATGATGACGATCTTATGGTAGCGCAGCTTGCTGACGTCGAACCCGCCTTGCTCCGGCTCGCCGCGCCCGATCCCGGTGCCCAGCGCGGTGATCAGCGTGCCGATTTCCTGGCTGCCCAGCATGCGGTCGAACCGCGCCCGCTCCACGTTCAGGATTTTTCCCTTGAGCGGCAGGATCGCCTGGAATTTTCGGTCCCGTCCCTGCTTGGCGGAGCCGCCGGCGCTGTCGCCCTCGACGATGAAGATCTCGCATTTCGCCGGATCGCGCTCCTGGCAGTCGGCCAGCTTGCCGGGCAGCGTGGAAATATCCAGCACGCCCTTGCGCCGCGTGAGTTCCCGCGCCTTGCGCGCCGCCTCGCGCGCCGAGGCCGCGTCCATCACCTTCTGCACGACCCCCTTGGCTTCTTTTGGATGCGTCTCGAACCAGTGCGCCACGGCGTCGGCCACCGCCGCCTGCACCACCGGCTGCACTTCCGACGAGACGAGTTTGTCCTTGGTCTGCGATGAAAACTTGGGGTCCGGCACCTTCACCGACAGCACCGAGGTCATGCCCTCGCGCATGTCCTCCCCAACCAGTTGAAGCTGTTCCTTCTTGCCCATCCCCTCGGCGTATTTCGTCACCACGCGGGTCAGCGCCTGGCGGAATCCGGCCAGATGCGTGCCGCCGTCGCGCTGCGGTATGTTGTTGGTGAAGCACAGCATCGTCTCGTGGTAGCTGTCGTTCCACGACAGCGCGAACTCGACGCGGATGCCCAGCGCGTCGTCCGCGGTGCGCAGCGAGACCGGCGGCGTGAACACCGGCGTCTTGCCGCGGTCCAGCCACTCGACGAACGCTACCAAGCCGCCGTCATAGCGCAGCGTGACCTCCTGCGGCGGCGTGTGGCGCTCGTCGCTCAGCCGGATGGTCAGGCCGGAGTTCAGGAACGCCAGCTCGCGCAGCCGGCGCTCCAGCAGCGGAAACTCGAACTCGGTCCGCGTGAAGGTCGCCGGGCTGGGCTTGAACGTCACCTCGGTACCGCTGACGTGCTCGGTGACCGGGCCCACCACCGCCAGCGGCGCCTCGGCGTCGCCGTTGCGGAAACGGATGAAATGCTCCTGGCCGTGCCGCCAGATGCGCACCTCCATCCACTCCGACAGCGCGTTCACCACCGCGGCGCCGACGCCGTGCAGGCCGCCGGAGATTTTGTACGAGTTCTGATTGAATTTGCCCCCGGCGTGCAACCGGGTCAGCACCACCTCGGCGGCGGAGACGCCCTCCTCCACGTGGATGTCGGTCGGGATGCCGCGCCCGTCGTCGCGCACCGTCACCGAGCCGTCGCCGTTCAGGATCAGCTCGCACCGCGTGGCGAAGCCGGCCTGCGCCTCGTCCACCGCGTTGTCGATGATCTCGAACGCCATGTGGTGCAGGCCGGAGCCGTCATCGGTGTCGCCGATATACATGCCGGGGCGGCGCCGGACGGCGTCCAGTCCGCGCAGGACGGAGATGGAGGACGCGTCATAGGCGTCGCCGTTGGCCGGATCGGATTCGGAAGGCGGCACGGCAGAATCGGACATGCCGATGGGAAACTCCGGGGTTTGGTTGGATGCCCCTGAATATAGCCGCTACGCGGCCCGCGGGACAGGGGGAACCGGCGATTTTGGCGGCGAAAATCGCGCGTCCGGATGCAGGTCGCCGCCCCCGGCTTGCAGGCCCTCGGCCACCCCGGCGAGCGGAAGAAAAGTCTCCGCGTCGGTGCCGGTGATCAGGGTCTGCGCCGGCAGCGCGGCGAGGGCCGCGAACAGCGACGCGCGGCGCTCCGGGTCGAGATGCACCGCCGGCTCGTCCAGCAGCAACATCGGCGCGAACCCGCGCGCCTCGGCAATTACCGCCGCGTGCGCAAGAATTAACCCGATCAGCAGCGCCTTCTGCTCCCCCGTGCTGGCGAGCGCGGCGGCGGTGCCGGTGGCGGCGTCGGCCAGCCCCATGTCGGTGCGGTGGGCGCCCAGCGCCGCGGTGCCGGCGGCGGCATCGCGCGTGCGGTTGGCCGCCAGGCCGGCGCGCAGCCAGTCCTCCACCGCCAGCGCCGGCTGGGTCGCCAGCCGGTCCGCGATCGGGCACACCAGGCCGATCCGCGCCGCCGGAAACGCGCCGACCGCGCCGCCTTGCAGCGCCGCGCTCAGCCGCCCCACCAATGCCAGGCGCGCCGCCGTGGCGGCCACCGCATGGCGCGCCATCGCGTCCTCCAGCCCGGCCAGCCAGGACGGATCCCAGCCTCCCCCCGAGCGGCCCTCGGAAAGCAATCGGTTGCGGCTGCCCATGGCGGCGTCGTGCGCGGCCATTTCCCGGGCGTGGCCGGGCTCCAGTGCCCAGACCAGCCGATCCAGGAAGCGTCGCCGGCCGGACAGGCCCTCCAGGAACAGCCGGTCCATCTGCGGCGTCAGCCACACCGCGGCGATGCGGGTGGCGATCTCCGCCTGGCTGCGCGGGGCGGCGCCGTCCAGCCGGAAGACGCGGCGATCCGCCGGGCCGTCGGGGGGGGTGCCGGTGCCGATATCCGCCTCGCCCTGCGCCGTGGCGAAGCGGCCCGCCACCGCCCAGCCGCCCGTCGCACCGTGCCGCTTCAGGTCGGCGGTGCGCGCGTTGCGCAGGCCGCGGCCGGGAACCAGCAGCGACACCGCCTCCAGCAGGTTGGTCTTGCCGCTGCCGTTCGGCCCGAACAGCACGGTGATCCGCGCCCGCGGGCGCCAGGTCAGCGCCGCGTAGCCGCGGAAGTCGGTCAGCGCGAGGCGCAGCAACTGCATGCGCCCGATCTGCGGTCGCGGGGCGGGGAGCGTCAATGCCCGGCACCGCGGGTGCCGCCCGGCTTGTCATCGCCGTGCGGCATCCGCGCGAAAGCGGGGACCCGTGCGGCCCCGGTGCTCGCTTCCGTGGAGTTGAGGCAGGCCATGGCGAGCGGCCGGATGCGCCATCCGATCGGGCCTGCCACAAAAGACACAAAAGAAACGAGTGCTTTGGCAGTATTCGCCGAGAACTGGTTAACCAACATACGGGCCATCGATGGTCAACCAACCAGCCCGGCGCCGAACCCGCCCCCCGCCGGGACGGTCAGGCGGTATGTGTTGCCAAGCCGGATCGCGTCATGTATTGCAGAAGGATGCGAGAAGGCAGGTCTCCATTGACCGGCCGTCTGCCGCATTGGGCCTGGATGTTCTGCGCGGCTATTGCCGTCGCGGGAGGTTATTCTTGTGCTCATGCGCGGACGCTGCGCGGGACGGACGACCAGACCGCTTTTGGGGTTCCGCGCGTTGCGCTGAGCGGCGCGCCGGGCGTGGCCTTGCCGCAGCCGCTGTCCCCCAGCGAGGCCGCCCGCGTCAGGCACATCTTCGCCTTGCAGGCCGAAGGCGCCATCGCCGAGGCGATCCGGGAAACCCACCGGCTGGACAGCACGCTGCTGCTCGGCCCCATCCTGGCGGATCGCTACCTCGGCGGTTGGTCGCATCCAGGCGTGGCGGAGCTCGACGACTGGCTGGCGCAGTACGGAGATCAGCCGGATGCGCCGGCGATCCGCGCGCTGCGGTCGCGGCTGGAGCCCGATGCCGCGCCGGCCACCAGCTACCCCGGGCGGCGCAGGGGCGGCACGGCGGCCACCGGTGCCGTGCGGGCGCTGTTCGTGCGGAACCGCGACGCCGCAGCGGTTGCCGCGGCCACTCCCTTGCTCTCGCGGCCTCCGTCGCAGCGCGGCAGCGGCGAGCCGCTGTTTGCCGGCGGCCTTGCCGCGTGGCGCATCGGCAACCCGCCGCTGGCGCTCCGCTTCTTCCAGGCCGCCTACCGGGCGGCGCCGACCGCCGCCCTGCGCGCGGCGGGCGCGTACTGGGCAGCCCGCGCCGCCCAGCGCCAGGCCGATCTCAGTGCCTCGGTCGTGTGGCTGCGCCGCGCCGCGCAGGAAACCGGCACTTTCTATGGCCGCATCGCCGGCCGCGCGCTCGGACCGTCGCTCGCCTGCCTGCCGGCAGAGACGCTCGGCACCGCCGATATCGACGCCTTGGTCACGACGCCGGAGGGTCGCCGCGCCTTCGCATTGCTCCAGGTCGGCCAGAAGCGCCGGGCCGAGGCCGAGCTGCGCGCGCTGTGGGCCGACGCCGGACAGGACGCCAGCCTCGTCCGGCCGCTCGCGCTGCTGGCGCGAGCCGTCGGTTTCAGCCGGTTCGCCGCGGAACTGCGGATCGCCGCGCTTCCGGCACCGCAAGGCCCGGCGCCGCCCCGGTTGCGCCCCGCCGGCGGGTTCGTGATCGATCCGTCGCTGATCTACGCACTGGTGCATCAGGAATCGAATTTTCACCCCGCCGTGGTGTCGCATTCCGGCGCGCGCGGCCTGATGCAACTCATGCCGGCGACCGCCCGGTCGGTCGGCGGCGACTTTTCGCTCGCCGGGGTGCATATCGCGCGCCTGCACGATCCCGCGGTGAACCTGGCGGTCGGCCAGCGCTACCTGCTGCAATTGTCCAGGGACGGATCGATCGACGGCGACCTGATCCGGCTGCTGGCCGGCTACGGCCAGGGCCTTTCCGGGTTGCGGCGCTGGGCCGGCAGCGTGAACGGCCAAGGCGATCCGCTGCTGTTCCTGGAGGCCATCCCCAACCCGGCCATTCGGGCGTTCATCCAGGACGTCCTCGCCTGGTCCTGGCATTACGCCGCGGCGCTCAAGCTTCCGGCGGCAAGCCTGGACGCGCTCGCCTCCGGGCGTTTCCCGCGGCTCGTCCGCGCGGGGGCGCATCCGATTGACACTGCCGCCACGGCTTGCAGCGTGGTGGCGGCGCTGCCGTGACGGTTCGCGGGGCGGCGGAATGCGCCGCGCCTTGCCGCCCCGGGCGCCGGCGGCACGCGCACACGCACAGGGGACAAGCGCGCAGCGCATTCCGCCGCCGCTGAACCGGCCGGCACGCCGTCGCCAGCAAATTGTTCACCATTTCCCTGCATGCTGACCGCCGGCATCCCGGAGGTCAGCATGCGCGTCGCGATACCAGCCCCGCTGCACGACGCGGCCCTGGTCAACCTCGCCGCCGCCGGCTTTCTGCTGTTGTCGCTGGCCTGCGCGGTGTTCGCGCCAGAGCTGTTCTGGCCGCTGCTGGTCGCCACGGCGGCTTCCAGCGTCATTTTCCTGGCGTTCCGCTTCACCCCCGCGTTCACCGCCGCCTGGCTGCTGGTCACCGCCGCCAGCCTGGAGATGACAGCGGCTGATCTGATCGGCCACGATGCGTTCCAGCCGACCATCGCCGTGGTCAAGGGACTGGGAATCGGGCTGGCGATCGTGGCGGCACTGCGCTACGGCCCCCGCCTCGACAAGTTCAATCCCGCCTTCGCCTGGCTGGCCATGTTCGTGGGCGGACTGGCGCACGGGCTGCGGCCCGGGCTGACGCCGCTTGACAGCCTGCGCTCGCTGGTCGGCTCGGTGGCGCCCTTCGCCTTCGGCTTCAGCAACCTGTCGCGCCGCTGGTGCCAGGCGATCATCCGCGCGGCCTGCTGGGCCCCGCTGACCTCGGTGGCCGGCGGCGCCATGCTCGACGCCGCCGGGCTGCGGCCGCTGTTCGTCAACAGCGGCGGATACCGGCTGGCCGGGCTGGGCCACCCCGCATTCCTTGCCTCGATCTGCCAGACGGCGGTCTATGCCTGCCTGATCGAGATGTACCGGCACGGCCGCCGCCGGGACTTCCTGCTGGCGGGCGCCAATTTGCTGCTTCTGCTGCTGACCGGCGCGCGCGCGCCGCTGTCCTATGCGCTGGCGGTGTGCGGGTTGAGCCTGGTGCTGGTGCGCTCGCCGGCATTCGCGCCGCGCCACCGCCTGCTGCTGTTCCTGGCCTGCGCAACCGCGCTTCCGGTTGCCGCGGCGTTGGTGCTCGGCCTGGTGCCGACCGATCTTGGCGCGATGCGGGCTTTCCACGTGCTGACCACCGACCTCGGCAACCTGAGCGGAAGGCAGCTCCTGTGGCCGGATTTCGAACGGGCCGCGGCCGAATCGCCCTGGCTGGGCTGGGGCGTGGGCGCCGGCAACGTCATCATTCCGCCGGGGGATCCGGTGGTGGCACTCTTGCAGACCTGGGCCGCCCACAACGAATACCTGCGGGTCGCGGTGGAAGGCGGCCAACTCGGCCGCGCGCTGCTGGTGGCGATGATGCTGCTGTGGGTGCGCCAGCACACCGCGCCGCTGTGCCGGTCGGACCGCACCATCATGCGGCTGGTGTTCATCGCCTTCGCGGCGCATGCCGTCACGGACAACCTGCTGATCTCCACGCCGGCCTGCGTGCTGTTCGGCTTCGCCGTCGCGGTGTTCGCCCGTGGCCGCTTCGAGGCGCAGGACGGTCACGGCAATGCGCCGGCCGGTGCGGCAGCTTTCATCGCGGAGCGCGCGGCGGCACAGGGGCGGCAGGGGGCGATGCGGCTGGCGGGGCGGCGCGGGACGACCATTCTCCGCGGGCTCCGCGCGTCCGGCCGGTGAAAGCTTCGGAGCAATCCGTGACATCGCCCCGGAACCAACTGGAAAACAATGCGGAATCCTTCTGCCTGCCTACCGAAAACACCGCTTGATGGAGCCGGGGCCGAAGGCGTAGGGAACGCGCGCCCTGGCGGAGTGCCTTACCGATGCGACTGACCCGTGCCGCGCTGGCGCTGCTGCTTCTGCTGTTCGCCGCGCGCGCGCCACACGCGATGGCCGCCGGCCTCGCGTTCGTCATGAACTCCGGCAGCGCATCGATCAGCGTGATCGACATGGCGACGCAGAAGGAACTGCGCCGCATCCCCGTGCTGCGCGAGCCGCATCATTGGGCGCTGACCCCGGACGGCAAGAGCCTGCTGGTCGGCGACACGGTCGGCAACGAGCTGCTGTTCATCGATCCGGCGACCGGCGCGGTGCAGCGGCGCATGCCCTGCGTCGATCCGTATCAACTGTGGTTCAGCCCGGACGGGCAGTTTTTCGTCGTCAATGGGCTCGCGCGCAACCAGATCGACGTGTACGACGGCGCCAGCCTGAAATTGCTCAAGCGGTTCCCGGTCGCGTCGATGCCGAGCCACATGGCCTACGCGCCGGATTCAGGCACGGTCTATGTATCGTTGCAGGAGACCAACCGGCTGGTGGCGATCGACCTGAAGCGGCTGGCCATCCTGTGGGACAAGCCGGTGGGCAAGACTCCGGCCGGCGTGATGTGGCTGCATGGCAAGATCCTGGTTGCCGACATGGGGACCGACTATGTCGCCGAGGTCGATCCGGCGGACGGCCGCGTGCTGCGCCACGTTGTCACCGGCAAGGGCGCCCACAACCTGTTCCTGTCGCCCGACGGCAAGACGCTGTGGGTGAACAACCGCGTCGCCGGCACCACGGAATCGCTCCGCGCGGCGACGTTGACGCCGATCCGCACCTACCGGATACCGGGCGGCCCGGACGACCTGGCATTCGCGCCGGATGGCCGCCTGTGGATCACGCGGCGCTGGGCGGAGAAGGTGGCGGTGCTCGATCCCGCGACCGGCGACTACCAGACGATCGACGTAGGCCGCTCGCCGCACGGCATTTTCCTGAACGACGCGGCGCGGCCCGCGACCAGGGTTGCGCTCGCGCCGGCGCGTTGAGCCATGGCGGATCCGTTCGACCTCGCCGCCGGCTGGCTGCAGGGCCACCTGCTGGTCCCCATGCTGTACCGGTTCGGCTGGATGGCGTGGGAGGACATTGCCTATGGCTGGGCGCTGTTCGCGGTGTATGGCGCGGTGCAGGTGGCGCTGACCTTCGCGCTGTGCCTGCCGCTGGAGCGCTGGCGCCCGGTGGAGCGCTGGCCGGACCGCAAGGCCGTGGCGGTCGATGCGTTCTACACGGTGCTGTCGCGCGTCGGTATTCTCCCCCTGTTCACGTTCGTATTGTTCTATCAGGCGCAGGTCGCGCTGAACGGCTGGATCGCCGACCAGGGCCTGGTGCCACCCACCATCGAGCGGCTGTTCCCCATTCTGCTCGGCCAACCGCTGGCGACCTTCGCGATCTACGCGGTGATTCTCGACGGCGCCGACTACTGGCGCCACCGCCTGTCGCACCGGTTCGGCTGGTGGTGGTCGCTGCACTCGCTGCACCACGCGCAGCGGCAGATGACGTTCTGGTCGGACGACCGCAACCACGTGCTGGACGACGTGATCGGCGCGCTGTGGTTCGGCGCGATCGCGCTGCTGATCGGCGTGCCGCCGCTGCAGTTCCCGCTGCTGGTGCTGGTGCTGCGCTTCGTCGAGAGCCTGTCGCACGCCAACGTGCGGCTATCGTTCGGGCGGGTGGGCGAGTACCTGCTGGTCTCGCCGCGTTTCCACCGCGCGCATCACGGCGTGCTGGCGGCGGGCCAGCGGAGCTGCAATTACGGCGCGGTGTTCCCCTGGTGGGACATGCTGTTCGGCACGGCGGTGTTTTCCCGGGATTACCTGCCTACCGGCGATCCCTCGGGCGAGGAGGCGCTGCACACCGGCGGGTATTTGCGGCAGCAATGGGCGGGAGTGCGCAGGCTGGTGGGGACGGCCGGCGGACGGTGATGCACCCCGTTGGCGCGGCGGCAGCGAAACCGTTCCAGCCGGGTTCATCGGATTTGACGCGGCAGCCGCGGACCGGCTGAAGCGACGACGCTGTTGTCTCGATTTGCGTGGGCTCGCCCGGGTTCCCCCCAAGCGCCGGAATGGTTTCCGCGTTTCGCCAGCCCAGACCAGGGCATCCCAGCAAGAAACCAACTCCCTCTCCCTTTGAGGGAGGGGGAGCTTCCCGCGACCGGCGCGGTTTCATTCAGGGCGGCTCGGCCACCGCCGGCCGGTTCGTCGGCCGTGCGCCCGGCCACCGCAAGATCATGGTCCGGGCGGGCGCCGTGATATGGACCTGTCACCGCGTCCCCATGCCGCCGGCCGCGGCGCCCGGTGGCGGCGAAGCGGCGCTGACCGTGTCGAGCACTCCCACCGAAGAGCGACCCCGGCGATGAACGGACCATCGGACCCCGATGACGACGAAGGCCGGACCGACCGGAGGCCGGCGGCACTGATGGGCCTCATCGTCATCCTCGCGCTGGCGATCCTCGCCGTGGTGCTGGTTCGCGAGCTGGGCACGCAATCCAAGGTCCAGGACTGCCTGATGTCGGGACGGACGAACTGCGCCCCGATCGAGGTCCCCCTCCGCCGATAGCCGGCCCAGGGGCCAGCGGTGGCGCATGATTCCGTATGGATTGTCTATGACAGATGCAGTATATTTGATGCCAGAGACCGTGAGACTGACGCAGCCTGCCCGTCGATGCCGCCGCTCGCGGTGGCAGCCATGTCGGGCCCGTCGCGGAAGGTGGCTTGGCATGGGGGTGCTTCGCATGTCGAAACGCGCATTGGGCGGCGTTATCCTGCTGGTGTTGCTTGCCGCCATCGCACTGTGGCGGCTGGGTCCGGCTACCGACCTGCCGAGTGCCAGGGCGCAGATTGCTCCGCCGGGGGTTCCGGTCACGCCCGGGGTCGTCGCCGCCCGAGACGTGCCGCAGGTGCTGCAGGGCATCGGCACGGTGCAGGCATTCAACACCGTGACGATCAAAACCCGCATCGATGGGCCGATCGTCAAGGTGGCCTTCACGGACGGGCAGGAGGTCAAGCAGGGCGACCTGCTGTTCCAGATCGATCCGCGTCCCTACCAGGCAGCCCTGGAACTGGCGCAGGCGGCCAAAGAGAAGGACGTGGCGCAGCGGGAGACCGCGCAGGCCGATCTGGTGCGCTACGGCCGGCTGGTCGGCCCCGGCTTCCAGACACGGCAAAGCTTCGAAGAGCAGAAAGGGCTGGTGGCGCAGTTCGCGGCGGCGATCAAGGGCGACGAGGCGCAGATCGACATCGCCAGGCTCAATCTCGGCTATACCGATATAATTTCGCCGATCAGCGGACGGCTCGGCGCCGCCCTGGTGGATGTCGGCAATCTGTTGCATGCCAACGACAACACGCCTCTGGTCACGATCGCCCAGCTCCGGCCGATCTTCGTCAGCTTCACCTTGCCGCAAAACACGCTCGACGAGATCCGCCAATACCAGAAGCAGGCGCCGCTGGAGGCGACGGCACTGTCAGGCGACGGCAAGACCCGGCTCGCGGGGGGAAGGCTCACCTTCATCGACAACACGATCGACCAGACCACCGGCACGATCCATCTCAAGGCAGAGTTCGCCAACCAGAATGAGCGGCTGTGGCCCGGGGAGTTCGTCAACGTCCGGCTGGTGCTGCGGGTGCGCCGCGACGTGGCCACGGTGCCGTCGCAGACCGTCCAGCAGGGGCCGAACGGCGATTTCGCCTACGTCATCAGCAAGAACGACACGGTCGAGCGGCGGCCCATCGAGGTCGTTGCCATCCAGGATGGCGTCGCCGTGGTCGGCAAGGGGCTGACGCCGGGCGAACGTGTCGTCGTCGAGGGGCAGTACCGGCTTACCGACGGGGCGCGGGTGCGGCTGCGGCCGGCGGGCGCCGCCGGATCGGCAAGCTGAGAGTGGGCGTAGAACGATGAGCATCTCCGAACCGTTCATCCGCCGGCCGATCGCGACCTCGCTGCTGATGCTGGGGGTGCTGGTGTTCGGCATCGTGGCCTATACGATGCTGCCGATCGCCGCGCTGCCGAACGTCGATTTCCCGACCATCACGGTGACCGCCGCTTACCCCGGGGCGAGTCCCGCGACCATGGCGTCGGCGATCGCCACGCCGCTGGAGCAGCAGTTCACCGCGATTCCATCGCTCGACCAGATGACGTCGCTGAGCGGCACCGGAACGACCACGATCACCCTGCAATTCGACCTGTCGCGCAATATCGACGGCGCGGCGCAGGACGTGCAGACCGCGATCAACGCGGCGAGCGGGCTGCTGCCGAAGGACCTGCCGGGTCCGCCCACGTACAAGAAGGTCAACCCGGCCAACTATCCGGTGCTGATCTATGCGGTGTATTCCGATGCGCTGCCGATGTACCGGCTCGACGACTACGCCTACACGATTCTGGCGCAGCAGCTTTCGACGGTTCCAGGTGTCTCCCAGGTTTCGGTGTTCGGCCAGAAGCAATATGCCGCGCGCGTCGAGGTCAATCCCGGGGCGCTCGCCGCGCACGGTCTCGGCCTGGAGGATGTCCGCAACGCGCTGGTGGCGGCGACGGTCAACGGTCCGAAGGGTGCCATCGAGGGCGCGCACCAGACCACGGCTTTGGACACCAACGACCAACTGTTCGATGCCTCCCAGTACGGCAACGTGATCGTCTCCTACCGCAATGGCGCGCCGGTGCGGATCAAGGACGTGGGCGAGGCGATCAACTCGGTGCAGAACATCTATGTCGGCGCGTGGTTCAACAACCGGCCGGCTGAGGGCGTCGCGATCATGCGCGAATCCGGGGCGAACACGATCGCCCTGGTGAACCGAATCAAGGCGCTGATGCCGCACCTGGAGCAATCGATCCCGCCCTCGGTGCACGTGGCGCTGATGTCCGACCGCTCGCTGGTGACGCAAGCCGCGGTGCATGACGTGCAGCTCACGATGCTGATCACGGTCAGCCTGGTGGTGCTGGTCATCTTCATTTTCCTGCGAACCATCTGGGCCACCATCATTCCGAGCCTGGCGGTGCCGCTGTCGCTGCTTGCCACCGCCGCCATCATGTATCTCGCGGGCTTCAGCCTCGACAACATCTCGCTGATGGCGCTGACCATCTCGGTCGGCTTCGTAGTGGACGACGCGATCGTCATGATCGAGAACATCGTGCGCTACATCGAGCAGGGGGAGCCGCCGTTCCGGGCGGCGCTGCGCGGGGCGGGGCAGATCGGTTTCACCATCATCTCGATCACCTTCTCGCTGATCGCGGTCTTCATCCCGCTGTTCTTCATGGGCGGCATCATCGGCCGGCTGTTCCGCGAGTTCGCGGTCACGGTGTCGGTCGCCGTGGTGGCGTCGGCCGCGGTGTCGCTGACTCTGACGCCCGTGCTGTGCACGCTGTTCCTGAAGAAAGAGGTGAAGCATTCGCGCGGCCGGATCAACCAGGCGGCGGAGCAATTCTTCAACTGGATGCTGGGCACCTATGACAAGGGGTTGCGCTTCGTCTTCCGCCACCAGTTCCCGACCCTGCTTGCGACGCTCTCCCTGATCGTCGTCACCGGAATCCTTTATGCGAGCATTCCGAAGGGGTTCTTTCCGCAGCAGGACACCGGCTTCATCTTCGGCGAGGTCGATACGCGGCAGGACGCCTCGTTCGAGGCGACCACGGCGATCGCGCACAAGATCGTCGATATCGTCAAACGGGATCCGGCGGTGCAGGGCGTCTTCTCGCTGGGCGGGGCCTATGCCTACAACCCGACCGAGAACACCGCCCGCGTGTTCATTCAGTTGAAGCCCTTCGACAAGCGCGACGTTACCGCCGGCCAGGTCATCGAGCGGCTGCGGCCGCAGGTCGCGCGGGTCGAGGGTGCGAAGTTCTTCATGCAGGCGGGTCAGGACATCACCATCGGCGGGCGATTGAGCCGCACCCAGTACCAGTACACGCTGACCGACACGGACCTCGACCAGCTCAACCACTGGGCGCCGATTCTCGAGCAGGGAATGCGCAAGCTGCCGGCGTTGCAGGATGTGGCGTCCGATCAGCAGGTCGCCGCGCCGCATGTTGCGATCACGGTCGATCGCGACGCCGCCTCGCGGCTCGGGCTGTCGGCATCGCTGATCGACCAGACGCTGTATGACGCCTTCGGGCAACGGCAGGTCGCAACGATCTACACTTCGACCAACCAGTACAAGGTGATTCTCCAGGTCGAGCCGCAATTCCGCGAGGATTCCGCGGCGCTGTCCAATATCTTCGTGCCGTCACCCACCGGCGCGCAGGTGCCGCTGAGCTCGGTCGCGCATTTCACCTCGACCATCGAGCCGCTGTCGGTCAGCCATCAGGGCGAGTTTCCGGCGATCACGCTGTCGTTCAACCTGGCACCCGGCAAGGCGCTTGGGCAGGCGGTTGACAGCATCGAGGCGCTTACCGCCCGCTTGAATGTGCCGCCCACGCTCAACGGGTCGTTTCAGGGCACGGCGCAGGCGTTCCAGGCTTCGCTGTCCTCGATGCCGCTGCTGGTCGCCGCCGCGATCCTGGTGGTTTATATCGTGCTGGGCATTCTGTACGAGAGCTATATCCATCCGATAACCATCCTGTCGGCCCTGCCCTCGGCGGGCGTGGGCGCGCTGGTGATGCTGATGCTGCTGCATTACGATCTCTCGGTGATCGCGATCATCGGCGTGATTCTGCTGATCGGCATCGTCAAGAAGAACGCGATCATGATGATCGATTTTGCGCTGCAAGCGGAGCGGCTCCATGGCAAGGCGCCGCTGGAAGCGATCCATGAAGCCTGCCTGCTGCGATTCCGCCCCATCATGATGACGACCTTCGCCGCCCTGTTCGGCAGCATGCCGATCGCGTTCGGCCACGGCGCAGGCTCCGAACTGCGCCGGCCGCTCGGGATCGCGATCGTCGGCGGGCTTCTGGTTTCGCAATGGCTGACGCTCTACACGACGCCGGTCATCTATCTGTATCTCGAACGGTTCAGTCGCTGGCTGGGTGGTTCGTATCGCCAGTCGCGCGCGGCGGAAGCGATGTCGGAACTGCCGTCGGGAGAACTGGCGCGGGATCAGCAAATTGCGGAATGAGCAGGGGGCGATCGTGCCGGAACAGCCCGCTGTCGGACGCATGTTCGGATTTCTGGTGCAGGACGTGGCGCGCCTGCTGAAACGGCATTTCGAGCGGCGCGCGCGCCAGACGGGGCCGCCGATCACCCGGCGTCAGGCCGCGGTGCTGATCCACATTTCGCGCCGCGAAGGCGTGAGCCAGGCGGAAATCGCCGCTCTGCTCGATATCGAACCGATCTCGCTGGTGCGCATGCTCGACAAGCTCTGCGAGGAGGGGCTGGTCGAACGGCACGCGCATCCGACCGACCGGCGGGTGCGCACGTTGTGGCTGACGGAAGCCGCACGGCCGGTGGTCGGGCGCATTCTGCGGATCAACCAGGAGGTTCGCGCGGAGGCTCTGGCCGGCCTCAGTCCGGAGGCGCGCGACGCGCTGATCGACACGCTCGTGCTGGTCAAGGACAATCTCGCGGTATGGGAACAGGGGGTGGCCGACGCAGCCGACCCTTCCGGCGAACTGGCGGCCGGAGCGGAGACCGGGTAAAAATATCTGCACCTCTCCCGCGGTTGCGGGAGAGGTGCAGGCCGGTTCAAGCGAACTCGGGGGAGAGTTCGGCAACCGTTTCCAACTGGCCGACCGTCTCCTTGCCGAACAGCAGCGGCACGAAGGCACCGAGCAGCGCCACGACGACGATCGTGCCGAAGAATATCGGCGCCGACCCGGTGTACGGCTCCACCAGGAACGGTGCCAGGACGCCGGCGAAGATGCGGCCGAATGCCTCGCCGAAGATGTGGCCGCGGCCGCGCAACGCCGTCGGGAACTGCTCCGACAGATAGACGCGGGTCGCCGGGAAGGCCGACAGCACGGTAAATCCGGTGATCATCGCGCCCGCGCTCATCAGCACGTTCGCCGACGGTCCGGCAAGGTGCGCCGTCGCCATCAGGATGAGACCAGGAAACGAGCCGGCGAGCGCGTAGGCGATCGTCCAGCGCCGCCCGATGATCTCCATCAGGTACGCGGTGAACGCCTTGCCCGGGATCGTCGCCATGAACACCAGTGTGCTGATGCCGAAGCTCATGGTCACCGCTGCGCCCTGGTCGTGCAGCGCCTTGGGCAGCAGGACCGCGATCATGTAATAGGCGGTGCCGGCGGCAATGCCGCTGATGATGCCGACCGAGGTCCAGCGAAGCTGGCCGCGGGCGAACAGGGCCCTGAAGGGCGGCAGGTCCTCGTGCGTCGTCGGCAGGTTCGGGCCGAGCGCCTCGACCGTCAGCGGCGCCACGCGGTTGCCGCTCCGCCGGATGACCTGGTTGACGGTATCGACCGCCGCCTCCACCTCGCCGCGGCGCAACTGCCAGCGGGAACTCTGCGGCACGACGAAGTGCACAACCACCGGCACGACGAACAGCGCCAGGCCGCCTGGCAGCGCCGCCAGCCGGAAGCCGTTCGGGTCGTCGGCAAGCAGAAAACTGACGAAGGGCAGCAGGGTGAACGCGCTCGCCAGCATGATCTCGTAGATCGCGCCGTAGGTCCGGCGGTGCTGCGCCGGCATCAGTTCCGCGGCGATCGGGAAGGCCGCCGAGATGGCGAAGCCGACACCGATGCCGGTCGCCATGCGAATGACGATCAGTTGCCCGCCGGATTGCGACAACGGAATGAGCAAGGTGAAGAACGTCGTGAGGATCACGCCGATCTGCATGATCACCTTGCGGTTCAGGTGATCCGAAATCGCCGAGGCGATGAACCCGCCGACGACGATCATGATGGTTGGCGCCACCGCCAGCCAACGGACCTGCGGCGCCGTCAACTGCAGTGGCCCCTTGGCCAGCACGAGCAACGTGCCGCTGAGCGCAAGGTCGTAGCCCTCGACGAAGCCGACCAGGCCGAGCGCCAGGATGATAAGGATGTGGTAACCGCTGAACGGAATGCTATCGAGCTTGTTGCCGAGCGCGCGTCCGGCCGGGCTGGCCGACAAGCCACTTACGGATGTCGCAGACATGAGTTCCTCCCAGGATGACCAACCCGGGGAACCTTACCAAGCACGAGAACAGCGGGGCCGTTTCGTTCGGGTTAGCCGTGGGAGCAAGCACGTTGTCGATTTCCGTCAGTTGCCCTGCCATCTTCGTGCGCGGCATTTGGTACCGCCGAGTTGACGTGGTGCTTCCGAAACGTCGCGGGGGCGGTTGTTCCGCCCTCCATCTGATGTGTCGCCCGCAAGGCGGACGCCGGGCGAGTGTATCCGGGCGGCAGGGGCTTGTCACCCTCCCCTCGCCCATGCGGGCGCTGGGTCCATGCTTTTGCCGGGATGACGACGGGCGCGGCTGCGGCGGTGTCGCCTGATTCGGTTTATGCCCGACAAGCCCTCAAGGGGATGGGGAGAAGGCGGCTGTCCGTCCTACGCCATCCACGCCGGCATCGGCAGGTTTTTCGACCGCAGGAACTCCAGGTTGAACAGCTTCGACTGATAGCGCGAGCCGCCGTCGGCCAGGATCGTCACCACGGTGTGGCCCGGTCCAAGCGCCTTCGCCACCCGGATCGCCGCGGCGATGTTGATGCCCGACGACGTTCCCACCGACAGCCCTTCATGGATCAGCACGTCATAGATGCAGGCTAGCGCTTCACTGTCGGGAATGCGTTCCGCGTCGTCGATCGGCGCGCCTTGCAGGTTGGCGGTGACGCGCGAGTTGCCGATGCCCTCGGTGATCGAGCTTCCGGTCATTGTCAGGTCGTTGGTCTTTACCCAGCCGTACAGGCCGCTGCCCTCGGGATCGGCCAGCACGATGCGCACCTTTGGATTCTTCGCCTTCAGCGCGAAGGCCACGCCCGCCAGCGTGCCGCCGGTGCCGCACGCGCAGGTGAACGCGTCCACCTTCCCCCCCGTCTGCTCCCAGATTTCCACGCCCGTGGTGGCCTGGTGACCCGCGCGGTTCGCGACGTTGTCGAACTGGTTGGCCCAGACGGCGCCCATCTCCTCCGCCATGCGGCGCGACACGTGAACGTAGTTGCCCGGGTCGCGATATGGCCTGGCCGGCACCAGCCGCAGATCGGCGCCGATCATCCGCAGGAAGTCGATCTTCTCCTTGCTCTGCGTCTCCGGCATCACGATGACGCAGCGGTAGCCGCGCGCGTTGCCCACCAGCGTGAGGCCGATGCCGGTGTTGCCGGCGGTGCCCTCCACGATCGTGCCGCCCGGCTTCAGCGTGCCGCGCTGCTCGGCGTCGGCGATGATGAACAGCCCGGTGCGATCCTTGACCGAGCCGCCCGGACTCATGAACTCGGCCTTGCCGAGGATGCTGCAGCCGGTCGCTTCGGACGCGCGGCGCAGCTTGATCAGCGCGGTGTTGCCGATGGCGGCGGCCAGATCGTCCTCCCAGCGGGAGCCGTGGTATAGACGGGTCATCGCGTCCTCATGCAGCCGGAGTGTTCCAGATGGTTGAGAATGTGCCGCCCAGGAAGGTATGGGAAGCCCTGCGGTCCGATCCGCAGGCGCAATTGGTGGACGTGCGCACCGAGCCCGAGTGGGCCTTCGTCGGCCTGCCGGACCTCGCCGCGGCGGCCAAGCAGGCGGTGCTGATCCCGTGGCAGGTTTATCCGACGATGCAGCGCAACGACTCGTTCGTCGAGCACCTGCGGCAGGCCGGGTTCGGGCCGGAGCACCACATCTACTTTCTGTGCCGCAGCGGGCAGCGCAGCCTGGCGGCAGCGCAGGCCGCGCGCGAGGCCGGGTTCCCGCACGTGTACAACGTCGCCGACGGGTTCGAGGGCGGGGTGGATTCCGCCGGTCATCGCGGCATCAAGGCGGGCTGGAAGGCGGACGAGTTGCCCTGGCGGCAGAAATAGCGGCTGGGGCGGCAGTGCGGGCGGCCCCGCTGCCCCGGACATGACGCCGCGGTGCCGCGCACCTACCCAAGCCACCGCCCTGACGTCGCGCCGAACGTCGGTATCGGCGGATACGCCGGCAGCCGGACAGTTCGACCGGTCGCGTCTCGCGGTTGCGTCGCCGGCAGGTTGACCCGGGTCACACCGGCGGGGTCACACCGGCGGCGTCACACCGCGGGCGCCCAGCCGCCGCACCTCCAGCGCCTGCCACAGCAACAGAATCGGGATGCCGACTGTCAGGTCGCGCGCCCGGCGGATCAGCGACACGCCGAGCGACAGTTCCGGCGGCACGCCGAAGATGGCGCCCAGCCCGGCATAGCCCGCCTCCTGCACCCCGGCGTTCACCGGCACCAGGAAGGCCAGTGCGGCGACGGCCGACAGCAGGGCCTCGATCGCCAGCGCGTCATCGAAGGCGATCGGCACGCGGAGCATGCGATAGGCAATCCATCCTGCCGCGCCGGTGCCCAGCCAGCCCAGCAGGTGTACGCAGAAACCGATCGCCAGCCGCAGCGTGTGGCCGTAGATCAGACCGAATTCCACCTGCAGCACCTGCATCCGGTCGCTGGCGTTCTTGAACCGGCGCCCGGCGATGCGCCGCCCCAGGCGGGCGAACAGCGGCGCGGCCCCCTGTTGCAGCCAGATGAACGCGAACCCGGCCATCACCGCCAGCCCGAGCCCGACCTCGACCGGCACCGCGAGGCCGGAGCGCGGGGCGCGGGCCAGCAGGATGCCGAGGCCGATGCCAGTGAAGGCGAGCTGGGCGAGGAACTCGGCGGTGACGTCCACCACAGTGGAGGCGGTGGCGAGCGGCCAGGACAGGCCGTACAGCGTCACCGCGCGGGCGCCGAACACGAAGCCTCCGACCTGCGAGAATGGCAGGCAATTGGCGGCGGCGTCGCGGACCATGCGGCCCCAGATCGGCACCCAGACCCGGCGCTGCGCGCGTGCCGGGATGATCGCGTCCCAGGCCAGCCCGAGCACGCAGAACAGCAGCAACTGCCAGGCGACGATGATGGCAAAGCCGCCCCAGCCGGCCGATTCCACCGCCGCGACGACGCCGCCGAAGCCATACCAGCCGACCAGCGCGATCGAGACGGCCAGGCCGAGCAGGGCAAGGATGAATGAGAGGGTGCGCACCGCGGCTACACGACCTGTCCGGCCGCGCGGGGGAGGCCGAGGCGCGAAGCGACGAGGGTGAGGGTGATCGGGCCGGCGCGCGGCACCCTCACCCGGCGCTTCACGACGACGTCTCCCGTGCAGCAGGAGAGGTGTGTGTGCGCATGAACCGCCGGGCGAAGCGCACCAGCCGCGGCACCGTGCGCGGCCGCCGCAAACGTGGATCGTAGCCGTCCAGCCGGCGTTCGTTCTCCGCCAGACACAGGTCCATCAACTCGGCCGTGTCGATGTCGTCGCCCACGGAACTGGCTCCGCTTACCGTGAAGTTCGCGTCCTGCTTCTGCCCGCCGCCCACGTCGCGGGCAAGCCCGATGCGCTCCCAGACCAGGAACCCCCACACCGCCAGCGTCTTCAGGAAGAACCACGGCCGGCGCCAGAGCGGCATGGTGCGCCGGTGCCAGTCCACCCAGTTGACGAAGAACAGGATGTGGCGGCCTTCCTCCTGGATCACCGGCTCGAACGTCTCCACCAGCTCCGGCGGGAAGAAGCCCGAGCGGCGGGCCAGCGCGAACAGCCCGAAGGCGAAGAAGCTGTCGATGCATTCCGAGTAGCCGGTGACCATGAACCCCCATTCCGGGTCGCGCGGTTCGAGGTACTCCGGCTCGGGCTCCAGCACGATTTCGTAGGCAGCAACCAGATGGGACAGCACCGCCTTATGGCGGCCCTCCTCGAAGCCCATGTGCTCCAGCGCCTGGCGCAGCAGCGGGTCGGCGACCATCCGCGCGTAGCTGAGGATGCGCCGGCGGGCCCGGCCCTCGGTCTGCACGGCGATGTCCCAGATCGGCAGGGAAACCACGCGCTGCCGCGTCGCGGCGTCCAGCGCGGGCCATTCGATCACCGCCGGCTTGTACGGGTTGAAGGTGTCCAGCAGCATGCGGCAGAACGCCGTGCGCTGCGCATCGCCGCCGGGCCGCCATTCGCCGGCGAACCGCCAGTGCCGGGCGGCGTGGTCCGCTGCCTCGATGGTCGCGCTGTCCATGCTCTCTCTCCAATCGGGGAAGCCCACGCGGGTTCCCGGCCGGGCCGGTGGCTCTATAGGCACGCTACATGACACCGGCATGGACGAAAGATGAAGCGGCCTCGCGCAAGGCAACATGCTCCCCGTCCCCTTGAGGCGGGAGGTTGGTGTCTCATATGCAGCGCTCATCTGGGATGCGAACCACATCGGACGAAGGGTGGGATGGCGCCGGACGGGCGGCCAAGCCTGGCAACCGCTGGTATGGCCGCATGGTTGGCCGGGACGCCGGACGACCGCCTGCATCCTGGCGCATTCGGAGGCGGTCGGCCGCGCCATTGGCCGGCGGCGTTCCGCCCTACGCACCCCGGCGACTTGCCGCACCACCGAGTGAAGGAGGCCGTTCGTGGGCTTCTACCGTGATATCGCCCTGCCGCGCCTCTGCGATCTCGCGATGCGCAACCGGCGTTTCGTGCCCTGTCGCGAGCGGGTCGCCGGTGCGGCCGAGGGGCGCGTGCTCGAAATCGGCGTCGGGTCGGGGTTGAACCTGCCCTTTTATGGCCCTGCCGCGCGGGAGATACTGGCGCTGGAACCGGCGCCGCGATTGCTCGCCATGACGCGCCGTGCGGCCGGCGCATCGGGCCTGCCGGTCAGCTTCATCGAGGCCTCCGCCGAAGCCATCCCGCTCGATGACCGCAGCGTCGATACCGTGGTCACCACCTGGACGCTGTGCACGGTGCCGCAGGTGGCGGCCGCGCTCGGCGAAATGCGCCGGGTGCTGCGGCCAGGCGGGCGCCTGCTGTTCGTGGAGCACGGGCTGGCGCCGGACGAATCGGTTCGCCGGTGGCAGCGCCGGCTGACGCCGGCGTGGCGGCGGATCAGCGGCGGTTGCCATCTCGACCGGCCGATCCAGGCCATGATCGAAGCCAACGGCTTCCGGATGGATCGGCTGCAAACGGGCTACGTGGGTGGCCCGAAGCCCATGACGTTCTTCTATGAGGGCAGTGCCCGGCCGGCATAGGCGTCCCTGGATCGCCCTGTCGTCCGGACCTTCCGGGGCGACCGGCCAACGCATCCCGCAGGCGCCCGCCGGCCAGTGCCGCCGGGAAGCCGATCGCCGGGCCGCGGGAGCCACCGATACGCCTGGCCAATCGGCACGGCCGGCGCGGCACGTTCGACAGATCCCCGGATCCGATGCCATGCTGCGCCCTCGGCCGGTGCGCCGCCGAGGAGCCTCTGCCATGTCCCTGTCGATCCGCCAGATCCACCCGGTCTTTGTCGGCGAGGTTTCCGGCATCGACTGTCGCGAACCGCCGGGCCCGCAAGAGGTCGCGGCCATCGAGGCCGGTATGGACCAGTACGCCGTGCTGGTGTTTCGCGACCAGCCCATGACCGACGAGCAACAACTCGCCTTCACCCTGCGGTTCGGCGCGCTCGAGCGCCATCGCCTGCCCGGCCACATCCGGAAGAACGACGAGTCGCGGCTGGGCCCAGGGATGGCGGACTTCTCCAACCTGGACCGCGACGGCAACATCATGTCGGACCAGGACCGCGTGTGGTTCTTCAAGCTGGCCGACCGGCTGTGGCACTCCGACAGTTCGTTCCGCGCGGTGCCGGCGAAGTATTCCCTGCTGTCCGGCCGCGTGCTGCCGTCCTGGGGCGCCAATACCGAATTCGCCGACATGCGCGCCGCCTACGACGCCCTGGATGCCCGCACCAAGGCCGAAGTGGCGGACCTGGTCTGCGAACATTCGCTGCTGTTCTCTCGCGAGGCGATCGGCTTTACCGAGCTGACCCCGGAGGAAAAAGACGCATTCCGGCCGGTGCGGCAGCGTCTGGTGCGGACCCATCCGGTGACCGGACGCAAGTCGCTGTTCCTGTCGGCGCATGCCGGGGCAATCGAGGGCTGGACCATTCCCGAGGCGCGCATGTTCCTGCGCGACCTGACCGAGTTCGCGACGCAGCCGCGGTTTGCCTACTCGCACGAATGGCGGAGCCATGACCTGGTCGTGTGGGACAATCGGCAGACGATGCACCGCGCCCGCCGCTTCGGCCGCGACGAAGTGCGCGACGTGCGGCGCACCACCCTGGCCGGGGACGCACCGACCATCGAACAGGCCGCGTGAGCGCCGGTGCCCGAGCGAGACCGTCCGCGTGGGCGTGATCGGCAGTTCGCCGCCAGACGCGGGATGCAGACCGCCCGCGGTTTCAGCGCGTCGCGGCCGGACCGGTGGCCGTCATCCGCGGTCATCGAGTTCTTTATTTGCTCCGGACCGACTCGATTTGCTCCGGACCGACTCGTCGGTTCTGGTCAACCGCCAATCCCGAGGCCGCGATCGCGTCCCCCCTTCGTGCCACTTACGGCGCGGCAGCTTCCGCCAGTAGGTTAGGAGTCGCGGGGAACCTCGGGGGATTCTACACAATTCCCGGTCAAAGACCGGCGCTCCCGGCGGCCCCATCCGGCCTTCCTTCAGCTGGGAGACCCCGCATGTCGGCCTCGCTCTCCACCTACCTCGAAGCCGCGACCAATCCGCTCGACGTTCTGGAGCAGATTGTCGCCGCCAACGACTTGTCGTTCTATAAACGCAATGACTCGGAAATGGCCGAGGCGCCCGGCCGCTGGTGCGACTACGGCCTGTATTTCAACTGGTCGCGCAGATCAGCGCCATGCACTTCACCTGCGCCTTCGACCTGAAGGTGCCGGCGCTTCAACCGAAGCATTTGCTTCTCCTGCGGGTCTTACTGGCACGGAGCGGTTCGACTTCCTGGGTTACAGCTTCGGCCCGCATTGCCACCGGCAGCAAGGCCGGTGGTTCATCGGGGCCAGCCCGTCGGATAAGAGTGTGCAGCGTCTGAAGGACACGGTGGGTGAGATCCTGGTACCGGGCAACAAG
>DATLQW010000052.1:0-17956 GCA_035535035.1 Acetobacteraceae bacterium
CATCGTCGGCGGGCATGGCAGATTCTGTCCGGGTGCCTGGGTTGGTGTCAGCACCCAATCTCTAGGCGATTCCAGACACTTGTACCATGCCCGTCAGCGAATCCCTGCTATGCGGTGAATAAGATGGGCTAGCTAGCAACAGCCCGCGCTACCCAGCCCGCGCTACCCAGCCCGCGCTACCCAGCCACGGCCCGAACGAAGCGCTCCACCTCGGGCTCGTCGTTGCACCAGTGTTGTGATCCGCACGCTTCGGCCCTCCGGCCGACATCTCGCCGATGGCGGTTACGCCAGGCTGGACGACATCCAGGCTCTGGCGGCAGCCGGTTATCGCTTCTACGCCCCGTAAGGCAAGATCAGCCGCGAGGACATTCTGGCTCATGCCTGTGCCCAGTGCCGCTCCAACAAGGGCGCGCCGGCTGCGGACGGTCAGGACTTTGCGGATTTCGAGGCGTATGGGGTCGAGCGGTGGCTGGCTGAACTGGCGCTTGCGCTCCGGGAGGAGGCTTACCGACCGGAACCGATCAGACGCGTGTTCATACCGAAGGCCAACGGCAAACTCAGGCCGCTGGGCATCTCGACCGTGCGGGACCGGGTCTGCGTGACAGCAGCGATGCTGGTGTTGGATCCGATCTTCGAAGCCGATCTGCCACCGGAACTCTGCGCCTGTCGTGCCGGGCGAAATGCCCAGCAGGCGGTGATCGAGGTGGAGGAGCTGTTGTTGCGTGGTCATCCGGAAGTCGCGGACGCCGACCTCGCGGACTGCGTCGGGAGCATCCCCCATACGGACCTGTTGAAGTCGGCAGCACGCCGGATCGTTGATCGGCGCGTGTTGCATCCGATCAAGATGTGGCTGGACTGTCCCGTCGAAGAAACCGACAAACGAGGAAGGAAGACACGTACGACCGAGACGCGCGACAATCGGCGCGGCATTCCGCAAGGCTCACCCATCTCACCGTTGCTGGCGAATCTCTGCATGCGCCGGTTCGTGGTGGGGTGGAAGAGGCTCGGGCTTGAGCGCAGCTTCGGCACTCGCCTCGTCACCTACGCCGATGATCTCGTGATCCTGTGCCGGAACGGCAACGCCGGGGAGGCGTTGCAACGACTGCGCGAGATCATCAGCAGGCTGAATCTGGCAGTGAATGAGGAGAAGACACGAATCTGCAAGGTACTGGCGGCAGAGTCCGACTTCCTGGGGTACACGTTTGGGCGGATGTCTTCAGCGGGAACCGGCAAGGCCCGCCTGCGTCAACGGCCCATCAAAGAAGAGTATCAAGCGCATGGTCGAGAAAGTCCGCGCGCTACGCGGATGGGCCAACCACTTTAGCGTTGGCACCGTCAGCAAAGCGTATCGCGCGCTCGACAGCTACACGGCTGTGCGGCTGCGCTGGTGGTTGCGTTCCAGGCACAAGGTCAGGCGGCGCAGGGGCGGGGCCTACCCACTCTCGCACCTCTACGGGTACTTCGGGCTCGTGCGCCCGAGTCGACCTGGGCACGACGTGCCGTGGGTGAAGGCGTGACGTTTTGTCCGGGAGTGGGATGCGGGAGATCCGCATGTCCGGTTCGATGAGCGGGGTGTGGAAGCGGAGCCACGGCCGAACCAGTGAGGCACCGCCAAACGAACGGGGCGGCAACAGATATGTTCGACCTACAGCCACCGCGCCACACCTCGACTCTACCGAGGCTGTGTGAAAACGCCGTACCGTAACAGCGACCAGCAATTATGCGATGCCACGATGGTTGGTCCTGAACCTTCCCTCCTGCCGTGATGGTCACCTTCGACAGACTATTGCCTGACCACCGCCGGCAATCGCGTTTTCACACAGGCTCGGCCGGTAACCGACGTTCGAACCGAGATTCAATCCGACCATCTGCCAGGCCGGCGCTCCGGGACGAGTGCCGGCCTGTTCGTTTCCATCAAGCGCCAGTGCAGCGCACTATAGCCAGATCCGGATGCCGCAATGGCGTTCGACGACCTCCCGGATGACACGTACAGGAGCGGTAACACCCGTGTCACCACGACCCTCGGCTCGGCCGCCACGACGGTCAGGGTGGATGACGTGCGCGGGTTCTTCGTGACGATGAACGCGCAGAACGTGCCGGTATCCGTCAGCACCACCGCGATCCTGACCGTGGTTGTGGGGTCCGACACGGCCACGCTGACCGCCTGCCGGGCCGACGGCTCGGTGCCCGCCACCCCGAACCCATGCTCTACACCCTCCGTTCCAGCCGGAACGTGGACGCCATCGCCACGATGATCAGGACCCCGACAACGCCCGGCAGCAGCGCCGCGTCCGTGCGGTGCGTCGCGTCCCACACCGCGCCGCCGAGCCAGGGTACGATGAACGTGATGCTGTAGCCCAGCGCGAGCATGCCCGCCGCCAGCCGGTGCACGTCGTCGCTCCGGGCCAGCAACGGCGGCAAGGCAAGCGTCAGGATCAGCACGAAGGCCGCCGCGAAGCCGATCATCCCCGCCGCCGCGATCATCACCGGTGCCGAGGGCACCAGCAGCCCCGCCAGGCTGGCCAGCGCCACCAGGGCCATGACGATGAACGGCGCGCGCCGCCCGACCAGCCGGCGGCCCACCAGCATGATGAGGAACGAGGCCGGAATCTGCCCGGTGTTGAGCGCCGTCAGCCCGGCATTCAGCAGGTCGGCGCGGCCGATCGCGTGCAGGTAGTCCGGCAGGAAGGCGTTGCAGCCGAAATACAGCGCCGAACCGCCACCCAGCACGCAGCCGAGCTGCCAGGTGCGGATATCCCCCCAGTCCGGCCACCAGCGCGCTCGCGCCCGCCCGCGTTGCGGCTCCACGTGCGGCGTGAAGCCCAGCACCAGGAACGCGGTCGCCAGCACGGGTGCGCTCCAGAACACGAAGCTGGCCCGCCAGCTTCCGCCCAGCAGCGGCAGCACCAACGGGATGGTCAGGCTCGCCGACAGCATCTCGCCGATCAGCAGGCCGTTGGCATAGACCGCGGTGGCGAGCGGCACGCGCCCGGCGAACCAGCTTCCCACCAGCGTGGGCAGCGCCGGCTGCATCACCGCCACGCCGGCGCCCATCGCCGCCGTCATCGCGAACAGCATCGGCACCGACGGTCCGACCCCGCGCAGCGCCGAGGCAACGGCGACCAGCAGAACCCCGGCCACCGCCGCGCGTCGCGCGCCGATCCGCGCGATCAGCAGCGATCCCGGCACGGCGGCCAGCCCGAACAGCAGCACCGGCAGTCCGGTCAGCGCCGCCACCATCTTCTCGTCGAGATGCAGGTCGCGATGGATCAGCGGCAGCACCGGCGGCACCGCCAGGATGGTCAGGCGCAGGTCGATCCCGAGCACCCACAGCAGGCCGAGCCGCGGCCATCCCGGCCTGGTTTCTGCGGCGTCGCCCTGGTCCATCCGGGTATGTTCCCCTTGTCGTGCGTCGGCGCGCGCAGTGCCGCGACGATTCCCCCGCGGGAGAGTGCCGCCGCGCCGCGCTGCCCGCAATGACTCGTGCCTGGGCCGTCGCGCCGCCCGCCGCCCGGGCGCGTTCCGCAACCCCGAGGATCTGGCCTTCGCGCGTCCGCCGCGCTGCGCGACCTGCATCACCTGCGCTTCGACCACCCCGCGATCTGGAGCCGGCATGACCATCCTGGAAACCGACGGCGAAAAGCTGCTGGCCGCCTTGTGCAGCGTGCTTGCGTCGATCGTGCGCGAGGGCGACAGGATCGCGGTGACCGTCCCGTGCGCGTAACCATGGCGGCCCGCCATGACGCGAGCGATGAGCGAACCGCTCTACCCGCCCGCCCCGGATCGCGGTAACGCATCCCACCATGCCCTCCGCTTCAACCCACCCCACGCTCCGCACCGCCGCCGCCCTCGCCGCCGCCGGCCTGATCGCGCCCGCCGCGCGCGATTCCATCGCCGCGGTCGAGCGCCGCTACGCCGTCGCCGTCACCCCCGCCATGCGCGCGCTGATCCGCCACCCCGCCGACCCGATCGGCCGCCAGTTCATCCCCGATCCGGCCGAGCTATTCACCGCCCCGCACGAATCCCCCGACCCGATCGCCGACGACGCGCTCTCCCCGATCAAGGGCGTGGTCCACCGCTACCCCGATCGCGCCTTGCTCAAGCCGCTCCTGGTCTGCCCGGTCTATTGCCGCTTCTGCTTCCGCCGCGAGCATGTCGGCCCCGATGGCGGCCTGCTGTCCGAGGCGGACCTCCAGGCCGCCTACGCCTGGTTCGCCGCCCGTCCGGCGATCCGCGAGGTCATCCTCACCGGCGGCGACCCGCTGATGCTGTCGCCCCGCCGCCTCGGCGCCATCGTCGCCGCCCTGTCGGCCATCCCGCATATCGACATCCTGCGCGTCCACACCCGCGTCCCGGTCGCCGACCCCGCCCTGCTCACCGACGCGCTCGCCGCGGCGCTGGAGGGGGAAAAATCGCTGTGGCTGGTGCTGCACGCCAACCACGCGCGCGAGTTCACCTCCGACGCGCGCGCCGCCCTCCGCCGAGTCCTGGCCCGCGGCGTCCCCCTGCTCGGCCAGTCGGTGCTGCTGCGCGGCGTCAACGACAGCGCCGAGGCGCTGGAGGCGCTGTTCCGCGCCATGCTCGCGGCCCGGGTGAAGCCGTACTATCTGCACCAGCTCGACCCCGCCCCCGGCACCGCCCGCTTCCACGTGCCGATCGAGGAGGGACGCCGGCTGCTGGCCGCCCTGCGCGGCCGGGTCACCGGCCTGGCCTGGCCGACCTATGTGCTGGACATACCGGGCGGCCACGGGAAAGTGCCGATCGGGCCGGATTACCTCGACGCGGACGGCAGTGTTCGTGACCCGCACGGCGTGCGGCATGGTCCGCTTCACACGGAACCCAAGAGCTGAAGCCGCAACGGAGGATACCAGATGAACGCGCCGGTCGCTGTCGATTACGGTCCCGAGGAAGCCGCGATGCGGCTCTATCTGGAAGCCGGCGAACGGCGCGCGTTCGCGCTCGGCAATCGCGGGCCGATCCGCTTCATCGCCGGCGGGACGTTGCACCCCGACATCCTGGACGCTTACTGGCGCTGCGGCTTCTACGTCTTCGAGGGCGTGCTGAATGCTGCGGAACTGGCGGATATCGAGACCGACATCAAGACCAACGTGCTGGCCCGGCTGCCGGTGGAGCAAGGCGCGCCGGTCGATGCCCGGGGACGACCGGCGCTCGGTGCCGGCCTGGCGGCGCCAACCCTGTTCTGGTCCAAGCCGCTCGGCGATCCGTTCGGCGGCACCAGCCTCGCGGGCGGGCGTCACCCGGTGAAGATGTTCGAACCGCAGGCGGCACCGGATGCGCCGCGCGAGGTGGTGTATCTGGTCCTGGGGTCCTTGCAATTTTCCGAAGCCCATCTGCGCGTCTATGGCCATCCGCATTTGCTCGCGGTCGCGGCGGCGGTGAACGGCGACGACTTCGTGCCGTTCAACGAGGCGCTGTTTATCAAGGAACCCGGAAGGGGAGCCTCCGTTGCGTGGCACCAGGACGGGCTGACGCACTGGAACAGTCCCGACTGGGACCAAGGTTCTCATGGTTTCAACTTCATGGCGCAGCTTTACGGCTGCACGCCGGCCAACGGGGTGTGGGTGGTGCCCGGATCGCACAAACTCGGGAAAGCCGATATCCCGGCGATGGTCGCGGCAGCGGGCTGCGAGCGGCTGCCGGATGCGGTGCCGATCGTGTGCCGGCCGGGGGATGTGGCGATCACCAACCGGCAGGCGGTGCACGGGTCGTTTGCCAATACCGGCAAGGACTGGCGAATAACGCTGAACTTCGGCTTCCACCGCCGGCGGTCGGTGCTGGGCGTGATGGGCGGCGGCGTGCACAACGCGGCGGCCGTGTATGACGCGGACCGGATCCGGGAACGGGCGCGAATGATCGGCTACGGGATCGACGCCCGGCGCCAGCGGTTCCCGGCGGAGACGCCGTATGTTTACGCACCGCATGCGGGGGCAGGGGAGACGTATCGATGGGACGCCGCGGCGAAGCTGCGGATCAAGGACTACAACCTGCATGATCTGAGTATTTAGGGTGGGGCTGGCGGCGCGCACCGCGGCGCATCCGTGTTCTGATCCTGACGGATCGATCCTGGCAATTTCAGTGTCATTGCGAGCGAAGCGAAGCAATCTCCGGCGTGCATTGCTGCGTTCTCCCGAGCGGGATTGCTTCGCTTCACTCGCAATCGCGGGTTGGCCGCAGGGTTGTCGTCGGGGAGCACTCGGTCGTCCTGTTGGTCGATAGGACCACCATGATCGAACTGAAAGCGATCAAGGCGCCGGACAACGCGTACACAGCGCAGTGCATCAGCGGCCCTGAAGGAGGCGTGCACGGTGGCCGGAACCGTCATCCACGCGCGAGCGATGGGGATCCATGCAGCCCGGGTCCGCGCTTGGCTGGGGCTGGGGTCCCGCTCAAGGAACCACGCCGGCGCGTTAAGAACGTTCGTCGTTGGTATTAAAGATGGGTTAAGCTGTCGGCCGCCATGCTGCGGGCATGAAGCGGCTGGAATGCCTGGACGGGCTGCGCGGTGTGCTGGCGGTTTATGTGATGCTCGGTCACATGGCGCCGTTCGCGCTGATCCCCGCATGGATCGTGCTGCCCTTGTCGCATGGCGGCGCCGCGGTGGACGTGTTCTTCATCCTGAGCGGCCTGGTGATCGTGCAGTCGCTGGAAAGCTTCGGCTGGCGCGGGCGCGGCTTCCTGGTCGCCCGGGCGGCGCGGACCTATCCGGTGTACCTCGCGATGCTCGCCGCAGCCGCAGCAGTGCAGGCGCTGCCGTTCGATTTCGGGCGCCTGCCGTGGCTGCGCGCCGACAGTCCGGCGCATGCCATCTGGCCGGTCGGATGGCCACAGGCATGGGTCACCGAGAGCCTGGCGCACCTGACCATGACGCACGGGCTGCTGCCCGACGGCATCCTGCCGGGCGTGTGGATGAGCTTTCTCGGTTCCGCCTGGAGCCTGTCCACCGAGTGGCAGTTCTACGTGCTCGCCTTGCTGGCCGGCGCGCGGATCGGGCCGCGCCGGATGGCGGCGGCGTTCCTGTGCATGGCTGCCATCGGTGTGCTTTGGAAGGCGACGGCACCACCTGATTGGCAGTTCAGCCGCGCCTTCCTGCCGAACAAGGCGCAATATTTCGCACTCGGCATCGCCAGCGCGGGGGTGGTGCGCGGCGGCACGAGATCGCAGTATGGCGTGGTGTTGGGGACCACGCTCGCGATCTGTGCGGCGCAGGGCCGCGCGGACAAGCTGCTGCCGCCACTGGTCTGGACACTCTGCCTGGCGGCGCAACTTCGGCCGGAATTGGCCAGCCTGGGGTTACTCGCCCGCGCATTGCGCTCGCGTGTCCTGTTGTGGCTCGGCGCGCTGTCCTACTGCATTTATCTCACCAACGAACCGGTGCACGAATTGCTCGGGTTCGGTCTGGCCGCGGTTGCCGGCGGAAACGGCACGCTGTTCACGGCGCTCTGGCTGCCCGGCGCGGTGCTGTTGCCGCTGCTTCTATCTGCCGGGCTCCATGCGTGGATCGAGGTTCCCGCGCTGCGGTGGGGACGCGCTTATGCGCGCAAAGTGGACGCCGCAGCGGTGCCGGCCGCAAGCGGGCCGTCCTGGCCGGTTGCGGATCTGCCGCCGGGAACTCGAGTCAAGCGCATGCTCCATTTGCATCGGGGGTGACGCGGAGTCATGACCCGCGTCATGTGATTCACCGGTTTCCGCGCGTCCGCGCCGTGCCGATGCCAACGTGGCGCAGCCGGAACGCGGGACATTCCGGCTGCCGTGTCACCTTGGGATCGCGTGCATCGTGCCGCCGTCAAGCATGGGAACGACCGGAGCGGCCGCGACCGCGCGGCGCTTCAGCACGCGTTTGTAAACGAACGAGGTGAGGATCGGCGTCAACACCGCGGTGACGATCACCGAGGCCGCCACCTGCACCGTCGCCACCGACGCGATCGAGGCGTAGGTCGGGTCGGCCATCGCCACGGCCTTCGGCACCGCCGCGGCGTTGCCCGCGGTGCTCGACGCCGCTGCCCCGGCGATGCCCGAGCCGCCCAACAGCAGGTCGGTGAGGACGCAGACGGTGCCGGTCACCACCAGCACCAGCAGGCCCAGCGCCACTCCCGGCAACCCGGCCGTCACCACCGAGGAAAGATTGATCGTCTGGCCCAGCGTGAATGCCATGAACGGCACGATGAGCGGCTCGTGCGAGCCGAAGAACTCGCGCAGGTCCTGATCGAGGTTGCCCAGCACGGCACCGGCGGCGATCGGGGCGATGACCGAGACCATGGTGAGCCAGGGAATGTTGGCGAGGCCGGCGCCGACCAGGATCAGCATGCTGAGGAACGGACCGGTCTCGATGCTCTGCGGCACATATGTGCCGGCGTCTTCCTTGTCGCCCATGACGCTGGTCAGTGCCATGAACATGCCGCCATTGGTGTCGCTCAGCGCAACCAGCAGTGCCAGGGTGCTGAAGCCGAACAGGCTGCCACCGAACAGCTTGCCGACCGACACCGCGATCAGGGTGGCCATGCCGACCTTGGCAGCCATGATGCCGAAGCCACGCTTCAACATGCGCGGCGCGGTGCGCAGCGTCATCTTGGTGCCGACGGTAAACAGGTACATTCCGAGAATGGTCGGATAACCGACACTGCTCAGCGCCTCGGTGAAGCCGCCGATCATGAGCAAATTCGGAAAGAACGTGTTGACAACCATGCCGATGAACAGCGGCACGACCATCAGCCCACCGGGGACCCTGGTGATGGTTTTATAGATTTGCATGGTCGGCTTCCTGTCGGCGCGACGCCTGTTTGAGCGACAATGCAGCAGATTCGGTCGGGTCCGCGTTGATCCAGGTCAAGCATTGCCGTAGCGGACCATTCCGGGGAGGTTAACGGGCGGAGGGAAAGCGCGTTGACGAAATCGACAGCCGCCCGAAGCGCCACTTGCCCGCAACCGCGAGAGCAGCCAACGTCGGTGGATGGACCAGCCTGTCAACGTGAGCAATCTGCGCGACGACACGCTCTGGGCTGTCGTCGCGTCGTTCGGCCGCACCACGCGGATCGCCGAGATTTTCTCCAGCCGGCTTGCCGCCGTTGCCGACCAGGCGTGGCGCGAGCAGCAGGTGCGGGCGTATGCCGGGTTCCTGCGCAACTCGCGCCAGCCGCCGCCGTGTTATACGGTACGGCCGATCCGCCGCACCGATCTGCCGCGCGCGTGGCGGCCGCTGCCGGCGCTGGGTTTCCTGCACGGGCAGTTCGTCTGAACAGGCGAGGCGGCTGGGGGGGACTTGCCGGTGCGGCGGAGGGTCGCGTTGCATGCCGGCGTCCGCACTTGCTCCGGGGTGAAAGACTTGCTGCTGCCGCGGCGTCGCCCTGGCTGCCGGCAAATTGCCCGGAACCTTCCCGGTTTCCGAATTTGACATGCAAGCAGCGGTCGAACAGGTTCGCCTTGCCATGTTGCCGCGCTTCGACCTCACCAACCGCCTCGCTCTGGTCACCGGCAGTTCCCGCGGGCTTGGCTTCGCCATTGCCCAGGGTCTGGCCGCGGCGGGTGCGCGCGTCATTCTGCATGGACGCGATCAGACGCGGCTGCGGCGGCAGGCTGCCGCGCTGCCCAGTGCGGCCGGCACGCTGGCCTTCGACGTTACCGACGCGGCCGGCGTGCGCGGCGCCTTCGGCTGGATCGAGGGTGAGCATGGCCGGCTGGATATCCTGGTCAACAACGCCGGCGTGATACCGCGCAAGCCGCTGCTGGAGACCACCGACGAGGACTGGCAGTCGGTCATCGATTCCAACCTGACCGCGTATTTCCGCCTCGCGCGCGAGGCCGCTCGGCTGATGGTGCCGCACAAGTCCGGCCGCATCATCATGGTGTCGTCGATCATGGGTTTGCTCGGGCGCGCCAGCATAGTGGGCTACAGCGCGGCGAAGGCGGGGCTGCACGGCATGGTGCGGTCGATGGCGGTGGAACTGGCGCCGCACGGAGTCACCGTGAACGCGCTGGCACCCGGCTATTTCCCCACCGACGCGACCGACGTGCTGCACAAGGATGCGACGTTCAACGCCTGGATCGCCGCGCGCGCACCGATGGCGCGCTGGGGCGATCCGCCGGAACTCGCCGGTCCGGCGGTGTTCCTCGCTTCCGACGCATCGTCCTACATGACCGGACAGGTGCTTGTGGTGGATGGCGGGCTGAGCGCGGCGCTGTAGCCGAGCCACGTGCGGAGACGTTCCGCGTAACAACACCGGCTCGGGCGATGGTGGGTGCGACAGGGATTGAACCTGTGACCCCCGCCGTGTGAAGACGGTGCTCTGCCGCTGAGCTACGCACCCATGGCCCGGCCTGAGTCGGGCGCGTGCGTGATAGGCGGCGCGGCTTTGGCGTGTCAAGCCGCGCTTGGCCTGTGCCGCGGAGCCGCATAGGATGGGTCGATGCGCCGCGCCGCCCCGAGGTTGCTGGGACTGTTGCTGCTGCTTCCCATGCCGGCGGCGGCGGCGCGGGAATCACCCGCCCTGCACGCCAGCTACGCTATTTACGCGGCCGGGTTCCGCGTGGCGCGGGTGCAGGTGGTGCTGGGCGTCGAACCGCGCAGCTACCAATTGCAGGTTGCCTATCACACGGTCGGTCTGGTCGGGTTCTTCCATCACGGTCACCAGCGCAACAGCGTCGTCGGGACCTGGGACGCCGACCAGCCGGAGCCACGGAGATACGAAGGCGCCGGCGTCTGGGGGGGCGACGTCAACATGACGCTGATCGACTACCTGCACGGCCAGCCGTTGGTACAGCGCCTGATACCGCGACAGGCGGAAGAGCGCGAACCGGTCCCCATGGCACTGCGGCAAAATTCGGTGGATTCGCTGAGCGCGCTGGCCCTGCTGATCCGCCGGGTAGAAGACACCAACCGCTGCGAGGCATCGGTCCACACCTTCGACGGTTACCGTGCCAGCGAGATCACGACGCGTACGGTGGGCGAGCGGGTGCTCGCGCCGACCGGCCGTTCGATCTTCAGCGGCAAGGCGCTGCGCTGCGACTTCCTGAGCCAGGAGCTGGCCGGTTTCCGGCGCCGGGACAACACGCCGTACGATCGCCGGCCGCTGCATGGCTCGGCCTGGCTTGCCAGAGTCATCCCCGGGGCGCCTCCCGTGCCGGTGCGCATGGACTTCGAGACACTTTGGTTCGGCGACGCCACCATGTACCTGACGCAACTCGGGCAGGCCCCGCCGACCGAGGTCGCCGCGCATTAGACGACGCCCTGAAAACGTTGAGCCGGTTGGCATGGCAGGGGAGATGACGCGACACCACGACCCGCGCCATTTGATTCGCCGATTTCTGAGTGTCACCCGGGGGCAAAGCGTGCCGCGCTCCGGCTGCGCGCCGTTCGGTTCGAATGACGAGTGCGGGGGCACGGGCAGCCAACGGGCCCCCGCCAAGAAACGATTTTGTCAGGTCCATGCTGCGACTTAACCATGCAAGGAAGGTGAAATAGCCACCGAAGATCGCGCTCCGGTTACCATTTTGTAAGCATTTTCTGCCTTAATAGGGAAACTCCGGCAGGGTTCGCGTGAAATGGGCGTGGCATGGCAGTGATCTGGAACCGGCCATGAGGGCGGCGCTCCTCACCGCGACCTCGCTGATCGGGCTCCTTGCCTTCGAGGTGATGCCGGCGCAGGCCCAGATTTTCACGCTCAATCAGCCGGCGCTAGGCTTCGGCAATTCGCTGGTCAACTGCGCGGCGTTCGTTGGCTGCACCGCCGATACGCTGACCGAGACGGCAACCATCAAGGTCACCAGCACCCATTCGGGAACTTTGGTGTTCGGCAGCGCGGCCACGCCATTCAGCGGCACCGCCAGGACGCAAAAATACAAATCAAGGACGGGTCAGGCTTCGGGCACCACTGCAAGCAACACCTATACATTCGCACCGACGGTGATTGGGCAGGCCGCGACCCGGACGATCAGTGTCGCCGCCACGTTGTACAGCGGCAGGACGAAGGGCAGCCTGACGACGAGGGTCACCTTGTCGGGCACGGGCGTGGCGCCGGTGCAGTCCAGCTCGGCCGCGAACAACGGCTACGTGCTGGTCAATTCGAGTGCCAGCGCCAGCGTCACCGTCAACAACACCGGCAACGGCAATGCGGCGACTTACTGGAACGGCACGTCTTTCGCGCCGGTCCCGACCAGCATCTCGAATTTGAACGGCTCAGTCGGCGCGGTGACCGGGCCGGGTTACAGCGGTGCCACGGCGGCCAGCGTCAGCCTGAACGACGGCACTTCCACCAGCTACACTTACACCTATACGCCGACGCTCAAGGGTGCCACGGCGTCCTCGACGGTGACTCTCAACTTCTCGGACGGCAACAGCGCGGGAACCAACTCGAGCCAAACCGTCAGCTACACGCTGACCGGAACCGGCGTGGCGCCGGTGGCGAGCGTGGCGGTCAGCGGTGCCGGCTATGTCCTGGTCAACAGCCCCGCGGCCACCAGCGCGGCAAGCGTGACGATCGCCAATAGCGGCAACGGCGACCTCGCCGGCGCCGACTCTTCCATGTTGCGGACCAACCTGCACGGCAGCCAGGGCGCGGCTTCGAGTTCGGTGTTCACCGGCTCCGGCGGCCTGGTCAACCTGCAGGATTCGACCGTGGGCGCCGGCGCCACGACCGCCAGGACGTTCACCTATAATTTCGCGCCGACGGCGAGCGGGGCGGCTTCGACCGCGGTTACCACCAGCTTCGCGAACGGCGTCGGCAATATTAATGCCACCGGCACCTACACTGCCACGCTCACCGGCACGGGCGTGGCGCCGGTCGAGAGCGTAAGCGTCGGCGCCGCGCTGGCGCGTGCCAACTCCTATGGCTACCTGACCAATTCCGGCACGGGCACGGCGGCGGTCACGGTGCGGAACGTCGGCAACGGCAGCCTGGCTGGCAGCGGCACCGGCTTCAACCTGAACGGCTCGATCAGCAACACGCTGGGCGCTGGTTTCAGCGGCGGCACAAGCGGATCGTCGGTCAGTCTGCTGGACGCCTACGCCAGCGGAGGGCCCACCACCACGAGCGTCACCTATACCTTTGCGCCGACCGCGCGCGGGGTCGCGACAACGACTGTCACCGTCGACTTCTCGAACGGCGACAGCGCGGGGACCAATCTGTCGCAGACAGTGCGGGCGTCGATCGTCGGCCAGGGCGTCGGGCCGGTCTATCGGAGCAAGCTCGGCGCGACCATCGATACGCCGATCGTCAACGGCGGTACGGCGAACGCGACCAGCATCGGCTTCGGCACCGTCGGCAGGTACGCGACCGAGACGCTCGATCTCGCGATCGGCAACATCTCGACGGATCCGAACGGCGGGAACGCCTCGCTGACCGACCTGACCCTCGTGTCGGTGGCCTCGCCGGCCGGCGGCAACGATCCGTCGGCGTTCACTATCGGCTCCTATGGGTCACTGCTGAGCGAGGGCGGGCAAACCTACTTGCCGATCACGCTGACCACGCATGGCCAGACTGGATCGCTCACCGGGTTCCTGAGCATCGCAACCGACGAGAACGCTCCGCTCGGTCTGGCGGGCGACACGTTCACCTACGCCCTGAATGCCTCGGCCGTGCCGGAGCCTGCGTCATTGCTCATGCTCGGCGTGGGTCTCGCGGGGTTGGGCGCCGTGCGGCGCCGACGGCGAATACGCGCAGCGGCGCCAACCGGGTGACGGCGCCGGTCGGCGGCCATCAGCGCATCGCCGATGTCCTTCGCGCACTGATGCTGGTCCGTTTCCTGTGAAACCACCACGGATCGTGCGACGAAGCGGGACCGCTGACCGACATTCCCCTGGATCAGGCAGGCCGATCCGGCTTCAAAGAGGGCTTGTCCAACCGCGCCGCTTACGCCCCTCGCCGCCGCATTCCGCCGCGCCGCTTCGACGGATCGTACCCCCCGCCGCCCGGCCCCATCGGCTCCGGCGTCCGATCCTTCCGCCCGCGCCCCATCGCCCCGGGCCGCAGCGACGCACTCGGCGAGGGCGGCGGTTCCAGCCCCAGATCCAGCGCCTCCAGGCGGCGCAACTCGTCGCGCAGCCGGGCCGCTTCCTCGAATTCCAGATCGGCCGCCGCCGCGCGCATGCGCTTCTCCAACTCGGCGATCGTTGCCTTCAGGTCGCGCCCGACAAACTCCGTCGCACCGCTGTCCTTCACCGGCGCCACGGTCACATAATCCTGCTCGAACACGCTCTCCAGCACCTTGCCGATCGTCCGCCGGATCGACACCGGCGTGATGCCGTGCGCCTCGTTCCACGCGCGCTGCTTGTTGCGCCGCCGTTCGGTCTCCTCGATCGCCGCACGCAACGAGCGCGTCATCACGTCGGCGTACAGCACCACCCGGCCGTCGATGTTGCGCGCCGCCCGGCCGATCGTCTGGACCAGCGAGGTCTGCGACCGCAGGAACCCCTCCTTGTCCGCATCCAGGATCGCCACCAGCGAGCATTCCGGAATGTCCAGCCCCTCGCGCAGCAGGTTGATTCCCACCAGCACGTCGAACACGCCGAGCCGGAGATCACGGATGATTTCTATCCGTTCCAGCGTGTCGATGTCGGAGTGCAGGTAGCGCACCTTCACGCCATGCTCGGTGAGATAGTCGGTGAGGTCCTCGGCCATGCGCTTGGTCAGCGTGGTGACCAGCACGCGCCCGCCGGCCGCCGCGACGGTGCGGCATTCCGCCAGCAGGTCATCGACCTGGTGCTCGACCGGGCGCACCTCGGTCACCGGATCGATCAATCCGGTCGGCCGGATCACCTGTTCGGCGAATACGCCGGCGGTGCGCTCCATTTCCCAGGGGCCAGGTGTTGCCGAAACGAACATGGTCTGCGGGCGGAACCGCTCCCATTCCTCGAATTTCAGCGGCCGATTGTCGATGCAGGACGGCAGGCGAAAGCCGAACTCCGCCAGGATCGACTTGCGCGCGAAGTCGCCGCGATACATGCCGCCCAACTGCGGCACCGTCACGTGGCTTTCGTCCACGATGAGCAGGGCGTTTTCCGGCAGGTATTCGAACAGCGTCGGCGGCGGCTCGCCCGGATTGCGCCCGGTCAGGTAACGCGAATAGTTCTCGATGCCCTTGCAGGAGCCGGTGGTCTCCATCATTTCGATATCGAAGATGGTGCGCTGCTGCAGGCGCTCCACCTCCAGAAGCTTGCCCTCCGCAGTCAGCTCGGCCAGCCGCTGCTTCAGTTCCACCTTGATGTCGCGGATCGCCTGCGTCAGCGTCGGCCGTGGCGTCACGTAGTGGCTGTTGGCATACACGGTGATTGCGTTCAGCGATGCGGCCTTGTCACCGGTCAGCGGATCGAATTCGTGGATCGATTCCACCTCGTCGCCGAACAGCGTCACGCGCCAGGCGCGGTCTTCGTAGTGGCTGGGGAAGATATCCACGACCTCTCCGCGCAGCCGGAACGTGCCGCGCTGGAACGCCGCGTCGTTGCGGCGGTATTGCAGGTTGACCAGTCCCTTGGCCAGCGCGTCGCGGTCGATCCGCCCGCCGACCTCCAACTTCACCACCATCTTGGCGTAGGTCTCGACCGAGCCGATACCGTAGATGCACGACACCGACGCGACGATCACCACGTCGTTGCGTTCCAGCAGCGCCTGCGTCGCCGCGTGCCGCATGCGGTCGATCTGCTCGTTGATCTGCGCGTCTTTCTCGATGTAGGTGTCGGTGCGAGGGACGTAGGCCTCGGGCTGGTAGTAGTCGTAATAGGAAACGAAATATTCCACCGCGTTGTCGGGGAAAAAGCTCTTCATCTCGCCATAGAGCTGCGCCGCCAGCGTCTTGTTCGGCGCCAGGATCAGCGTCGGCTTCTGCACCGCCTCGATCACCTTGGCCATGGTGAAGGTCTTGCCGGAGCCGGTGACGCCCAGCAGCACCTGGTCGCGCTCCTCGGCCTGCACGCCGCGCACCAACTCGGCGATCGCGGTCGGCTGATCGCCGCTGGGTTGGTATTCGGACACGGTCTTCAACTGCCGGGTCAGCGGCTTCGCCGGCTGCTTCGGTGGCACGAACAGGGCTGGTGGGGACGGGCGCAGCAGGGTCTCGGACATCGGGGGCTCCTCGGGTCCAAGAAATGGGCGTTCCGGGGGCAGGCGTCGAGGGGGGCTCGAACGTGGTTATCGGGCACGCGCCGGCCGGGCGAACCATTTCGCCGGGGTTATCCCGGCGCCAGCCGAGGCCTGGGACGCGCCTTCGCCGAGACGTCGGCGTGGCTGGGCCGCCCGCGGTCGGAGAAGTTCATCCGATGGTCGTCCCCTGGGCTTGAGCACCGCCGCCGTCCCGGCGACACTGCGCATGCCAAATCAACCGGGCGAGGAGTGAGAGCATGATCGAGCTGTACGGCATGGGCAGCCCCAACGTCGTGAAAATCTACCTTGCGCTGGAGGAACTCGGCCTGCCCTACAACGTCCATCCGGTCGATGTGTTCGCCGGCAAGCAGTTCGACGCCGACTTCCTCAAGCTCAACCCGATGGCCAAGGTGCCGGTGATCGTCGATAGCGATGGCCCCGGCGGCAAGCCGTGCACCCTCTTCGAGTCCGGCGCCATCCTGCTGTATCTCGCCGAGAAGACCGGCGAACTGCTGCCGCGGGACATGGCTGCCAAATACACGGCGATCGAGTGGATGATGGTGCAGATGACCACGGTCGGGCCGATGTTCGGCCAGTTCGTGCACTATCTGCGCTTCGCGCCGCCCGGCAACGAGTATTCCAGGAGCCGCTACCTGACGCAAGCGCACCGGGTGACCGAGGCGATCGACCAGCGGCTCGCCATCCACGCCTGGCTGGGCGGCGCCGAATACGGCATTGCCGACATCGCCACCTACCCGTGGATCCGCAACGCTCCGGCATTGCTGGGAGCGGACGCCGCGGCGAAATATCCCAACGCCATGCGCTGGGTCGGCGCGATCAACGAACGTCCCGCGGTGAAGCGGGCGCTGGCCGCGGTGGATGAAGTGCGTGGCCGCACAACCGCCTTCGACAAGGCCGAGGCCGAGAAACTCGACAAGCTGTTCGGCCGCGGCGTTTACGCGACGGCCTGACGCACTGGGCAGGCATGACCGGCGGGTTTGCGCCCCACTTCCGCCAACACAACGCTCCCTCCGGCAGCCGTTGCGGGATACCAATGATAAAAACCCCCCGCCTGATCCTGCGGCCCTGGCGGAAGAGTGATCTGCCGGTGTTCGCGGAGCAAAACGCCGATCCGGTGGTGATGCGGTTTCTGGCTGGCGTGCTGACGCGGGAGGCAAGCGACACCTATGTTGCCCGCGCGGAACAGCATCTGGCGGAGACCGGCTTCTGCAAGTGGGCGGTCGAAGCTCCCGGCGTCGCGCCGTTCATCGGCGCGGTCGGCCTGTCGCGGCTGACGTTCGCGGCGTCTTTCACGCCGGCGGTCGAGGTCGCATGGCGTCTGCACCGCCGGTATTGGGGGCATGGCTATGCGACCGAGGCGGCTGGCGCGGCGATCGAAGATGGATTCGCGCGCGTTGGTCTGTGGGAGATTGTCGCGCTGACCGCGCTGGGCAACCTGGCATCGATGCGCGTCATGGAGCGCCTGGGAATGACACGAACAATCGAGTTCGATCATCCGGGCGTGCCGGAAGGGAGCCCGCTGCGGCGGCACATTCTGTATCGGTTGTCGCGCGTGGGGACCGGTCAGGCGCTCGCGTAACGGCGGCCGCCGTTTTGAGGCAACGGCCGTCCGCCCCGGTCACCAGGCGGCCAGCGGGCGCGGTGTGGCGGCAAGATCGCATGAAAGATGTGCAGACTCGGCCCGTGCAAGCCGCGTGGTGGGAGGACTGTTAGCGGCGGCGAAAATCCGCGCATAAACGGCGCCCAGTTCGTCGCGTCTCCGCATTGAAGCTCGCAACCGGACGGCACCTGGCGCGCTGCCACCGACCGCGGTGGTCGATTGTGGCTGGCTGGCAGACCCCTATCAA
>DATLQW010000053.1:0-3382 GCA_035535035.1 Acetobacteraceae bacterium
TTGATAGGGGTCTGCCAGCCAGCCACAATCGACCACCGCGGTCGGTGGCAGCGCGCCAGGTGCCGTCCGGTTGCGAGCTTCAATGCGGAGACGCGACGAACTGGGCGCCGTTTATGCGCGGATTTTCGCCGCCGCTAACACAGGCTGGCGCCGGCGACATCCTGAGCGGCCTGGATGAAAAAATCACTTACGAAGCCAACGGGCAGGTCACGGACCGGGCGAACTGCTCTGACCTACCGGCACAGCCGCTCGACGCGAGGGCACAGCCGTCGCTCCTGCGAAAGCAAGGACTCATGCGGCCGCTGGGTTCCCGCTTGCGCGGGGATGACGGCGGGAGCAGCCGTGGGAAGCCACTGATCCGGTTAAGTCCCGAAACGGCGAAAGTCGGACCGATCCGTCGTCCGGATCGGTCCGACTGGCGACTTTCAGCCCTGCCGGTACAGCGCCATCGCGTTGTTGAAGAAGAAATCCCGCCGCTGCTGGTCCGGCAGGGGCATCGGCAGCACCTGCGCCGGGTCGTCGTAGTCCCAATGCGGGTAGTCGGTGGCGAACAGCAGCCGGTCCCAGCCGATCCAGTCGATCGCATCCAGCACATGCTCGCGCGGCTGCGGCTCCTCCATCGGCTGTGTCGTCAGCCACACCTGTTCGCGGATGTACTCGGACGGCGCGCGCTTCAGGTACGGGGTCTCCTCCTTCAGCCGGCGCCACAATTTGTCCAGCCGCCACGCCAGGGGCGGCAACCAGGCAAAACCCGATTCGATCAGCACCAGCTTGAATTCTGGGATGCGCTCGAACACGCCCTCGATCAGCAGGCTGGTGAGGAAGGACTGCGCCGACTGAGCGTGGCCGACCATGTCCTCGATGTAGAACGACGGCCAGCCGCTGCCGCTGACCGGATAGCCGCCGAAGCCGAAGGCGTGCACCCCGATCGGCAGGCCGGCGGCGGCGGCGGCCTCATAGATTTTCCAGTACTGCTTCTGGCCCGGCGGATTGGAGGTGCGGGTCACCATCAGCACCTGGACGAATCGCGGATCGCCGGCCCAGCGCTCGATCTCCGCCACGGCCGCTTCGGTGTCTTCGTATGGCACGACGATGGAGCCCTTCAGCCGGGGCTCGATCAGCCACTCGGCTTCCACCCAGCGGTTCATGGCGGAGGCCACGCCGGCACCGAACTCGCGGTTCTGGAAACTGGCGCCGTTGTCGCCGGTCGGGTTCAGGATGCCGAGCTGGATGTTGTTTTCGTCCAGCAGCTGCTTCTGCATGAACGCCAGGCTGCTGCCCGGCCGGCCGCCTTCCGGCGGCCAGGCGTCGCGTCGCGATGCGTTCGGCTGGCCCTTCGGATAGGCTGGCCCGGCCTGATACGCCTGCCGCGGCCGCGACCCGAACGTCTTCGCCATCTCGATCCAGCGCTGTTCCATATACGGGAACAGGTCCTTGTAGGAGTTGCGCTGCGGATGGATGTCGCCGTCGGCGATGGCGAGTTTTGTGCCCCCGGCCGGCTGGAGCGTGGGACGAGCGGTTACCTGCACGTTCATTGGACCGTCTCCATCAGGCGGGGAAAAGTGTCCCGCGGATTGTCGATCATGATCTTGCGCACGAGGTCGCGCGACAGGCCATCGGGCAGCACGGCATCGCCGTCGAACTGCCAATGTGGGTAGTCGGTGGAAAACAGCAGCATCTCGTCCGACTGCATGTGGTCGAGCAAGCGCTGAAACGCCTCGGTGGTCGGCGGCGCGTCGCAGGGCTGGATGGTGAGCCGCACATTGGAACGTACGATCTCGGCCGGCGCGCGATCCACCCACGGCACTTCCATGCGCAGCCCGCGCCAGAATTTCGTCAATCGCCAGAGATGCGCCGGCAACCAGGTGAAGCCTGACTCGATCAGCACGACCTTCAGCTCGGGGAATTTGGTGAAGACGCCCTCGCAGATCAGGCTGGACAGCGCCTGCTGGAAGGCGGGCGCCTGGGCGGCATAATCTTCCGTGTAGTAGGTCGGCCAGCCCAGCGGCGTGACGGGATGGCGGTAGGCGCTGCCGGCGTGGATGCCGATCGGCAGGCCGTGGCGCTCGGCGGCGGCGTAGATCGGCCAGTAGTGCCGCTTGCCCAGCGGCATGTCGTGCATCACCAGCAGCAGGATCTGGACGAAGCGGCGATCGGGCGCGAGGCGCTCGATTTCCTCCACCGCCATTTCCGGGTTCTGCATCGGCACCACGATGGACCCGCGCAGGCGCGGTTCCTGGTCCAGCCACTCATGCGCCAGCCAGTCGTTCACCGCGCGGGCGAAACCGGCCGCCATGTCCTCGCTGAACAGCAATTGCACGCCGTACAGGCAGTTGCAGATCGCCAGGCTGGTGCCGAACGGGTCCAGCGCCTGCTGGCGCAGCAACGCCAGGTCGGCGCCGGGCTTGCCCGCGGCGGGACGCCAGTCCGGCCGCGAGGTCAGCGGCGAATTGGCCGGATAGGCGATGGAGTCCAACTCGTGCATGCCGCGCTGAACGATGGCGTCGCGCCAGTGGTCGGACAGGTACGGGTGCAGCGCCTTGAGGTTGGGCACCGCCGGATGGAGGTCGCAGTCGATTCCGCCTGGTTCGATGACGCTCATGGATCCTTGCCGGCTACCGCGCCGGCGCCTGCGTTGCGGCGGGGATTGTGGCACGAAGGGGACCGAACGACCAAGCGGCTTCCGTCACACCCCAGATACCGCCGCTGCGACGCCCTTCCGCACGCAACGTCGCCAACGCAACTTTACGGTCTGCTCCGGCCGGCCGGCAGCAGGCCATGGTAGCGAGGTTACGCCGGGCGCCTGACAGTGATTAAATTTCAAAGTCTGGACGGACGATAGTCCTACAGTAATTACTGGCCGCCCAGCGGCGGGGCGCGGCCAGCCAATTCGGCCCGTACGTATCGACGCTCTGTAGGCGTGAGGTCGCGGCCGATTCGCGCCCGGCACTTCGCCAATAGCCGGCCGTCTATGTGCGCGGGAAGCCCGTGGCCGCTGTCCCAATTATCCTGGATGTGGCCCAGCTCTAAGGCGTTCAATGTTGCTCGGAACTGCGCCAGTTCTGCATCCATCGCACGCGCGTCATCCGCGACGGAGGCCGAGGGAAATACTGTGACCGGAGGAGAGATGCCCGCAGGCGGAATTGCTGCGATAACAGGGCTGGCCGCAACAGGATCGACGATCAATGGTGGAACCGCAGCGAGGAACCGTGCCACCACCGCCGCATCCCACTCTGTCGTTGTGTCCGCCCCGACAAAGGCGACGCCCAACAATTACCGCGTCAAGGCGGCCGAGGGGAAATGGTGTAATTCCACTCCGGGTGGAAGGCGTCGCCGTTGATGTTCAGGCTCGCCATTTCCTCCTCGCTGACTTTGATCCCCT
>DATLQW010000054.1:0-8026 GCA_035535035.1 Acetobacteraceae bacterium
TTGATAGGGGTCTGCCAGCCAGCCACAATCGACCACCGCGGTCGGTGGCAGCGCGCCAGGTGCCGTCCGGTTGCGAGCTTCAATGCGGAGACGCGACGAACTGGGCGCCGTTTATGCGCGGATTTTCGCCGCCGCTAACAACCGGCACGTCCTCGATCTCATTGCGGTCCGCACCTTGGGGAGCGCCGGCATTGTTGACCAGAACGTCGAGCCGCCCATAGCGCCGCAGCACGTCCTCCACCATGCGCCCGGCATCGGTTTCCTGGCTGACGTCGCCCACCGTGGCGCATGCCGTGCCGCCGGCCTGGCCGATTTGCTCCACCAGACTGTCGATGCCGCGCCAGTTGGGGTCCATGTCCCCCTGCACGTTGTGCTCGTTGGCAACGCCTGCCGGAGCGATATCGGACACGACAACAATGAGCCCGGCCGCGGCGAGCGCGCGGGCGGTCGAATTGCCGATGCCGACCGGTTTGCCGCAGCCGGTCACCAGCGCAACGCGTGCAGTGCCTGGCATGGAGTCCTCCCTGGTGTTCGGCCGAATGCGTTTCCTCGGTGCCGGCGCAATGTCCGCTCTTCCGGCGTCGAGGAAAAGGGCCCGCGGGCGCCGGCTTCGGCCGGGGCCCACCGGCCAGCCGCCGGGTTGACCGGCGCCGTCCCGCCTCGCCATCGTCCGCCGCATCGCAGCGGTGTAGAGGCACGCACGAATTATCGGCCCGGCGGCTCGGCAGGAGCGCCGGGATTTGCTGCCGGTGCCCCACCCCAGTCGCGGCCCAGGCCGCACGGACCGTCCCATGACCGATGCCCCAACCGAAGCCGGGCGCGACTATCGCGCCACGGTGTTCCTGCCGCGGGCCGGCTTCCCCGTGCGCGGCGACCTGCCGAAGAAGGAGCCGCAGATCCTGGCGCGCTGGGACGCGGAAAACCGGTGGCGGAAGCTGCGCGCCGCATCGACCGGGCGCCCGCTGTGCATCCTGCACGACGGGCCGCCCTACGCGAACGGCAACATCCCCGGCCGGGACTGCCAGGGCCTGCCGATCGAGTGGCAGATCGAGGAACGCTACCGCAAGCAGGGCCGCAACAAGGATGCTGTCCCGGTGCTGGATTTGCGCGCCGGGTGCCTCGCCTGGGCAGAATACGATGAGGACGCGGATCACAGCCGAGGCCGAGGCGGCAAGGCGGGCGCCGGCGGGAGCTCGCGGGCGGCAGGAATCCACTTCGTATATTTCGAGTGTCTCAAATAATCCGCACATATGCTACCGGTTGTGCTTTGCTGGGAGCAATCGTCGTTACGCCACGGGCCCGAACCGAACCGACCATCCCGTCCGATCAAGAGGTCGCACTTGCGGCAGCGGCGACACACGCCCTCCAACAGCATCGATCGGGCGCCTTGGCGATGCGCGTCCAGGTAGCCGAAGCCGGGCACGAGGTGGCAACCCTCGATCTGCCGCAAACAGCCGCCCACCTGCTTACCGAGATGCTGAAAGAAATGGCCGCGGGAAACGCGGTGACGCTGATTCCGGTTGAGATCGAGCTCACCACGCAACAGGCCGCCGATATTCTGAATGTCTCGCGGCCTTATCTCGTCAGTCTGGTCGAGAACGGCACGCTACCAGTCCGTATGGTCGGCAACCAGCGGCGACTGCCACTGAAGGATGTGCTGGCTCATAAGGCCGCCACACGCGCGAAGCGGCGTGAAGCGCTGCGTGAGCTTGCGGTGCTGGACCAGGAACTGGGTCTGGCGTGAGCGGGACTGTTCCGCTCATCGCCTTCCTCGATGTCAGCGCGCTGGATCCGGCGCTGCTGCACAACGTACTCATGCATTTGGCCTTGGCCGACCTCTTCCGTGCGCGCTGGTCTGGCCGTGTGCACGAAGAGTGGATCGCGGCGCTGCTGAAGGCCCGACCCGATCTGACGCGTGAATGCCTCGCCCGGGTTCGCTCCCTCATGGAAGCGCATGTCGGCGACGCCCTGGTCGCCGGATACGAGCATTTGATTGAGCAGTTGGCGTTGCCTGATCGTGACGACAGGCACGTGCTCGCGGCGGCAATCCATGGTGGTGCGACCGTGATCGTGACGGCGAACCTGCGCGACTTTCCCCCCCGCCATTCTGGCCGGCCACGGCATCACCGCACGACATCCAGACGCATTTCTGGTCGATCGGTTCGAGAGCAATCCCGGGGACGTGCTCAACGCACTACGGACGCTCCGCCCTGACCTGAAGAATCCGCCCGGGATAGTGATCGAACTGCAGTCGCTCATGGAGCGCCAGAACTTGGCGGCGAGTGCCGCGGCACTGCCCCCGTTTGCCGAAGCCCTCTGAACCGGCTGTCCTATCGGTGCGCCGCCAACCTATAGATCGTCGCTTGCTGCCAAGGTCTTTATGACTGTCCGCAGCTCGATCACCTCAAGATTCTGCGGGCAGTCCTGCCAGTTATGCCGCCAGCAAACGACGATGTCGCGACCACCGGCCTGGTACCCGTGATCTCGGAAATTGCGACTCTCATACTCAAATTCGATCCGAACGCGTTGCCATTTACCGGGGCCAATCTGCCGTTTGGCTTCGCAATCAGGGTCGCCGGTCTGTACGGCCTCGACCAAATACCCCAGCTCGCGCGCCACCATTCCAAACAGAAACACGACGCCTTGTTCGTTCACAGGCTCATGCCGGAGACCCCAAAAATCGATCGGATCACCGTACGTGGGCACGCCATCCAACTTGGTGTGCTTGTGCCGCGACGTTGGGACGGTCGTTGTGACCTCACGATCATCGACAGCCGCGGTCCTGGACGGAGTCCGCGTCTCGGTCGCAGAGACCACCGGCAATAGTGCCGCAACGTCTGCCCAGTCCGGGTTGGCTCGGGCAAACGAGCGAAATCTTCCGGGAATCGCTGACCATGGTCCGAAATGCGTCTCAAAGGCGCCAGGGCTATAACTACCCTCCCTCCGGTACTGGCGGCGGGTCGGCAGGTGACGGTGTTTTCGGACCGGAGCGCCCCAATCCTCAAGGAGAATGCCATCATCGAGGCGAACATTCGTCGAATTGGGATCAAGGCCCGTAGCCCGCTATGCCTCTCGCCAACTCGGGAAGTGCTTGAATACCTGATACTCGCTCACGCCCGCCGCTGCGCGGAACCCGGAGCAGGAGGGCGCGCGCCCCAACTGGCCGGCGACGCTTCGGATCGCATCAACCACGTCCGATTTCTGCTCCAGCAGCTTGGCCATCTGCATTACCCAGCGATGTCTGTTCAACAACGCGCCATTCCGCCAGACGGTAACAGAAGGGTGGCGCCGGTTGAAGCGCCGGCTGCCACCGCAGCGTGGTCCCGAGTTGGCGCTTGATCCAGAAAAGCCGCGCCCCGCTTGACCTCGCCCTTGCGGCCTCCACATAGTCCCACCCATGGCATCCGTGTATAGGCAGGCGCGAATTACCCTCCCGGCGGCTCGCTGAGCCCCGGGAAGTCGCTCGCGCCCACCAACCGCGGCCCCTGTGCCGCTCCGGACAGCCCTGGACCGACCCATGACCGACGCCCCAACCGAAGCCGAGCGCGACTATCGCGACACGGTGTTCCTGCCGCAGACCGGCTTCCCCATGCGCGGCGACCTGCCGAAGAAGGAGCCGCAGATCCTCGCCCGCTGGGACGCGCAGGACCTGTGGGGGAAGCTGCGCGCGGCATCCCAGGGCAGGCCGCTGTTCATCCTGCATGACGGCCCGCCCTATGCGAACGGCAACATCCATATCGGTACCGCACTGAACAAGATCCACAAGGACTTCATCAACCGCACCCGCCAGATGGCCGGCTACGACGCCAACTACATCCCCGGCTGGGACTGCCACGGCCTGCCGATCGAGTGGCAGATCGAGGAACGCTACCGCAAGGAGGGCCGCGACAAGGACGCCGTCCCGGTGCTGGACTTCCGCGCCGAATGCCGCGCCTGGGCCGACCACTGGATGACGGTGCAGGCGCAGGAGTTCCGCCGGCTCGGCGTCGAGGGCAATTTTTCGCGGCGCTACGCCACCATGGACCGTCCGTCGGAGGCGGCGATCGCGCACGAGATCTGCAAGTTCCTGCTGAACGGCGCGCTGTATCGCGGCCTGCGCCCGGTGATGTGGTCGCCGGTGGAAAAGACCGCGCTGGCCGAGGCGGAGATCGAGTACCACGACCACACCAGCACGACGATCTGGGTGCGCTTCCCGGTGATCCGGGCGCCGCTGCCGGAACTGCGCGGCGCATCGGTGGTGATCTGGACCACCACTCCCTGGACCATCCCGGGCAACCGCGCCGTCGCCGCGGGGGAGGATTTCGACTACGCCCTGCTGCACGTCGATGGCGTCGCCGGGGGTTCGCGCGCCCGAATCGGTGAAAAGCTGCTGGTGGCGCTCGCGCTGTTGCCGCAATTCTGCACTGATGTCGGCATCGCCACGCATCACGTGCTGCACGTGTTCAAGGGCGCCGCGCTCGCCGGCACCATCTGCGCGCATCCGTTGCGCGGTGCCAAGGATGCCGCGGGAGGCTACGACCAGGACACGCCCCTGCTGTTCGGCGACTTCGTCACCACCGAGGCGGGCACCGGCTTCGTGCACATCGCCCCCGGCCACGGCGAGGAAGATTTCGATCTCGGCCGCAAGCATGCGTTGGACATCCCCGAGACCGTCGGCCCGGATGGCACCTTCAATCCCCGGGTCCCGCTATTCGCCGGCGTGCATGTTTACAAGGCGGCCGATCCGGTCTGCGCCGCGCTGGACGAAGCACGCGCGCTGCTGGCGCGAGGGAAGTTGGTGCACTCCTACCCGCATTCCTGGCGGTCCAAGGCGCCGCTGATCTTCCGGGCCACGCCGCAGTGGTTCATCCGCCTGGATGGGCCGGAGCATATCCGCGCGAAGGCACTGGCCGCGATCGACGCGACGGCGTTCGTGCCGGACCAGGGGCGCAACCGCATCGGCTCCATGGTCGCGAACCGCCCGGACTGGTGCATCAGCCGCCAGCGCGCCTGGGGCGTGCCGATCGCCGTATTCGTGGACAAGCGCACGGGAGAACCGTTGCGCGACCCGGCGGTGGTGGACCGCATCGTCGCCGCGTTCGCCGCGGAGGGCGCCGATGCCTGGTATGCCTCGCCGCCGTCGCGCTTCCTGGGGCCGGGCCGCGACCCGGGCGATTATGAGCAGGTGATGGACATCGTGGATGTGTGGTTCGAGTCGGGCTCGACCCATGCGTTCGTGCTGGAAGGCCGCGGCCTGCCCTGGCCGGCGGATCTGTATCTGGAAGGCTCCGACCAGCATCGCGGCTGGTTCCAGTCGTCCTTGCTGGAAGCGGTCGGCACGCGCGGACGCGCGCCGTTCAAGGCGGTGCTGACCGATGGCTTCGTGCTGGACGAGCACGGCCGGAAGATGTCGAAATCGCTCGGCAACGTCGTCGCGCCGGAGCAGGTGGCGAAGCAGTACGGGGTCGATATCCTGCGGCTGTGGGTCATGATGTCCGACACCAGCGAGGATCTGCGCATCGGCCCCGAAATTCTGAAGCAGACCGCCGAATTGTATCGCCGCCTGCGCAACACGCTGCGCTGGGTGCTGGGCAGCCTGGCGGGTTTCACCGAGGCGGAACACGTGCCGGTGGCCGAGATGCCGGAACTGGACCGCTGGGTGCTGCATCGGCTGTCGTCGCTGGATGCGCGCATCCGTGCCGCGGTCGACAGCTACGACTGGGTCGGCGTCTATCCGGAGCTGCACAATTTCTGCGCCACCGACCTCAGCGCGTTCTATTTCGACATTCGCAAGGACGCGATCTATTGCGACCGGCCGGACACTTTGCGCCGCCGCGCCGCGCGGACGGTGCTGGATCACGTGCATCGCTGCCTGACGACGTGGCTGGCGCCGGTGCTGTGCTTCACCGCCGAAGAAGCCTGGGCGGCGCGCTTCGGCGACGCCGGGAGCGTGCATCTGCAGTGCTTCCCCGCGCTTCCCGCCGATTGGCGCGATGACGCCCTGGCGGCGCGCTGGAGCAAAATTCGGTCGATTCGCCGCCTCATCACGTTTGCGGTCGATCAGGCGCGTAAGAATGACGGGTTTGGTTCCTCGCTGGAGATGGCGGCCTATCTCGATCTTTCGGTATCGGATCGCCTCCTCGACGAGGCCGGCTGGGCGGAGGTGGCTATCGTCTCGAAGGTCGGGTTTGAACACATTCCGCGGCAGAGCTACTTGCCCGGCGCAGGCATTGTGAAAGCGCCCGGCGCCAAGTGCGTCCGCTGCTGGCGGGTGCTGGAGGAAGTCGGCAGTGTTCCGGACCATCCGGCGCTCTGCCTGCGCTGCGCCGACGCGGTCGAGTCGGGCCTGGTTTGCCGGGCCGCCGCGTGATGGAAGGCGGGACGCAGCATGGGGTAGATGTAGCTGCGCTCCCTCCCCTTGAGGGAGGACGTTGGGGCGAGGGGTGCGGACATCCGCGGTCAACGGCGGCTCACACCCCTCCCCCCAACACCCTTCCTCAAGGGGAGGGGGAGCAGCTACCCCCATTCTGCCCCCATCCCTCCCCGCCAGCATGACCCGCAACCGCCTCACCCTGGTCGGGCTGCTTGCCGGGCTGGTGGTGTTCGCCGCCGACCAGGGCAGCAAATACTGGGTGCTGCACGGCATCGCGCTGCCGTCGAAACCGGCCGGGCAGGTCGTGCTGCTACCGGTGCTGAACCTGACCCTGGTGTGGAACCGCGGCGTCACCTTCGGTCTGCTGAGCGGCTACGGCACCTGGAGCTATCTGGTGCTGGCCGCGGTGGCGCTGGCGGTGGTGGTGGCGCTCGGCGTTTGGCTGCGCCGCGCCGAATCGCCGCTGGTGGCGGTGTCGCTGGGCGCCATCGCCGGAGGCGCGATCGGCAACGTGATCGACCGGCTGCGCTTCGGCGCCGTGGCGGACTTCATCGACGCCCATCTCGGCGCCTGGCACTGGTACGTGTTCAACGTGGCGGACGCGGCCATCGTCTGCGGTGTGGCGGCCTTGGTGCTGGAAAGCCTGCTGCCCCGCCGACACCAGCGGGCGGATGCCGCGGGGCGCAGCGATGCAGGCTGATGGCCCTTGCGGTTCACCCCACACCGCGGGTAGAGAGCGCCGCATGGGGACTTCACGTCGGCGCGGGCAATCGCTCGCTGTTTTGCTGCTGGCCGGCTGCACGCTGGCGCTGGCCTCGTGCGGCAGCGGCGACACGCTTTCGCGCACCTTCGGCCTGACCCGTGACGCGCCCGACGAGTTCCTGGTGACCACGCGCGCGCCGCTGTCGATGCCGCCCGATTTCTCGCTGCGCCCTCCAAGCCCCGGCGCGCCGCGCCCGATGGAGCAATCGGAGCGGCGGCAGGCGGAGGAAGCGCTGGTGCCGCAAACGGCGCTCGGTACGCCGCAGGCCGGCGTGAGCCCGGGCCAGGAGGCCCTGTTGCAGGCGGCCGGGCCGCCGGTGTCCAATCATATCCGCGCGCAGATCGATGCGGACTCGCGGATGGAGCATGCCGATTCGGGCTTCGTCAGCAAGCTGCTGTTCTGGCAGAGTCCGAAGCCGAAGGGCATCGTGGTCGATGCGAAGAAGGAGGCGCAGCGCCTGCGCGAGAATGCCGCGCTCGGCGAGAGCCCGCAAATGGGCGACACGCCGATCATCCAGCCGAAGCGGAAAGGCTGGCTGGAAGGGATTTTCTGACCGGCCACCGTCGCGCCGAGTGCTCGTTGACGGGCTGCCGCCCCATGCGCCTCTCTGGCTGCGCGGGACCCATCAGGCGACCCGTTGACGTGACCGCCTGATGGGTCGCCTCGCCGGCTTCCGGTAACGGGACATCGTGGGCGTCCGCGGCACTTCGCGGTCCAGCGGCCGGGTGGCGCGAGCAGGGGGTGACGACCGGGCTGATCGTCCTCACCAGCTAACCCATCTTTGACACTCACTAAAAAAACTTCTGCAATATCAGCAATGTGTGCGGCAGATTTTCGCCGAGTAACACTACATTCGGGCATTGGGCGGGTCATGCGACGTATTTCCTGACCCCGCCCGGCGCCGGATCGAT
>DATLQW010000055.1:0-6393 GCA_035535035.1 Acetobacteraceae bacterium
CGAGAACGTCCGTGAAACGCATCCGGCGTATCCCTTCGTGAATCCGTGCCCGGTCCATGCAAACCCCCATTCGTTGGGGGCCAAAGGACCGGACACTTCACGAGCTACAAAACCCGGACAGATCACGAGCTAGCCACAGCCATTCTTGAGTGGCTTGTTTTTGTTCTCGACCTCATGATAATGAAAGAGGGGAAGGCCACCGTCGGCATATTTCAATTCGGCTTCATCATCGACAAGAACCCCATCGAAGTCGAATGCTATCCTCAACTGGGTGTCATCCGTGTCCTCGAAAGAGGAGCATGGTAGTACGTGGCCCGCTGGATAACCTGCTTTGATTGCATCTTTAACCTCTTCTTTGTCCGTACTCAAGTAAAGACAGGCATTAACGGCAGCCATATACGGATACGGCGCCTTACCAGAAAGGAAAAAGGCTCTTGAGATGTCGAGATCATAGGTTGGTATTGCGTCCATCATCCGAAGTCCTGCCTCCGGATCATTCCGTGATAGAATGATTACCTCGACAGGCATCTGGTCGGGAAAGATCTTGTTAAGATGGAGCAGTCTTTTAATAAAAGGGAAGGCAGACCCGGGAGCGGGGACATCTGCTCTGTGCTCGATCTGGTACGATCTGAACGCTTCCAGACCGTCGTTCATGAAAATGGCATGCTCTGTTGAAAAGTTGAAAAGTGCAGTCGACGATATTCCGACTACTAATTTTTTTGTCGATCGCGTACGCCATTCAGTCTCTCCCCCAAAAAATTGCCGAGCACAATCTTCGCGCTGGCCCCAATGCGGCGGTCAAGTGGGAATGGGGGTTGATAATTCAAGGGGCGCCTCGATGTGAGGACGGATACCGATCCGTAGAAACGGTTACCGATCCGTAGAAGTGGAACCAACGGTTAGTACTGCTGATACACGAGCCACCGGATTCTCGGGGTCCGTCCGCCAATCGGCAGTCCGTTTCAACCGCCCCACCCGCCACCTGGAACGGCGCCAGCGACACCGGCCGACCCGACGTCTAGCCGGCGTCTCGAACTGCCCGGCCGTCGGAGGCCGCCGCCCCCGGTCTCGCCTGCGGCCCTGCCCCGCCCAACTACAACCCCAGCTCGCCGTGCGAGCCAAGGCGCGCAAGTTCGAGCGTTTCCGCGTCCGGTTTGCGGTAAATGAGCACCAGGTCAGGCCGGATATGGCAGTCGCGGTGATCGCGCCACTCGGCGGAAAGCGCATGGTCGAAATACCGATGCGGTAGCGGTGTGTCGGCCGCCAGCAGATTAACCGCCGCCATCAAGAGAACATCGAGTTTCTTGCTGAGCGGACCGGATTTTTCCCGCCGATAGTCACGCTTGAAGCTGCCTGCGTATTTAACGGTCCGCATTCAGGCTCGCGAGCAGGTTTTCCGGCTTTCCGACCGTGACCAACTCGCCGCGCCGCGCCGCCTTCATCGCCTCGACTGTCTCGGCATTGGGCACCAGAGGCTCGAAGGGCAGCGCCTTCTCACGCGCGATGCGCACCATCATCAAGCGGAACGCGTCCGACACGGTGAGGCCCATCGCGCTCAGCACCGCCGCCGCTTCTTCCTTGATGTGCGTATCAATCCGCGCCCGGACGACAATGTTTTCCGTCATGCCATCCTCCATGTTGAGCCACGTTGTAGCCCATTAAGGCTGATGGGGCAATCCTGGCCGGTCACACTGGCCGGTCACAGTATCGGTGCCTTGGCTCGAATGCCGGCAATGTCGGTAGCGGCCGAAGCGCCCGGCGGGCGCTTCGGCAGCTTCTCCGTGTTGCGCGCCGGGAAGCCGTCATTCCGCCTCCGGCCAACTCTGGCCGCGGAGCGAATGTCCGGAGTTGCACCATCGATGCCCGAAGGCGGACTGTCGGCTCCCCACCCAAAGCGGCGGCAGCAGCGTGCACCGGCGTGAGCAGCCGCATCCGAGCCTTTGTACCGTTTCAAACTGGCCCATCACCGCCGGCCGCTCGCGTTTGACACAAGCCCCCTCGTCGCCCATAACCCGCCGCATCCGGGTCAACCTAACCACCCGGTCCCCGCCCGACGCGGGGGCTCCGCCGCTCCGCGAAGGTTCGCGCAGCGGCGCGTTCGTCGTTCCGGAGTGCTGCCCAGGGTAACGCCACATGTTCGAAGCGCTGTCAGACAAGCTGTCCGGGGTATTCGACAAGCTGCGCCGCCGCGGCGCGCTGTCCGAAACCGACGTGGGCGAGGCCCTGCGCGAGGTCCGCATCGCCCTGCTCGACGCCGACGTGGCGCTGCCGGTGGTGCGCGACTTCATCGCCAAGGTGCGCGACCGCGCCATTGGATCGGAGGTGCTGTCCTCGGTCACTCCCGGCCAGCAGATCGTCAAGATCGTCAACGACGCGCTGGTCGAGGCGCTCGGCGGCGAGGGCGCCGTGCCGCTGAACCTGAACGCCGCGGCGCCGGTGCCGATCCTGATGGTCGGGCTGCAAGGCTCCGGCAAGACCACCACCGCCGGCAAGATCGCGCTGCGCCTGAAGGATCGGCTGCGGCTCCGGGTGTTGCTGGCCAGTCTCGACACCCAGCGCCCGGCCGCCCAGCTCCAGCTCGCCCAACTCGCCGAGCAGGCGGGGGTGCCCAGCCTGCCGATCGTCGCCGGGGAAACCCCGGTGCAGATCGCCCGCCGCGCCATGGAGACCGGCCGGCGCGAGGGTTTTGATGTCGTCATCCTGGACACCGCCGGCCGCCTGTCGATCAACCAGGAACTGATGGACGAGGTGCGGCAGGTCCGCGCCGAAACCAATCCGGCGGAGACCCTGCTGGTGGTCGATGCGATGACCGGCCAGGACGCGGTGAACACCGCCAAGGCGTTCCACGACGCGCTGACCATCACCGGCGTGGTGCTCACCCGCATGGACGGCGACGCCCGCGGCGGCGCCGCGCTGTCGATGCGCGCCATCACCGGCGCGCCGATCAAGCTGATCGGCATGGGCGAGAAGCAGGACGCATTGGAGGATTTTCACCCCGAGCGCGTCGCCGGCCGCATCCTCGGCATGGGCGACATCGTCGGGCTGGTCGAGAAAGTCTCGGAGACGGTTGATCAGGACGAAGCGGAGAAACTCGCCGCCAGGATGGCGCGGGGCAAGTTCGATCTGGAGGACTACGCGTCGCAACTCAGGCAGATCACCAAGATGGGCAGCCTGTCCGGCATCCTGGGCATGCTGCCCGGCGCCGGCAAGATGAAGGCGCAACTCGACGATGCCAACATCGACCAGACGCTCTTCAAGCGCCACGCCGCGATCATCGGGTCGATGACGAACAAGGAACGCAAGACGCCGGACATTATCAAGGCCAGCCGCAAGAAGCGCATCGCCGCGGGGTCCGGCACCTCGGTGCAGGAGGTCAACAAGCTGCTGAAGCAGTTCGACGACATGTCCACGATGATGAAGCGCATGAGCAAGCTGGGGCAGAAGGGGCTGATGCGGCATGGCATTTCCGCGCTGATGCCGCGCCACATGCAGCAGGGCGGCCAACACCGCCGGCCGTTCTGAGAGTCTGAAAGAAAGCCTCTCCCTCCCTCAAGGGGAGGGGGGGAGCAGATTTGGCTGCGGCCCTCACACGCCGCCACACGACACGCCGCCCCACGACACCCTGCAACACGACACGCCGCACACGATGACCGAAGGAGATACCGATCGATGGGACTGAAGATCCGCCTCGCCCGCGCGGGCGCCAAGAAGCGGCCGTACTACCACATCGTGGTGGCCGACAGCCGCAGCCCGCGCGACGGCCGCTTCATCGAGAAGCTGGGCAGCTACAACCCGATGCTGCCTGCCGAGCACACCGACCGGCTGCGGCTGTTCGATGCGCGCATCCAGCATTGGATGGGCCAGGGCGCACTGCCGACCGACCGGGTGGCTCGGTTCCTGGGCCGCGCCGGCCTGGCGCCGATGCCGGCGATGCGCGAGCAACCGGTGAAGTCGGCGCCGAAGAAGAAGGCGCAGGAGCGCGCCAAGGCCGCGGCGCCGGCGTGACCGGACCGTGCCGGGGCAGCGCATCCTGCTGGGCGTGATCGGCCGGCCGCACGGCGTGCGCGGCCTGGTGCGGGTGACCAGCCATACCGCCGATCCCGCCGACCTGACCGCCTACGGACCGCTGTCCGACGACAAGGGGCGGCGCTTCGTGCTGCGTTGGCATGGCGCGGGCGTCGCCGAGGTCGAAGCCCAGGCGGACGGCGCAGCGGTGAAGGTCGCCGACCGGAATGCCGCGGAGAAGCTGACCAACACGCGGCTGTATATCGATCGCGCGCAACTGCCGGAGCCGGAGCCGGAGGAGTTCTACCTCGCCGACCTGGTCGGGATGACCGCGGCGGATGCAGCCGGCCGCGTGCTGGGCACGGTCGCGGCGGTCCACGACTACGGCGCGGGGGCGAGCCTGGAGATCGTGCGGGACGGCGCGGCCCCGCTGCTGGTGCCATTCACCCGGGCCTGTGTGCCGGAGGTGGATGTGGCAGGCGGGCGGGTCCTTGTGCACCTCGCCCAGGAAGCGGGCTTGGGCCGCGACGCGGACCAAGGCGGGGCGCGAAGCGACGCGGGAGAGGGCGATCGGGCCGTCCCGCCGCACCCTCGCCCTCGCCGCTCCCGCGTCTCGCGGCAGTCCGCTGCGCGGCCCGACCCACCGCAGCGGGAGAGGCATCGAGCACCATGACCTGGCGCGCCACCGTGCTGACCCTGTTCCCCGAGATGTTCCCCGGCCCGCTCGCCGGCGCACTTGCCGGCCGGGCGCTGGCGCGCGGCATCTGGTGCCTCGACCCCGTCAACATCCGCGACTTCGCCACCGGCCGGCACCATTCCGTGGACGACACGCCGTTCGGCGGCGGCCCCGGCATGGTGCTGCGCCCGGACGTGATCGACGCCGCGCTGGCCTCCGTCGCCGACGATCGCCCGTGCGTGTTCCTCACCCCGCGCGGCCGACCCTTCACCCAGGCCGACGCCCAGCGCTACGCCGCCGCCCCCGGCCTGATCCTGCTGTGCGGGCGCTACGAGGGCGTGGACCAGCGCGTCATCGACGCCCACGCAATGGAGGAAAAATCGGTCGGCGACTACGTGCTGTCCGGCGGCGAACTCCCCGCCCTGGTGATCCTCGACGCCGCCATCCGCTTGCTCGCCGGCGTGATGGGCGCCGCCGACAGCGCCACCGAGGAGAGTTTTGCTTCCCACCTGCTGGAATACCCCCACTACACCCGCCCCGCCGAGTGGCAAGGCCGCCGCGTGCCGGACGTGCTGCTGTCCGGCCACCACGCGGCGGTCGCGGCCTGGCGCCGGGCGGAAGCCGAACGCATCACCAGCGAGCGCCGCCCCGACCTGTTTGCGGCCTACCGCGCCACCGATCGCGCCGCCCCGGTTGCCAGCCCGGCCGCCGCGCCCTAAGCACAGCCCAAAGAGGACCACACCGATGAACATCGTGCAGCAATATGAGGCCGGCGAGATCGTCCGCCTCAGCCAGGGCCACACCGTCCCCGAGTTCCAGGCCGGCGACACCGTGCGCGTCTCGGTCAAGGTGGTGGAAGGCGAGCGCAGCCGCACCCAGGCGTTCGAGGGCGTCTGCATCGCCCGCTCCAACAAGGGGCTGAACAGCAATTTCACCGTGCGCAAGATCAGCTACGGCGAGGGCGTGGAGCGGGTGTTCCCGCTGTATTCGCCGTTGATCGCCGAGATCGCCGTGGTGCGCCGCGGCGACGTGCGCCGCGCCAAGCTGTATTACCTGCGTGGCCGCTCCGGCAAGCGGGCGCGCATCGCCGAACGCGCACGCGCGGTCCCCAGCGCGGCCCCCGCCGCAGAGGCGCCGTCCCCCGAGAGCACTACGGCGGAATAGGAAGGCGGACGCCGCAGTCGCAGCCTCCGGGCGAGTGCGGTCATATCGGAAGGCGTAGTCCCGTTGGGGATTGGTTCATGCTGGCGTAGTACAGACGACAGCTCGCAGTGTAAGTGCTAGCCCATCTTATTCACCGGATAAGTCGATCCCGGATTGATAATGGGTAAGCAATGGAACCCGGCGCGCCCCATCCCCGGCAGGGTGACCCGCATTTCAGTCCATATCTGTCAGGCGCGAGGGGTTGATAAGGTGGGGTTCCGACGGGGCATGTGCCCCGCCGCTCACGTCGGGCGCAGGCTCAGTGCGCCAACCAGGCTGCGGAACAGCTCTGCATCCGGGCAATTGGCGGCGAACGCCAGCCTGACGCGGCTGGCAGTTTCCTTGATCCGCACCGCAATCTTCAGCAGCCGCAGCCGGATGGTGGAGAACTCGCCGCTGGCCAGCGGCTGCGGCTTGGGGATGGCGTCGCGCAGCGTGCGCATCAGCCAATAGGCCGCGGTGTGGAGGATCAGGCGCATCTGGTTGGCCAGCGGTGAGCGGCAACTGGT
>DATLQW010000056.1:0-33487 GCA_035535035.1 Acetobacteraceae bacterium
GCCATGCGCGTCCCGTTGGTCCGTCTCTTGCGGCCCAACCCCTGCCGGCCGTTTCGACCGGCGCCTGGAGCCATTGTTTGATCAACCGCAGCATATTGGCATCGACAACCGGTGTTCTCAGGCTCATCGCCAATCACCTCACCTCGTTCGCTTCGAAAAACGCACCAGAAGTCAGGGTCCTTCCCTCCACCGGCGTTACCCGGCTTCGGCGGTACTACGACCCTGTCCGACTCCCGCACGGACCGGCACCTTGCAGTTCCGTTGAGGCCGCTACCCTCGTCGCGCACGGGTCTCCCCCGCTTACGCGTCACCTGTCTCGACGTGCTGTGCCCCTTACCCCGATGGACCGGTCCAGGTGCCTCTGTCGGCTGCTTCCCCAAACCGTGCTGCCTTCCCCGTACTCCGGCCGGGTCGGCGTCCATGACTTCCCTTTCGAGGCCTGCTCAGGCTTTACACACGTTACGGCCCGTCGATTCGCTCCGCCGCCAGAAGCGGCGTTTGTCGCAGGGCTTCGACCCGGCCGCTTACCCGACCAAACCGCCTGCCAGCTACCGGGCCAACCGACCATTGCCCGGGTGGGACTTCCACCCACGAGGTGAGCGCGCCGTTCGGGGCGCACCGGAGCAGCACGGAGGCGTCACTGAATGTTGCTTGCGCGCGAATTGACCGAATGAGTCATCGGGCTGGCCATCGAAGTGCACCGGCTGACCGGATCGGGCATGCCGGAATCGGTTTATGAAGGCTGCCTCTGCCATGAGCTAGAGCAAGCGGGAATTCCGGTGTCCTACAAAGGCGTCCAGTTCGACGAAGGCTTTCGCACGGACATTCCCGTGGACCGGCAACTGATCAGTGAAATCAAAGTTGTTGCGAATATCCTGCCGGCGCATGACGCTCAGGTCCTGACCTACCTCCACATGAGCGGCCTGCGCCTCGGCCTGCTGTTCAATTTCCATGCGCGGCTGTTGAAGGACGGCCTGCGGCGATTCGTCGCCTGAACCGCTCCGTGGTTCTTCGTGGTCTCCGTGTTATTAGCCTTCCCATAATTGTTGCCATCCACAGGCCGGAAACCTTTCAGCCATTTTTAGGAGATATGCAAGCTCGGGCATGGCTGCAATTTCTGGAAGGTTAATAAATGCTTGCGACAGAACGGCCCGCACGGACCGCACGGCGTCATCGGACATGACCGCTCCACGCCAGCAAGACCGGTTCGCGAGCGTCGCCGTTTGTCGCCGCAAACCGTCCGTGCGGAGCGATCTCCGCACTATGAGCGACGCAGGGCACCGGCCTCTCGCGCAGGCGGGAGTCTCACCCCCGCCGCTGCTTCGCCCACGCCTCGTACCGCGCCTTGTTCTCGGCATTCGGCGGATACAGCCCGGGCAGCGACGCGCCCTGATTCACCTCGGCCATGATCCACTCCTCCAACTGCTCCTGATCCGAAGCGGTCGCCGCGACCTCCTCCACCAACTTCTGCGGGATCACCACGGCGCCGTCGTCGTCCACCATGATCACGTCATCCGGAAAGATCGCCACGCCGCCGCAGCCGATCGGCTCCTGCCAGTTCACGAAGGTCAGGCCGGCCACCGAGGCGGGCGCCGCCCAGCCCTGGCACCACACCGGCAGACCGGTGCCCAGCACGCCGGCCACGTCGCGCACCACCCCGTCGGTCACCAGCGCCGCCACGCCACGCTTCGCCATGCGCGCGCACAGGATGTCGCCGAACACGCCGGCATCGGTGACGCCCATCGCATCGATCACGGTGATGACGCCTTCCGGCATATCCTCGATCGCGGCGCGGGTGGAGCGCGGCGAGGCCCAGGATTCCGGCGTCGCCAGGTCCTCGCGCGCCGGCACGAAGCGCATGGTGAAGGCCCGGCCAACCAGCCGGGGCAGCCCCGCCCGCAACGGCTTCGGTCCGCGCATCCACACGTTGCGCAGCCCCTTCTTCAGCAGCACCGTCGTGACGGTGGCAGTGGAGACGCCGGCCAGTGCGGCGGCGATCTTCGGGTCGAGGGTCATGGCGGGCTCCGGGTCGGATGGGCGTGGCAGGCGGCGGCATCACCTGCCCGATACGGCGTCCTGCGTCCAGCGGCGGCAGGATGCGGATCGGATCGGTACCGGCGGCTCCGCCGGCAGCGACAACGCGGTGGGCCGATTGGGATTTGTCGCACAGCTCGCCCAGCGCGCGAAGCAGCATTTCTGCCCGGCATACGAAACTCCCAGCCTTACCCGGACGCCGAAAAAACCGGGGTCGCACGACAGTCATGTCCGCCATGCGGCCTGCTGCAATGCCATAGCCCATGTCCGGCTGCACGTGCCTGTGCGCGACATCTTGACACCAGCCTACGAGGCAGGACTTGACGCTGTGCGCCGGTCGCGCGCAAATGACCGCGTCGGGATGCTGAGCCGTATCGATTAAACTGTTTGGAATCCCGTCAGCGACTGGAAGTTACCAAAATGCTACAGCACCAATCGCATTACAGCACCAATCGCATCGCGGCCAAAGGCGGCTGCAAGGCCGCGATTCGGAAAGCATCGGGCCTCGGGCACTTGGACCACGATCCCACTGTCGGCGTCGTCAACCATTGCGCGCACCAGCTTTGGCCGCGGATGAATCGATGGCCTGCGTGAGGCGGACCGGCACCGAATTCCGCGGCAAGACAGCGTTGCGCCACATCCGGCGCAACGCCATGCGACCAGATTTCAGTCGGGACCGCGCGGCGCGGCATTATGCCGGTGTCCATCGCGCTCTTCCGCCGGGGGGCGCGTTGGCCGGCGCTGAAGCGCGGTCGAGCGATGCCCTCCTGGCGTGAGCTGCCGGCTCGGCTCGCGGCCCTTCGCGACCTTGCGCTCGACCTGCGCTGGACGTGGAGCCACCAGGCGGATGCGCTGTGGGAACGGATCGATGCCGAGCTGTGGCAGCGCACGCGCAATCCGTGGACGATCCTGGCCGACGTCGCCGCCACGCGGCTTGCGGAACTGGCGTCGGATGATGTCTTTCTTGAACATCTCGACCAATGTGCCGCGGCCCGGCGAAGCTACCTGGAAGGACCGGGCTGGTTCGCTGCCACCTACGGTCCCGCGGCGCTCGACGGTGTAGCCTATTTCAGCATGGAGTTCGGCCTTGGCGAAGCGCTGCCGCTCTATGCTGGCGGCCTTGGCATCCTTGCCGGCGACTTTCTCAAGACCGCGAGCGACCTTGGCGTGCCCGTCGTCGGGGTCGGCCTGCTGTTTCAGGAAGGCTACCTGCGGCAGACGATCGACGCCGGCGGGCGGCAGCAGGAGGCGTATCCCTATAACGAGCCTGCGACGATGCCGATCCAGCCGCTGATGGCGGAGGACGGCAGCCCCCTGCACGTCGCCATCGAATTGCCGGGACGTATTTTGCGATTGCGCGTGTGGCGCGCGTCGGTGGGTCGCACGTCGCTCTATCTGCTGGACAGCAACAGCCCGCAGAACAGCCCCGTTGACCGCGGGATTACCGGCAAGCTCTATGGCGGCACCACCGAGTTGCGCCTGATGCAGGAGATTGTCCTCGGTGTCGGCGGCTGGCGGCTGGTTGAGGCAATCCACCCTGAGGTGGAGGTGTGCCACATGAACGAAGGCCATGCCGCTTTCGTTGTGCTGGAACGCGCCCGTTCGCTTGCCGCCCGGCTGGGACTCAGCTTCCGTCAGGCTCTGTGGGCGACGCGGGCCGGCAACGTGTTCACCACCCACACGCCGGTCAGTGCCGGCTTCGACCGTTTCCCCCTGGACCTGCTTGATCGGTATCGGTCTGCACTCACGCAGTCCGGGATCGATCCGGCCGACGTGCTGGCGCTGGGACGTGCGGACGGCGATGCGGCAGACGCCCCGCTCAACATGGCATACCTGGCGGCGCGGGGGTCGCTGACCAGCCTTGGCGTGAGCCGGCGGCACGGGACGGTGAGCCGGCGCATCTTCCAGCCCCTGTTTCCTCGCTGGCCCGAGCAGGAGGTGCCCATCGGGCATGTCACCAACGGCGTGCACGTGCCCAGCTGGGACTCGCAGGCCGCCGACGAGATCTGGACGGACGCTTGCGGCAAGGACCGGTGGCGGTGCATCCCGGATGATATGCACCGAGAGGTGGCGGCGCTGTCGGACGCCACGCTGTGGGCCATGCGGGGCAAGGCCCGGCAAGACCTGGTGCTCAACGTGCGTCGCCGTCTCAGGCGGCACCTGGCCGCGCGCGGCAACCCGCCGGAGGCGCTGGCGCTCGCGGAGAGAGTACTCGATCCAAACGTGCTCACGCTGGGGTTCGCCCGACGCTTCACCGCGTACAAGCGGCCGAATCTCCTGCTGCGCGATCGCGACCGGTTCGTGCGCCTGCTGGGCGATCGGCACAAGCCCGCGCAAATCGTGCTCGCGGGGATGGCGCACCCGGCCGACACCGAAGGCAAGCGCATGATCCATGAGTGGTTCGCGCTCGTGCAATGCCCGGCGCTGCGGGATCGCATGGTGTTCCTTGAGGACTACGACATCTCGCTGGCGCAAGAGCTGGTTCAGGGGGTCGATGTGTGGATCAACACACCGCGTCCCCCATGGGAAGCCTGCGGCACCAGCGGAATGAAAGTGCTGGTGAACGGCGGCTTGAATCTCTCCGTGCGCGACGGGTGGTGGGACGAGGCTTACACCCCGGAGGTTGGCTGGACGATCGATGGCGGCGCGCAAGGCAGTGAAACGGAACAGGACGTATACGACGCGGAAGCACTCTGCGCCGTGCTCGAACGCGAGATCGTTCCGGAATTCTATGATCGCGACGCCGGCGGCGTGCCCCGCGCCTGGCTCGCCCGGATTCGGCGCAGCATGGCCAATCTGACGCCGCAATACGGCAGCACGCGGATGGTTCGCGAGTATCTTGAGAAGGCTTATCTGCAGGCTGCCGCGGCGCTAAAGCGACGAATGGTGGATGGCGCCGAGCCGGCAAAGCAGATGCTGGCGTGGGAACTGCGGGTCCGCCGGAACTGGAAAAACATGCACCTTGGTTCGCCGGGTATCGATCAGGACAAGGATACATGGTGCTATACGGTTCCGGTTTATCTCGGGGAGATGCTGGCTGACGACATCCAGGTCGAGCTCTATGCGGATGCTTGCACGGGCCATGCGGCGCGGACGCAGCCACTGGCCAGAGGCGCGCGGATACCCGGCACCGCGAACGGCTATCTTTACACCGGCGGCGTTCCTGCGTCGCGTCCGGCAGACCATTACACGGTGCGCGTTATTCCGCTGCATCCGGAGGTCCGGGTGCCGAGCGAACTTCCGGCGATCCTGTGGCAGACGTGACGCTGCCGGTTTCGCCGGCTACCCGCTCTGGCTGGTCAGGACCACGATCGACCGGGCTGCCACCGCGCATCGCGCATCACGTACCGCAGGCGCCGTCGTTGCATCGACGATGTCGCCGGGGCTCGTCAGCGACGTATCCACGATCCGGACCCACGGTCCGGGCGCCTGGATCGCGAAGACAAGGTCGCCCCAATAGGCATTGACCATGACATAGATGTCGGCGTCACCGGCCGCGGCACCGCGCAGGTGGAAAGCCAGGCTGTGCGAATCAGGCGACTCATCCGGAGCCGCACCGACCCCATGCCAGGTTACATCCGCTCCCCAGCCCGTGCTGCGGCCAATGGAGGGATGCGCCTTCCGGAAGGCGATCATCATCCGGAAGAAGCGCAGCACGTCGGCATTGCGCTCGGCCAGCTCCCAGTCCAGCCATGTCGTCTCGTTGTCCTGGTTCCAGGGATTGGCATTGCCTCGCTGGGTCTGCATGAACTCGTCACCTGCCACGAACATCGGCGTGCCGTTCGACAGCATCAGCAGACAGCAGAAGTTCCTGATCTGCTGACGGCGCAAGGCCGCCACATCCGGCGGCACTCCGTCCGATCCGGCGTGGCCGCAATCCCAACTATGCTGGTCGTCCCGCGTGTACGACACGAGGTCGCACATGTTCAGGCCGTCATGGCAGTCGATGTAATTGACGCTCTGATAGCGGCGAAAGGCGTCCAACCTGGTGTCAGGAAACAGGTCCGTGCTGCCATACAGCCGGGTCATCAGGGCTGACACCAGATTCGGTTCTCCCCTGACGAAGCCTCTGACCGCATCGCGAAAGTGATCGTTCCACTGCGACCAGCTTTTGCCGGGGAACGCACGCCCCATCATGTAGCCGCCACCCGATTCACCCTGCCAGGGCTCTGCTATGAGACGGGTGTTCATGAGGTCGGGATCACTGGCGATCTCCGACATGATCGGGGGATCCTTGAAATTGACCGCGCCGTTGTCGTCGCGCGCAAAGATGGATGCGAGATCAAAGCGGAATCCATCCACCCCCATCTCCCGGACCCAGTACCTGAGGCTGCTCACCACGAGCTGCCGCACCACCGGATGTGCGGTCCGCAGGTCATTTCCACAGGCACTGTAGTTCGCGTACGTGGCAAGATCGCCCGGATCGAGCGCGTAATACGTTGAATTGTCGATACCCCGAAAGGAGCAGGTCGGGCCATCCACACCCTCCTCGGTGGTATGGTTGTAAACAACGTCGAGAAAGACCTCGATGCCGGCCCGGTGCAGTTCGTCAACCATATGGCGGAATTCGGCGGCGGTTGCCTCCGGCGATCCGTCCTGCCCGTAGCCCAGGCAGGGCGTGAAGAAGTTCAGCGTCATATAGCCCCAGTAGTTTCCTTCCTGGGGATCGAATTGCTGCACCGGCAGAAGTTCGACAGCGGTCACGCCGAGACGTTGCAGGTACGGGATCTTCGCGACGACGCCGGCAAACCTCCCGCGCGTTGCGTCCGGAACCAAGGAGTTTTCGCGCTGCGTGAAACCGCGCACGTGCATCTCATAGATGACGAGCTCATGGCCGTAGCGCGGTCCCGCCGGGCGATCCGCAACATTGACGGCCTGCATCGGCGGCAACACGCCCAGCGGGGCCTGGCCGGCATTTGAACCGGGCCGACAGGCGGCGTCCCGGTCATGGCCGGGCGGGAAGAATACGCCGGTGGTGTATGGATCGAGCAGTATTTTCTGATCGTCGAACCGCTGCCCTTGGCTGGGGTCGTAAGGACCGGCAACGCGATATCCGTAATAGCGCACGCCTTCAGCCAGGGCAGCCGAAACCCTGGCGTGCCAGACACGGTTCGTCTTGTTGCGAGGGAACTCGAACGGGATGCTGCGCAATGGGGTTGCGAAATCATGCTCGCCGTACAGCAGCAGCGTCACCCTGTCCGCATGCTTCGAGTATATCGCGAAGTTATAGGCCCGCTCTTCCTCGATCCAGGCCGCACCCAGCGGCCAGGGAGCGCCCTCCAGCCGTTCCCATTCGTCAAGCATTCCAGCGTCTCCCGCGTCGCAGACGAAAAATCCGGCATCAGGCCGCAAGGTTTCATTGTTTGTCACCACTGATATGGCCATGCAGCATCTTGATGTAGTTCACACGTTCATACGCGACCGGATCCTTGATCATCCGCTGGCTCAACTGGCCGCGCATGTCGGACAATGAGGTGGCATCGCGAGCCGTCAGCCATTCGGTCAGACCGGCGAGCAGTGTCTGCAGGTGGCCTATGCCATGGCGCAGCAGGGCGGATGCGGTCATCACGACGTCCGCACCTGCGAGCAGATACTTGATCACCTCGTCGCTGGTTTCGACGCCGGTGCTTGCGGCGAGCGAGCCGGCAACCTGCCCGAACAGCACCCCGAGCCACAGTATCGGAAGGCGGATCTCGGCCGGGGTGCTGAGCTCAATGTCGTGGCGCAACTGCAAGCTGGCAAGGTCGATATCCGGCTGGTAGAAGCGGTTGAACAACACGAACCCGTCCGCGCCGGCCCGACCCAGTACGCGGACTGTGTGGGCCAGCGCACTGAAATAGGGGCTGAGTTTCATCGAGACCGGGATGGATACGGCAGCCTTCACCGCATGAAGAACATCCACATAGCGCTGTTCGACCTGTTGCGCGTCCAGGGATGGATCGGCCGGTATGAAGAAGACATTGAGCTCGATCGCGCTGGCGCCGGCATCCTGGGCAAGACGGGTGTGCTTCGTCCACCCGGCACCGGTGACGCCATTAAGGCTGGCAATCAGCGGAATGGCGACGGAGTCATGGGCCCTGCGAATGGTCTCGAGGTACTCGTGCGGGCCTGTGCGATAACTGGCCGCGGTGGGCAAATAAGACAACATTTCACCAAACCCGGCAGGCCCGGCTGTCGTGTATGCCTCGAACCTGTTTGCCTCCTGCTCGATCTGCTCTTCGAAGAGCGACGGCAGTACCACCGCGGCGCCCCCCGCGTCCTCGATTCGCCGGATATTGTCGAGGCCAATGGTCAAGGGCGACGCTGAGGCGACCACCGGGTTCTTCAGTGCCAGGCCGAGATAGGTTGTTGTCAGGTCCATCGGAGCCATTCTCCTTTCGCCGGCAACGGTATTGCTCGTGGCCGATCGCATGCTCTTCAAGGCTTTTCGTTCAGGCTGCCTCCGCGAGGACCGGCGACACCGTGACATCCAGTGATCGGATGACCGTTATTGCCTAAGCCGGCGGAGTAGCAGCAACGCAGGCGACGTTTAGCCTTTGGCCGTGGGAACAAAATTTCTGGACTTGCCCTGGACCAAAGCAAGCAAGCAATTTCAGCCACAGATGCACGCAGATGCAGCGTGCTGCTGCAGTGAACGTGCACAACCACGCCGCAGGAGAACACGCAGACCAATCATGTCGCCCGGTCCATCTGCGTGCGTCTGCGGCTGATTATTCTGCTTCCTCCTCTGCGACTCGGGTTACGATTGCTTGCAACGGAGTTTGCGACAAGAGCCTAAGCCGGCGGAGCCGGAACCAAAAAGGCAACATCTCTCCCTCGGCGGTGCGGGCAAATTCGGATGACCCGCCGACCATCATGCCACGCTTTCTCGATCGTAAGGGAATTCTGCGCGGAAAGAGCCAAGAGTCAGGCGATAAGAGACTATAGCATTCCTGACGAATCCTGCACGATAAATCTGCCCCATCGGTTTTCTCCGTCCGCTCGCCGTCAGCGCGCGAGATAAGCCACCGCGTCGTCCAACGTCGCGAGCTTCCCGTATTCCACTTCCGGAATGTCGATGCCGGTGCGCTCATGCACCGCGGCGACGAAGTCGAGGAAATCCATCGAGTCCAGGTCCAGCTCGTCGCGCAACTGTGCGCTGCCCGGCAGCCGGTCCAGCTCGGCTTCCGGCGCGATGCCGAGAAGCACCTCGAAGATCAGCGCCTTGGCTTCCGCTTTGTTCATAGCGTCTCGGCCTCCTGCAACAGACGATCAATCTCGACAAGCAACAGCCCGCCACGATGGCCGTCGCTCGCGCGATGATCGCCAGCCAGCGTCAGCGTCATGACCGGGCGTGGGCCGATCGCGCCGTCCACCACCCAGGGACGCGTGACGATGCGACCGAAGCCGACCATCGCGACCTGCGGCGGATTGATGATGGGCAGCACGCTCTCCGCCCCGCGTTCGCCGAGGCTGCTGACGGTGATGGTCGGATCGGTCAGCTCCGAGCCACGAACGCCGCCGGCACGCGCGCGCCGCACCGCGTCGCGCATCGCCGCCATCAGTTCGTCGAGCGGGCGCTTGTCGGCGTCGCGGATCGCCGGGGCGATCAGGCCGCCGCCACGCAGCGAGGTTGCCCAGCCGATATGCACCCCATCGCCTGGGCGGAAATGGCCGTCCTCCCAGAACCCGTTCAGCTCGGGCGTCTTCGCCAGCGCGAGCGCGGTCGCGCGCAGCAGCAGCGCCGCCGGCAGCAGGCGGTCCGGCGGGGCGCGGCCGCTGTTCTGGCGCTCCAGCCGCGCCAGGGCGGCGGTGACCTCCACCGTCTGGGAGAGGTAGTAGTGCGGGATCTCGCGCTTCGAGCGGCTCATCGCCGCGGCGATTGCCTGGCGCATCGCCGCGGGATCGAAGCCGCCACGCCTTGCAGGCCCCGGGGCGGTCGGCGGGGCCGGCGGTGGGGTGGGTGGGGCTTCGGCGGATGCCGCCTCGACATCGGCCAGGGTGACGGCACCGCCCGGGCCGGAACCGGCCACGCGGCCCAGCGCGATGCCGCGCTCGGCAGCGCGCCGGCGCGCCGCGGGCGAAGCGGACACATGGCCGGCGGCGGCAGCCGGCGGCGGTGCGGCGAGCGGCGAGACCGGCGGTGCGGCCGGCGGAGCCTCGGCAACCGGGGGCATCGCGGCCGGAGGCGAGACGGCCGGTGCAGCGGCAGCCGGCGGAACGGCAACCGGCCGTGTCGGCGGCGGCGCCGGTGCAGTCGCCTGGGTGGGACGTGGCGCCGCGGCGGCATCGAGCCGCGCCATCACGGTGCCGACCGGTAGCTGCGTGCCGACCGGCACGACCAGTTCGGCTATGACGCCGGCGCTGAACACCTCGATCTCGATCGCGCCCTTCTGCGTCTCCACCACCGCTATGACGTCGCCGCGCCGCACGCGGTCGCCCGGCTTCACCCGCCACTCGACCAGCGTGCCCGCCTCCATATCGGCGCCGAGCGACGGCATGCGGAAGTCGGTCATCGGCTGGGCACCAGTCCCCGCGCGGCGGCAACGATCGCCGCTGGCTGCGGCAGCGCCGCCTGTTCCATCTGCGCCGCATAGGGAATCGGCACTTCGGCGGAGCAAATGCGGCGGATCGGCGCATCGAGGTCGAAGAACGCGGCTTCGGCGAGGCGCGCGGCGATCTCGGCCGACAGCGAGCCGGAGCGCCAGCCTTCATCGACGATCACCGCGCGGTGGGTGCGCGCGACCGAGGTCAGCAGCGCCGGCGTGTCCAGCGGGCGCAACACGCGCAGGTCGATCACTTCGGCCTCGATGCCCTCGGCGTGCAGCGTCTCGGCCGCTTCCAGCGTCTTGAACAGGCTGCCGCCATAGGTGATCAGCGTCACGTCGCTGCCGGGCCGCATGACCTTTGCCGAAGTGATATCCACGCCGGTGACCGCTTGATCCAGCACGTCCTCGCGGTTGTACAGCATGACATGCTCGAAGATCAGCACCGGGTTCGGATCGTCGAGCGCGGGCTGCAGCATGAAGCGGGCATCCTCGTGCGTTGCCGGCGCCAGCACCTTCAGGCCGGGGATATGGGCGTACCAGCCCTCCAGGCTGTGCGAATGCTGTGCCGCGAGCTGGCGGCCCGCGCCGGTCGCCATGCGGATTACCACCGGCACCGCGAACTGGCCGCCCGACATGTGCGAGATCGACGCCGCGTTGTTGACGATCTGATCGGCCGCGAGAAGGCTGAAATTCACTGTCATGATCTCGACGATCGGCCGCATGCCGGCGATTGCCGCGCCGATGCCGGCGCCGACATAGCCGGCTTCGGACAGTGGCGTGTCGCGGATGCGGTCTTCGCCGAGTTCCTCCGAAAGTCCCTTGGTGACGGCGTAGCAGCCGCCGTAGCGCGCCACGTCCTCCCCCATCAGGAAGACGCGGGGGTCGGCCAGGATGGCGGAGCGAATGCCCTGCTTGCACGCCTCGCGGTAGGTGATGCGCCGCGGTTGCGGCCCGCCGGCAGACTGGCTCATTGCGGTACCCGATCCATGATGGTGAAGCGTTCCAGATCCTTCACGTCTTCCAAGGTGCCGGCTTCGGCGAAAGCGATCGCGGCGTCGATCTCCGCCGCGACCTCCGCCTCGATGCGTTCGATCTCCTCGGCGTGCAGCATCCCGGTTTCGCCGAGCCAGGCTTGCAGGCGCAGGATCGGATCGCGCTGGCGCCAGGTTTCCAGCTCCGCGCGCTGACGATAGAGCTGCGCGTCGAACATCGAATGGGCGCGGAACCGGTAGGTGCGGCATTCGAGCAAACACGGCACGCGGGACTCGCGCACCTGGGCGACCAGGCGATGCGAAGCGGCTTCCACGGCCACCACGTCCATGCCGTCCACCACCTCGCCCGGCATGTGGTAAGCGACGCCCTTGTGGCCGATATCGGTGTCCGCCTCGGCGCGTTCCACCGCCATGCCCATCGAATAGAGGTTGTTTTCGCAGACGAACAAGACCGGCAGCTTCCACAGCGACGCCAGGTTCATGCTTTCGTGGAACGAGCCTTCGTCCACCGCGCCGTCGCCGAAGAAGCAGGCGGTGACGCTGTTGCGCTTGAGCATTTTGTCGCCAAGCGCGGTGCCCACCGCGAGCGGCAGGCCACCGCCGACGATGGCGTTGCCGCCATAGAAGCGGGTGGCGGCGTCGAACACGTGCATCGAGCCACCACGGCCGCGGCAGCAGCCTTCCAGCTTGCCGTACATCTCCGCCATCAACTTGTTCATGCCGATGCCGCGCGCCAGGGCCTGACCATGGTCGCGGTAGGTGGCGACGATCGCATCCTCCGGCCGCAGCGTCTCGACCACGCCGACCGAAACCGCCTCCTCACCGTCGTAGAGATGCATGAAGCCGCGGATTTTTTCCCCCTGATACAGTTCGAAGCATTTCTCCTCGAACCGGCGGATGCGCAGCATGGCGGTCAGCAGATGACGCAAATGCGCGCGGTCGAGATGCACCTTGTCGTTCATCGCGTGTCGCTTTCCAGGGTGGAGAGATCGCCTTCCGGCAGGCCGAGTTCTCGCGCTTTCAGCAGGCGCCGCATGATCTTGCCGCTGCGGGTGCGCGGGAGGCCGGGGGAGAAGTCGATCTCCTTCGGTGCCACCACGGCACCCAGCCGCTTGCGCGCGTGGCCGAGCAATTCGCGGCGCAGCGCCTCGGACGGCGTGAAGCCGGGCTTCAGTTCGATGAACGCCTTGACGATCTCGCCGGCCATCGGGTCGGGCTTGCCGATCACCCCCGCCTCTGCGACGGCAGGGTGCTCCATCAGCGCGCTCTCGACCTCGAACGGGCCGATCAGGTGGCCGGAGGATTTTATTACGTCATCGGCGCGACCGACGAACCAGTAGTAGCCTTCGGCATCGCGCATGGCGAGGTCGCCGGTCAGGTACCATGGCCCGGCGAAGCATTTACGGTAGCGTTCGTCCTCGTGCAGGTAGCCGCGCAGCATCGACGGCCAGCCCGCCCGCAGCGCGAGTTCGCCCTCGATCATCGGCTGGTCGATCGGCGTGACGCTGCCGCCGTCGTTGTACCGCACGATCGTGGCCTCGATGCCGGGGAGCGGCCGGCCCATGGAGCCCGGCTTCACGTCCATGGATGCGAAATTGGCGATCATGATGCCGCCGGTTTCGGTCTGCCACCAATTGTCGTGGAACGGCATGCCGAACGCCTGGGTGCCCCAGACGACGGCCTCGGGGTTCAGTGGCTCGCCGACGCTGGCCATGAAGCGCAGCGCCGCGAGGTCGTAGCCGCGCACCGCCTCGATCCCCAGCTTCATCATCATGCGGATGGCAGTCGGCGCGGTGTACCAGACGCTGACTTTCTCGTTCCGCAGAATGCCGTACCAGGCCGGGGCGTCGAACTCCGCCTCGGCGACCACGCTGGTCACGCCGTTGGTCAGCGGCGCGACGATGCCGTAGCTGGTGCCGGTGACCCAGCCCGGGTCGGCGGTGCACCAGAAGATGTCGTCGTCGTGCAGGTCGAGGGCGTACCGGCCGGTGACGTGGTGCGTCACCACCGCTTCGTGAACGTGGATCGCGCCTTTCGGGCGGCCGGTGGTGCCGCTGGTGAAATGCAGCAGCGCGTGATCCTGCGGATCGGTCGGCGGAATGGTGAAATCGGCGCTTTGCGGGTCCACCAGACGGTGCCAGTCCAGCGTATCGGGCACCCCGGTCGCCGTGGTTCCCTCCGATACCAGGATCACGTGTTGCAGCGACGGCAATCGCGCCCGGATTGCCGCGACCTTGCGGCGGTACAGCGGCTCGGTGGTCACCAGCACGCGCCCGGCGCCGATGCCGAGCCGCGTCGCGATCGGCTCCGGGCCGAACGCGGAGAACAGCGGCGAGACGACGCATTTCGCCTTCAGCGCGCCGAGCACGGCGATGTACAACTCGGGGATGCGGCCGGCGAGCACGAAGACGCTTTCGCCGGCCGTTACGCCAAGCTGGCGCAGGGCGTTGGCGAACCGGTTGGTTTCCGCGCGCAGGTCGCGATAGGTGAGGGCGCGCCGCGCGCCGGTGCGACCGAGCCAGCGCAATGCGTCACGATCGGCGCGCGGCCCGCCGGCGTGACGATCCACCGCCTCGTGCGCGATGTTCAGGCCCTGCCCGCCCGGCAGCCCGTCGAGTTGCGCGCGCGCCGCTTCCCAGGTGAAACCGCGACAGGCCGTGTCGTAATCGGCCAGGTTGGGCGGCACGCGCGGCGCCGTGCGCGGCTTGACGATGCGAGGATAGAGCTCGGTCAGCAACTTTCGTCCGGCCACCTGGTCGGACATGGTGCGTTCCTCCGTGTGATTCGTGTCGAGGCTAGGCGCCGCGGCCGTTTCCGGCATTGATCGAGATCAAGCGGGAAGCGCGAGCCCGCGCCGCTCCCTCGTCAGCCCCGCGACAGCGGGGACACGGGCCGGCCGCGGCTAGGACGGGTTGACCAGCGCGGTCCGGCAACAGAAGCCTGCTGTGCCGGCCGATGCGCCGCAGCATCCCCGCCGGCCGAAGCCACGGCGTCGTCAAGCGCCGCGTGGTCGCGACGGCCATTGATCACCACCTTCTTTCCCGCCGTGGCAAGCGCCTCCGCCGCTGTTCGCCCGATGTTCCGGCCCGAGCCGGTCACCATCCCTGCCTTTCCGTCCGGCCGGAATCCTTCGCCCGTCAACCTTGATGCCTCCCGATTCCGGTCTTCGCACGATGGACGGCACGCACGGATCGTGCTGGCGCCGTTGATCGCACCGAAGCGAGCCGGGTCCGGGTAACCAACCGGGAAGCTTGGCCGCAGCGAAGGGTGACGGACACCTTGCGGCCACGGCTGCGATCCTTATGTCCTGGCACATGACACATCGCTCGCGACATTCCGCCTACGCCCTGCCGATGATGATGGCCCGGCTCACCATGGCATCGTGGGAGACAATTTTCCGCCGCGGCCTGATGATGGCCCAGGGCACCTGCACGCCGGCCGAATATCAGCGCATGGCCACCGAGAAGCTAGAGGCGGTGCAGACATCGATGCTGGCCCTGGCGCGAGGGCGCAGCCACGCTGCGGTGCTGGCGCCGTTCGTCAGCCGCACGCGCGCGAACGTGAAGCGGCTCCGCCGGGACGCGTAGCTGCCGGAACCCGTCTCCCGCGAAGCGGAAGACGGTTCTTACCCGCGCACCCCGATCTGCTCCCATTCCGGGTGCGGCACGGCCGGATAAGCCGCATTCGCCTGCGGAGCGCGCTGCAGCCCCACCGGATGGAAGCGGGTCGCGGACCAGCCCGCCATCTCCTCATAGGTGCGATACTTCTCGTGCACCGCCGCCTGCGCCGCGGCGAGCAATTGCGCGGCTTCCTCCGGGCGGGTCTGCGCCAGGGAGCGGTAGCGGTTCTCGTTGTACGCATAGTCGCGGAACGGCAGCGTCGGGCGCGGGCTGTCCAGCACGAAGGGGTTTTCCCCAAGATCGCGCAACGCCGGGTTGTAACGGAACAGCGGCCAGTAGCCGCATGCCACCGCCAGGTCCTGTTGCTTCATGCCCTGCTGCATCTCGATGCCGTGGGCGATGCAATGGGAATAGGACAGGACCAGCGACGGCCCCGGATACGCCTCGGCCTCGCGGAACGCCTGCAGCGTCTGCTGCGGATTGGCGCCCATCGCCACTTGCGCGACATAGACGTTGCCGTAGGCGATCGCCTGCAGCGCCAGGTCCTTGCGCGGCACCCGCTTGCCCGCGGCGGCGAATTTCGCCACCGCACCGAGCGGCGTCGCCTTCGACGCCTGGCCGCCGGTGTTGGAATACACCTCGGTGTCCAGCACCAGCACGTTGACGTCGCGCGCGCTGGCCAGCACGTGGTCGAGCCCGCCATAGCCGATGTCGTAGGCCCAGCCGTCGCCGCCGACGATCCACACGCTGCGCCGCACCAGGTGATCCACGACCGACAGCAGGTTCAGCGCGCCGGCCGCGTCGCCCCCCGATGCGTCACACAATGCGCGCAGACGCTGCGTCAGCACCGACACGCGCGCCCGCTGCGCGCGGATTTCCGATTCGCGCACCTGCGGCGCATCGAGGATCGCCTGCACCAGCTCCTCGCCGAGTTGCGGCGCCATCAGCCGTGCCAGGTTGCTCGCCATTTCGACATGCTGGTCGGCCGCCAGGCGGAATCCGAGGCCGAATTCCGCATTGTCCTCGAACAGGGAGTTGGACCACGCGGGTCCGCGGCCTTCGCGGTTGGTGGACCAGGGTGTGACCGGCAGGTTGCCGCCATAGATGGACGAACAGCCGGTGGCGTTGGCGATCTGCAAACGGTCGCCAAACAATTGCGACAGCAGCTTCAGGTAGGGCGTCTCGCCGCAGCCGGCACAGGCGCCGGAGAAGACGAACAGCGGCTCGAGGAACTGCACGCCGCGCACGTTGGCGAAATCAACCCGGGAACGATCGTTCAGCGGCAGCTCGGCGAAGAAGCGCGCGTTTTCCCGTTCCGGCGCGATCAGCGGCAGCTTGTCGCGCATCACGATGGCCTTGGCGGCGGGGTCCGCCGGGCTGGAGGCCGGGCAGGCCTCGTAGCACAGCGCGCAGCCGGTGCAGTCCTCCACCGAGAACTGCAAGGTGAAGCGCATGTCGGGAAAACCGCGCACGTTGATCGGTGCCGACTTGAAGCTCTCCGGCGCGCCGTCGAGCCGCGCGGCATCGAGATAGCGCGCCTGGATCACGCCGTGCGGACAGACGAAGCTGCACTGGCCGCACTGGATGCACAAATCCTGGTCCCAGGCGGCGACGGTGTCGGCGACGTTGCGCTTCTCCCAGACGGCGGTGCCGGATGGCCAGGTACCGTCCGCCGGCAGCTTGCTGACGGGAATCTCGTCGCCGCGGCCTTCCAGCATCATGGCGGTGACGTCGCGCACGAATTCCGGCGCGTTGACCGGCACCGTCGGCGGACGCTCCCAGTTGCTGGTCGGCGCCGCCGGCACGCCCACCTCGAACAGGTTTTCCAGCGCCGCGTCCACCGCGGCGAAGTTGCGTTGCACCACGTCGGCGCCGCGATTTTCATAGGTCTTGCTGATGGCGTGCTTGATGTGCTCGATCGCCTGCGCGCGGGGCAGCACGCCGGAGAGCGCGAAGAAGCAGGTCTGCAACACCGTGTTGGCGCGCCCACGCAACCCGGCCTTGGCGGCCACGTCCGAGGCGTCGATCACGTAGAACTTCAACCCGAGCTCGATGACGCGCCGCTGCATCGCGCGCGGCAGTTGGTCCCACACATCGTCCGGTCCGAACGGCGCGTTCAGCAGCAGCGTGGCACCGGGCGCGGCCAGGCGGAGCATGTCGAAGCGCTCGACGAACTGGAACTGGTGCACGGCGACGAAGCTGGCTTGCCGGATCAGGTAAGGCGCCTGGATCGGCTGCGGCCCGAACCGCAAATGCGACACGGTCTGCGCGCCAGATTTGTGCGAGTCATAGACGAAATAGCCTTGCGCATAGAGTCCGGCATCCTCGGCAATGATCTTCACGCTGTTCTTGTTGGCGCCGACCGTGCCGTCCGAACCCAGCCCATAGAACACCGCGGCGACCACGTCCGGCGGTTCGACGCGAAACGCCGGGTCCGGCGTCAAGCTGGTATGCGTCACGTCGTCGTCGATGCCGACAGTGAAGCTGTTGCGCGGCACGGCCCGCTTCAGCTCATCGAACACCGCCTTGGCCATTGCGGGGGAGAAATCTTTTGACGACAGGCCGTAGCGCCCGCCGATCACGATCGGCATGCGGCGCATCCCGGCAGCGGCAGCCTGGGCCAGGGTGGTGACCACGTCGAGATACAGCGGCTCGCCGGGCGCTCCGGGCTCCTTGGTCTGCTCCAGCACGGCGAGCGCGGTCACGCCGTTCGGCAGCGCCGCGAGGAACGCCTCGGCCGACCATGGCCGGTACAGCCGCACCTGCAGCACGCCCAGTTTCTCGCCGTGTTGCCGCAGCGCCGCGGCCGTGGCGCGCGCGGTCTCGGCACCGGAGCCCATCAGCACCAGCACGCGGCCCGCGTCCGGCGGGCCTTCATAGTCGAACAGATGGTAGTGGCGGCCGGTCAGCGCGGCGAACCGGTCCATCGCGTCCTGCACCAGCCCGGGGGTGCGGACATAGTATGGGTTCACCGTCTCGCGTGCCTGGAAGAACGTGTCCGGGTTATGCGCCGTGCCGCGCACCACCGGGTGCTCCGGCGTCAACGCGCGGGCACGGAACGCGCGCACGAGACCGTCGTCGATCATCGCGCGGATCTGGTCGTCGGAGAGCAGGGAGATAGTGCCGATCTCGTGCGAGGTGCGGAAGCCGTCGAAGAAGTGCAGGAACGGCACGCTTGCGGCCAGCGTCGCCGCCTGGGCGATCAGCGCCGCGTCGTGCGCCTCCTGCACCGAGGCGGACGACAGGAGCGCAAAACCGGTGGTGCGGACGGCCATGACGTCGGAGTGGTCGCCGAAGATCGACAGTGCCTGGGTGGCGATGGCGCGCGCCGCGACATGGAACACCGCCGGCGTCAGCTCGCCGGCGATCTTGAACATGTTGGGGATCATCAGCAGCAAGCCCTGCGAGGCGGTGAAGGTGGTGGTCAGCGCGCCGGACTGCAACGCGCCGTGCACCGCGCCGGCGGCGCCGCCCTCGCTCTGCATTTCCTGCACGACCGGGACGTTGCCCCAGATGTTGGCAAGGCCGCGCGCCGACCATTCGTCGGCCAGCTCCGCCATGGTGGAGGAGGGGGTGATCGGGAAGATCGCGCAGACTTCGTTCACCCGGTAGGCGACGTGCGCTACCGCGGTATTGCCGTCCATCGTCGCGGGGTTGCGCAGCATGGGGGTCTCCTGGCGTGCATGCGAGGCGAAGTGGTTGGGAACAATGACTCCGCCTCCCTCAAGGGGAGGGGGGAGTCTTCGTCTTCTCGCTCTGCTCCTCGCTCAAGGCGGTTCGACGAAGCCCGCCTCTGGCACCATTTCGATCGCGTGGCAGGGGCATTGCTCGAAGCACACCGCGCAGCCGGTGCAGCGCAGTGGATCGACGCTGTAGCCGTTGCCCGGCCCGAGTTTCGCAATCGCCTGCTCCGGGCAGGCGGCGTAGCAATTGTCGCACTCGTAGCACACGCCGCAGGACAGGCAGCGCCGCGCCTCATGCCGCGCCGCCGGCTCCGGCAGGCCGGCCAGCACCTCGCCGAAACCGCTGAGCCGCTCGGCGTCCTGCAGCCGGCGCTGCTGCGACACATCAACGTCGCTGAACACCGGCAGGTGCAGCATCGGGAACGTCACGACCGGCGGCGGTTGCGGCGCGTCGTAGGCGCTGGCGCGCAGCCAGGCGTCGATGTTGCGCGCCGCCAGCTTGCCGTGGCCGGTCGCCACGGTGACGGTGCGCTCGCTCGGCACCATGTCGCCGCCGGCGAACAAGCCGGGATGGCCGGTCATCATGTGCCGGTCCACCGCGACCACACCGTCCGGCTTGGCCGCTACGCCCGGCACGTTGCGCAGGAAGTCGCTGTCGCTCACCTGGCCGAGCGCCAGCACCACCGAATCGGCCTGTAGAGTATCGAATTCGCCGGTCGGCCGCGGGCGGCCCTTGGCGTCCAGCGTCATGCGCTCGACGGTCAGCGTCGGGCCGACGATCTCGCGGATGGTGGTGAGCCACTGGATGCGGACGCCCTCCTCGATCGCCTCGTCCGCCTCGAAGCCGTGCGCCGGCATGTGCGCGCGGTCGCGGCGATAGACGATCAGCGCGTCCTCCGCGCCAAGCCGGCGCGCGGTGCGCGCGGCGTCCATCGCGGTGTTGCCGCCGCCATAGATCACCACGCGGCGGCCGAGTTGCGGCTTTTCCCCGGTGCCCATGTCGCGCAGCAGCGACACCGCATCCAGCACGCGCACCGCGTCGCGCGCCGGGATATCGACATGCTGCGCCACGTGCGCGCCGATCGCCACGAACACCGCGCCGAAGTTTCCCGCGTCGCGCTCGGCCAGCACGTCGGTCACCGGATGGTTCAGCACGATCTTCACGCCGAAGCGCTCGATGCGCGCGATCTCCTCGGCCAGTTCGGCGCGCGGCAGGCGATAGGCAGGGATGCCGAATTGCAGCATGCCGCCGGCCAGCGGGCCGGCCTCGTGGATTTCCACCGCGTGGCCGAGCCGGGTGAGGTGATACGCCGCCGACAACCCGCTCGGCCCGGCGCCGACCACCAGCACGCGCTTGCCGGACGGCGGGGCGCCGGGCGGGCAGTTCCACCCTTCCACCTTGGCCATATCGCCGAGGAAGCGTTCCACCGCATGGATCGACACCGCGGCGTCGAGCATGCCGCGGTTGCAGGCGGTTTCGCAGGGATGGTAGCAGACCCGTCCGTGCGTCGCCGGCAACGGGTTGTCGCCGACCAGCAACTCCCAGGCGCGGCGGTAGTCGCCGGCCTGCGCCAGGGCCAGCCAGCCCTGGATATTCTCCCCGGCCGGACAGGCGTGGTTGCATGGCGGCAGCAGATCGACATAGACCGGCCGGCGGGTGCGGAACGGGCCGGTGCCGGGTTCCAGGCTCGGATCGACGACCGGCGTCAGGTCGCGTGCCGGCTGGTCCATGGTTCAGCCGGCCGCCGCGGGAATTTCCGGCTCCGCCTCGGGCGTGGCCGGCATCTGCAAGCCGCGCGACGCGACGATGCCCTGCCAGAGCGTCAAGACCGCGTGCGACGTCGCCTCCGCCACGAAACAGCGGCCCTCGCGGTCAACCGCGCAGATCATTGCCTCGGGGTCGTGGCGGACGTGGCGCAGCGCGTCGTTGATGACGTCCAGGCATTCGATCACGCGCGCCACCGATTCCAGCCGCACATGACGCATGATCTCGGGCAGCCGGAACGCCCGCATGCCTTGCACCGGCACGCTGGCATTCTCCCGCCCCAACTCGAAGAACACGCTGACCACCGGCAGAATGTCCTCAATCTGCTCCAGCAGGGCCTGGGCCTCGCCCGGCGTCAACTGGGCGAGGCGCCGGGGCTCCGCCTGCGGCTGCGCTTCGGCGGCCGGCGCGAACAGAGTAGCGACCTGTTGCTCGATCCAATGGCGCACCTCGGGTGGCGCCGCGCGGATCTGTTCTGCCGTCAGGCTGATGCCGACCATGTTCCATACCCTCCGAAGCGCGGCCCTCTGGGAGCCGCGGCGGCGTGATGCCCGCGCGGCCGGCGGCCGGCATTGATCCTGATCAATCAGCCGCGGCGGCCGATCGGCCAGGATGGCAGCCACAGCCGCACAGGGACCCGCGCCATGACGCCACGCCTGATCACCCTGACCCTGAACCCCGCGCTGGACATCGCCTGCACCGCCAAGGAGGTGGTGCACACACACAAGATCCACACCAGGGACGACCACCTGGACCCCGGCGGCGGCGGCATCAACGTGGCGCGCGTGCTGCACGAGATGGGCGGCGACACGCTGGCGGCGATCATGGTTGGCGGGGTGACCGGCACGCTGATCGAGGAGATGCTGGATGCGGCCGGCGTGCCGCGCCACACCGTGCCGATCGGTGGCCGCACCCGCATCTGTTTCAACGTGTTCGAGAGCATGACGCGGCTGGAATACCGCTTCGTCCAGGAGGGGCCGGACGTCAGCGACTCCGAGTGGCACTGCATGCTGGACGCGCTGGACCGGATCCCCGGCGGCTGGCTGATCGCCAGTGGCAGCCTGGAGCACGGCATGCCGGAGGACATCTATGCGCAGGTGGCTCGCGCGGCGGGGCGGCGGGGACAGCGTTTCGTGCTGGATACCTCCGGTCCCGCCCTGCGCGCGGCGCTGGGCAGCGGCATCGAGATGATCAAGCCGAGCCTCGGCGAGCTGGAGGCGCTGGCCGGGCGCAAGCTGCCGGAGCGGCTCGAGCAGGAGGCGGAGGCGCTGGCATTGGTGCGGGCGGGGGCGGCGCGGCTGGTGGCGGTGACGCTGGGCGAGGCGGGCGCGTTCGTGGCCTCCGGCGAGGGCGTGATCCGGCGTGCGGCGCTGCGCTGCGAGGTGCGCAGCGCGGTGGGCGCCGGCGACAGTTTCACCGCGGCGATGACACTGGCGCTGGCGCGCGGCGCGACGTTGGAGGACGCGCTAGCCTGGGGGGTGGCCGCTGGCACCGCCGCGGTGGTGTGCGCCGGGACCGCGCGCATCCGGCGGGTGGACGTGGAGACGCAGTATCAGCGGCTGAGCGAGCCGGTGGCGGGATAATGCCTGTCCAATTTTGCGGGTCTCGCTTTGCGGGGCTGGGCAGCGCCGCGGAGCAATATGATTGGGTTGCGAATCGGACCGACCAAGAGCACCGGGGGTGAGGGTGATCGGGCCGGCACGCTGCTGCAAACGTGAACGGCATTGGCGCGGCGGCGACGCCGGCGGAATGCCGGTTCACCGGGCCCGTGTCGCGCGGATTCATAGCAGGTCGCTACAGCCGCCGACGCAGTCCGGCGACGGTCACCGCCAGGCGGTCGCCGATGCCGCGCCGCGCCGGCACCAGCCTGGGCCAGCGCGCCAGGTCGCGGCGCGCCAGCACCGCGGGCAGAGCCGCCGCGATCGCGCCGCCCGGAACCGGCGCGCCGGAGCCCTGCCGCAACAGCGCCTGGCCTTCCTCGACCAGCCGCGCCAGCACCGCGCGCACCGGCGCGGAGGCGGGCGCGGCGACCGCCGCCTCCACCGACAAACCTTGCGCCGCCAACAGGTCCACCGGCAGCAGGCAGCGTCCGTGCGCGGCCAGCAACGGCACGCTGCGCAGCGACCCGGCGACGCCATAGGCGGCACCCAATGGCCGGACCGCTTCCGGTTCCGGCGCGCCGAGCAATCGCGCAGCGGCGACCGCCAGGCCGCCGGCACCAGCCAGCAGGTAGGCACGCCAGCCGGCAAGGGTGGCGATCTCCGGCTCGGTCTCGATCTCGCGCGCGTCGATCAGCGCGTGGAGGTCGGCGCGCTGCAGCGTGCCGGCGCCGATCGCGGCAGCCAGCGGGGTGGCGACCGGGTGACGGCGGGACGCGCCATCGATCGCGTCGCGCCACCATTGCAGGCGGATCAGCGCCAGCATCGGCTCTGAGGCAACTTCGCGCGCGCGCGCAAGTTCATGATTGAACGCGTACAGCGCGAGCAGGGCGTCGCGTTGTTCGGGTGGGGCGAACAGTGCGGTAAGGAAGCGGTCCGGATCCTGCTGGCGCACCAGCGCGGCGAGCGTTGCGTCCATGCCACGCGAGGTGGCGCCGATCCGCGGGACACGCAAGCGTGATGTTGCACGGCTTGTCGCGGTGCCTCGCTTGCGCCCTGGGGGCGGGGCTGTATCCTGCGCCGCGCGGGCCCTGACGGGGAACCGGGACGCGGGTAACGGCGCTGCAACAGAGCAGCACCGGGTTCGCCCGGCCGGTCGATCGGCCTCGTCGAACCCCTAGTGTTTCACTGCAACCACGCGGAGGATGCCAATGGCTTTCGAACTACCGACCCTGCCCTACTCCAAGACTGCCCTTGCGGGTCAGGGAATGTGCGAGGAAACGCTCGACCTGCACCACGGCAAGCACCACCAGGCCTATGTCACGGCGCTGAACGGCTTCGTCGAGAAGGACGCGTCGCTGCAGGGCAAGTCGCTCGAGGCGATCGTCAAAAGCACGAATGGCGATGCGTCGAAGGCGCCGGTGTTCAACAACGCCGGGCAGCACTGGAACCACATCGTGTTCTGGCAGTGCATGAGTCCGAGCGGCGGCGGCATACCGGGCGCGCTGGAGAAGAAGATCAACGAGGACCTTGGCGGTGTGACTCAATTCAAGGATGCGTTCAAGGCGGCCGGGATCAGCCAGTTCGGCTCCGGCTGGGCCTGGCTGGTGGTGGGCGCGGACGGCAAGCTGAAGGTGACCAAGACGCCGAACGGCTCCAATCCGCTGGCCACGGGCGAAGGCAAGGTGCTGCTGGGTTGCGACGTGTGGGAGCACAGCTATTACCTGGACTTCCGCAATCGCCGGCCGGATTACCTGCAGAACTGGCTCGACAAGATTGCCAACTACGAGTTTGCCGAGGCGCAGCTGAAGTCGGCCTGAGCGCCGGCGCGGCGCGACTCGCGGCGTTGCACGCAACTCCGCCGCCGGTGCAGGCCGGCGGCGGAGTTTTTTTCGTATTGCCTGAATCCGGGGATAATCTATGGTCCGCTGCGGATACTGCATTCGGACTGGCGAATCGGGCGGACCAGAGGCAAACGACAATGGCTGAATCGACTGACACAGTATTGGGACTTACGGCGCAGATCGTCAGTGCCCACGTCGCCAAGAACACGGTGGAACCGGACAAACTGGCGGAATTGATCCGCGAGGTGTATCGCACGCTGGCCACCGTCGGCGAGGAACCTGCGGAATCGGCCAGGCCGAAAGCCGCCGTGCCGCCGACCAAATCGGTGTTTGCCGACTACATCGTCTGCCTGGAAGACGGCAAGAAGATGAAGATGCTGAAGCGGCATCTGATGACGGACCACAAGCTGACCCCGGATCAGTACCGGGCGCGCTGGGGCCTGCCGTCAACCTATCCGATGGTGGCGGCGACCTATGCCAAGACCCGGTCCGCCCTTGCCAAGAAGATCGGTCTCGGGCAGAAACGAACCATGCCACGCAAGGCGGGACGCAAGCGGGCTGCCAAGGCGTGACACCGCCGTCTTGCCGGCGACCGCCGGGTTCGCCTGCCCGATTGCTGGCCGCATCGGTTCGGGAAGCGCCATCGTGACCTACCTTCCACCGTTCAATACGATCCGAGCCAAGGTGCATGTCGCCGATGTGCAGGGGCGGTTGCAGGTCAACGTCAGCCATGACGAGTTCCTCGACCTGGTCCGCGCGATGCTGTCGGTGATCGAGGTCGATGAAGCCTGGTACCTGGAGAAATACCCGGACGTTGCCGAAGGGATCAAGGCCGGCAAGGTGGCATCGGCGCGGCAGCATTTCATGCATAACGGCTATTTCGAAGGGCGCCTGCCGTTCGCGATCACGGTCGATGAGCGCTGGTACCTCACCGAGAATCCGGGCGTGGCGGACTACATCCGGGCCGGCCGGCTGGGCTCCGGACAGCAGCATTTCGATCACGACGGCTACCGGGAGGGCCGCCTGCCCTTCCCGCTCTGACCCGCCGCCGGAGCTCCGTCGCGCAGTCACCGGCCACGCAGTGACCGGCCGCAGGCGATTCGCGGCGCGATGGCGGGACACGCGGCGCACTGACACACTGTCCGTGCAGTTCCACATTGGAGGATCAGGATGCAGCGTCGCCGCCTTGGCCAGCTTGAAGTCTCCGCGATCGGGCTAGGTTGCCTCACGCTCACCGCGGCTTACGGCACACCACCGCCCGAGGCGGACGCGATCGGCATCATCCATCGTGCCGCCGCGCTGGGGGTGGATTTTCTCGACACGTCCGACGCCTATGCCAGGGGCGCCAACGAGGTGCTGGTGGGCAAGGCCATCGCCGGCCGGCGCGGCGATTTCGTGGTGGCGAGCAAGTTCGGCAATCTGCGCAAGCCGGACGGCACGCCTGCGGCGGACGGACGGCCGGCCTATGTGAAGCTGGCCTGCGAGGCCAGCCTGCGGCGGCTGAGCATCGACACGATCGACCTGTATTACATCCACCGGGTCGATCCGGCGGTGCCGGTCGAGGACACGGTGGGCGCGATGGCCGAACTTGTGCGTGCCGGCAAGGTGCGCTGCCTGGGGATCTCCGAGGCGGCGCCGGCAACGATCCGCCGCGCCCACGCGGTGCATCCGATGAGCGCGGTGCAGATCGAGTATTCGTTGTGGACCCGTCATGTCGAGACCAACGTGCTGGGCGTCTGCCGCGAGCTGGGCATCGGCTTCGTGGGTTACAGCCCACTGGGGCGCGGCTTCCTGGCGGGCGCGATCACCGCCGAGCCGCCGGCCGGCGACATAAGGCACGGCATGCCGCGCTTCACCGGCGACAACCTGCGGCACAATTTGGAGCTGCTGGCGGCGTTCCAGCGCATTGCCGCCGCCGAGGGCTGCACGCCGGCACAGCTCGCGCTGGCCTGGCTGCTGTCGCGCAATCCGCCGGTGGTGCCGATCGTCAGCAGCAGCCGGCACGAGCGCCTGGAGGAGAACGCCGCGGCCGGCGGCGGGACTGCTTCCGCCGGCTGCGACGCTGGCAGCGGTGGAGCGGCTGTTCGCACCGGATAACGTGGCCGGCGCACGGTACGGTGCGATGGCGGCAAGCGTGGTCGGATTGTAGCGGCCCGCCAACGTTGCCGGCATCGCCACAATCATCGCCGGACGGTCCGGTTGCGTCTCGCCGGCGCAGGCGTCGGATTGGGCGGCGGTGCGGCTGCGCCAGGCGCACCCAGGCAATCGCGAAACGACGCGAGCTTTGGCGGGTCCGCCCGCCGCATCGCCAGTGCTGCGCGCATGACATGCAGCCGGACGAGGCGCTGCTGCCGGCGCGCCGCGATCCGGCGACGGACGGGGAAGGTATTGCGTGCCGCGCGCCGCGCCCTCACCCTGCCCTCGCCCACATCGCGGACCAGGGGATGCGTCATGCTGATCGTCGATGCGCAGGTGCATATCTGGGGCGCCGATACGCCGGAACGACCGTGGCCCGCGACCGGTCATAACTACGCGCATCGCGATGCGCCGCTGGGCAAGGACGCGCTGCTGCGGGAAATGGATGCCGCAGGCGTCGGTCGTGTGGTGATCGTACCGCCCTCGTGGGAGGGTGACCGCAACGACCTGGCGCTGGAAGCGGCACGGCAGCATCCGGATCGCTTCGCCATCATGGGCCGCCTGCCGCTGTATCCGGCCGACCCAGCGGCGCTGGCAACCTGGCGGCGGCAGCCCGGCATGCTCGGCCTGCGCTTCACCGCCGGACGCGAGAGCGGCTGGCTGACCGACGGCAGCGCGGACTGGGTATGGGAAGCCGCGCAACGCAACGGCCTGCCGGTAATGATCTCGTGTCCCGGGTTGCTGTCGGCGATCGACGGCATCGCCGAGCGCCATCCCGGGCTGCGCCTGGTGATCGACCACCTCGCGTTGCGCCGCGCCCGGGACGACGCGGCCTATGCCGACATTCCGTTGCTGTGTTCCCTGGCGAAACGTCCGAACGTCGCGGCGAAGGCCTCCGCCACGCCGGCCAGTTCGACACGGCCTTATCCGTACCGCAACATCCATGGCTATCTTGCGCAGGTGTTCGACGCGTTCGGGCCGCTGCGGATGTTCTGGGGCACCGATTTGACGCGCCTGCCCTGCACCTATCGCCAGGCGGTCACGATGTTCACCGAGGAGCTGCCGTTCCTGTCCGCCAGCGACAAGTCATGGGTGATGGGCCGCGCACTGTGCGCCTGGCTGGGCTGGCCATGACCGGGGGGGAAATTCCCGCCGGCTGGCCGGTCGGGCGCCCACTGGCGGTGTCGGTCAGCGTCATGCTGGAAGGCTGGGCCGAGGGCAGCGCACCCGGCATCGGCCCGATGGGCAATCCGCTGAAGCCGGGCGTGCCCGACCTGCAGGCGCTGTCCTGGGCCGAATACGGACCCAAGGCAGGCGCGCGGCGGCTGCTCGACTTGCTCGACCGCACCGGCGTGCGGGCGGTGTTCTACACCAGTGGCGTGGTCGCCGAGCGCTATCCCGCGCTGCCGGCCGCCATCGCCGCGCGTGGCCACGCGGTGGCGGCGCATGGCTGGAGCCAGGGCACGCTGCCGCCCTACCTCACGCCCGAGGCCGAACGCGACGACATTTCCCGATGTGTCGATGTGCTGACCCGCACCGCGGGGCACGCGCCGCAAGGCTGGCTCAGCCCGCGCTGCACCCCGAGCGCGGTCACCTCGCAGCTTCTTGCCCGCGCTGGCTTCCGCTGGCACGCTGACATGTTCGACGCCGACCTGCCCTGTCGCATCGACACGCCGGAGGGCGCGCTGGTCGGCATGCCGTTCACCATGGAGGTGAACGACATGCCGCTCTATGTCCGCTACGGCAACGAGCCGGATGCGTTCACCCGCACGCTGGCGCGCATCGTCGAAGGCTGGCCGGCGCTGGGCAGTCCGGTTGCCTGCCTCGACATCACCGTCCACGCGCACGTGTTTGGCCGGCCGTACGGGGCGATCGCATTGCTGGACTCGCTCGCATTGGTGCGGCGCGACGCGTTGTGCTGGCTGACCAATCACGCCGAACTGGCCGCGCTGTACGGCGGCGCCACCGAAGGACCCAACGGATGAAGGTCGCGATCCTGGACGACTGGTTCGACACGCTGCGCGGCCTGCCGAGCTTCGGCAAGCTCGCCGGGCACGACGTGACGATCTGGAACGACCACGTGCAGGACGCCGATGCGCTGGCCGAGCGGCTGCGCGACACCGAGGCGCTGGTGCTGTTCCGCGAACGCACGCAGATCCGCACGGCGTTGCTCGAGCGGCTGCCGAAGTTGCGGCTGATCAGCCAGCGCAGCGTCTATCCGCATATCGACATCGACACCTGCACGCGGCTGGGTATCATCGTGTCGTCCAGCCAGCACGCCGACACGCCGTCCTATTCCGCCGCGGAGCTGACCTGGGGGCTGGTACTCGCGGCGATGCGGCAGATTCCGCAGCAGATGACGTCGCTGCGGGCGGGCCGGTGGCAAAGCGGCGTCGGCAGCTCGCTGCGCGGCAAGACGCTGGGCATCTATGGTTACGGCCGCATCGGCAAGGTGGTCGCCGAATTCGGCAGAGCGTTCGGCATGCCGGTGCAGTTCTGGGCGCGCGAGGCGTCGCTGGCCCAGGCACGCGCCGACGGCCACGTGACGGCGCCGGACCGGGCGGCGTTCTTCGGCGAGTGCGACGTGATTTCGCTGCACATGCGGCTGGTCCCCGCGACGCGCGGCATCGTCACCGCCGCCGACTTGGCGGGCATGAAACCCACTGCATTGCTGGTGAACACCAGCCGCGCGGGGCTGATCGAACCCGATGCCCTGGTGGCGGCGTTGCGCGCCGGACGCCCGGGCATGGCCGCGGTGGACGTGTTCGAAGACGAGCCGCTGCACGACACGCAGCACCCGCTGCTGACGATGGACAACGTCGTATGCACGCCGCATATCGGCTACGTCTCGCGCGACGAATACGAAATCCAGTTCATCGACATCTTCGAGCAGATTAATGCTTACGCGGACGGAACGGCGATCAACGTGGTGAATCCGGACGGGTTGCGGGTCAGTCGGTGAAGCGGGTCGGAATGCCGGTCTGCGCGGTCAGCCCGCCATCCGCCACGAAGGCCGCGCCGGTGACGTAGGACGCCAGGTCGGACGCCAGGAACAGCACGACATTGGCCATCTCCTCCGGCCGCCCGAGCCGGCCCATCGGGATGGCGGCGATCGTCGCCTGCGCAAAACCCTGGATCGTGTCGAGCGATCGGCGCAGCAACGGCGTGTCGATCGCGCCCGGACAGATGCAGTTGCAGCGGATATTCTGGCCCGCGTATTCCATCGCGACCACGCGAGTAGAATTCACCACACCCGCCTTCATCGCGTTGTACGCGGCGATGCCGTAATCGCCGAACAGCCCCGAAACCGAAGCGGTGTTGACGATGGCGCCGCCGCCCTGGCGTAGCATGATCGGCAGCGCCGTGCGGGTTGCCTGCATCACCGCGGTCAGGCCGACCTGCAACGTGTGGTCCCATACGCCCTGGTCCAGCTCGGCGACCCGCGCCATGCGCCGGCCCTGCGACGTGGGCGGCACACCGAACGCGTTGTTGTGCAGCACGTCGAGGCGGCCGTAGGTCTCGACCGCGCGATCCAGCATGGCGTCGATTTGTCCCGGGTTCGTCATGTCGGCGGTCACCGCGGTCGCGATGCCGCCCGCTTCGGTGATCTCGCCCGCGGCGTTGGCGGCGCTGTCGCCGTTCACGTCGGCCACCACCACTTTCCCGCCGCGCCGCGCGAAGCCGATCGCGGTGGCGCGGCCGATGCCCGAGCCGGCACCAGTCACCAGGCACACCTTGCCGTCGAAGCGCATCACGCCGCCCCTTGTCCGGCGTGGACTTCCTGCACCACCTCGAAGCCCTCGAAATCCGGATGGCCGAGATACAGCGGGCGGTTCTGCCCGGCATTGCGATGCGCCAGGCGGAACGCTTCGGAGTTCGTCCAGGCCTCGAAATCCGCGCGGCTGCGCCAGATCGTGTGCGACGAAAACAGCGTGTGGTCTTCGTTCTGCGGTCCGCGCAGCAGGTGGAAGACGACGAAGCCGGGCACGTCTTGCAGATGGGTGTCGCGGGTGGTCCAGACTTGCTCGAAGTCTCGCTCCGCGCCGCGCACCACCTTGAATCGGTTCATCGCGATGAACATGGGCAACCTCCTGGCAGTTCCGGCGGCTGGGTGGCGCCGATTCCGGACTGCTGGCAACGCACGCAGCGATTCGCACGCAGCGATTTCGAGGGCGGCCGGCGCGTCTCGCTCACGCCGGGGAAGATCACAGCCGAATGTCCGCCGTGATGCGATCCGTCGTGACGCGGCGGGCGCCGTCCACGCGCGCAATCAGCCCGACCGCCCGCAAGGCCGTGACATCCGCGTGGACGCGGCTGTATTGCCGGCCCAGCGTGCGTGCCAATGCGCTGATCGATGGCTCGGGATAGATGTGCACGTGGCGCATGCAGCCGGAAACGCTCGCCGGTCAGTACCTTGGACAGGCCTTCCCAGCTTTCGAATGCCAGCACGCGCTCGGCCGCGACATGCTCGCCCTGGGCTGTGCGGTGCCAGGCATCGAGCAGATCGGCGGCATCGTCTTGCATCGTGCCGCCAACGATCACCCGCACATCGGACATGTTGCAATTCCTTCAGTTGCGGCGGCGGATGGCACCCACATCCGCCCGGAAATCCTCCAGCAGACGTGCCGGAGCAGTGACGCAGTACCCCTGTTAATGTGGGCCATAGTGCCGGTGGTCGCCGTTGGCCGCCTGGTTGTCGTATCCAACCAGGCGTCCTTCACCGTTGCCGTAGAACAGTGAGTATTTCAACCGGTGCTTCGATCCGCGCATCGGTTCCGGCACTTCCCGGAGCAGCATCTCGAGGATCATGCCGTCGTCGAACCGACGTTTGCCATGCCGGATCGGGCGCGCGCCGATCATATAACAATCCTCGTGATAGGTGTCCATTAGGTTTTCCGTTAGCTCTTCCGCCCCGGCACGCGATGACGGAACGCCAGCGCCTCGGCGACGTGCACCCGTCCCACGATCTCAGCCCCCGCCAGGTCGGCGAGCGTGTGGGCGACGCGGAGTACCCGCGTGTAGCCGCGCGGCGACAAGCGCAGCTTGTCCATCGCCTGGCTCGCCAGCGCCTGCGCGTCCGGCAGCAGCCGCACCGCGGCCATATCGACCTCGGCGTTGCACAGCGGCCCCTCGGCGCCGTAGCGCGCCGCCTGGGCGGCACGCGCCCGGGCGACCCGCCGCGCCACCGCCGCGCTCGGCTCGCCGGGCGGCGCGCGGGCGAGTTCGGCAGCCGAGGCGGGCTGCACCTCCACCGTCAGGTCGATGCGGTCGAGCACCGCGCCGCTGACGCGATGCTGGTAGTCCTCGCCACGGCGTGGCGGCCGGCCGCACTCGCGCGTCGCATCGCCGAGGAAGCCGCAGCGGCAGGGGTTCATCGCGGCCACCAGTTGGAACCGTGCCGGGTAGGTGATGTGCGCGGTTGCGCGCGAGACGGTGGTGCGGCCGGTCTCCATCGGCTGGCGCAGCGAATCGAGCGCCGGGCGGGGAAACTCCGGCAGTTCGTCGAGGAACAGCACGCCGCGATGCGCCAGACTGACCTCGCCCGGACGGGCGCGCTGGCCGCCGCCGCTCAGCGCGGCCTGCGAGGCGGAGTGGTGCGGCTCGCGGAACGGCGGACGCATCACCAGGCGGCCGCCGTCGAGCAAGCCGGCGACGCTGTGGATCATGCTGACCTCCAGCGCCTCGCGCGGCGCCAGGTCGGGCAGCAATCCGGGCAGCCGCGCGGCGAGCATCGACTTGCCGGCGCCGGGGGGGCCGATCATCAGCAGGTTGTGGCCGCCGGCGGCGGCGATTTCCACTGCCCGGCGGGCGGTTTCCATACCTCTCACGTCGGCCAGGTCCGGGAAGCGGCCGGGTTCGGCGACGCCGGCGGGATCGGGCGGGGTCAGCACCTGGGTGCCGCGGAAATGGTTGATGAGCGACAGCAGGTCGGCGGGCGCCAGCACCTCGATGCGGCCGGCCCAGGCTGCCTCGCCGCCCTGGCCGGCGGGGCAGATCAGGCCGAGTCCGCGCGCCGAGGCGCCGATCGCCGCCGGCAGCACGCCGGCCACCGGGTTCAGCGTGCCGTCGAGGGAAAGCTCGCCCAGGGCGGCGTAGGCGGCGATCTCGTCGCGCGGCAGCACGTCCATGGCGGCCAGCACGCCGAGCGCCAGCGGCAGGTCGAAATGGCTGCCTTCCTTCAGCAGGTCGGCAGGCTTGAGGTTGATCAGCAGGCGACGCGGCGGGAGGGACAGACCCATCGCACTGAACGCCGCCCGCACCCGTTCGCGCGCCTCGCCGACCGCCTTGTCCGGCAGGCCGACCACCAGGAAGGCGGGCATGCCACCGGAGATCTGCACTTGCACCTCGACCGGCACCGCCTCGATGCCGGAGAAGGCGAATGTGTTGACCCGAGCCATGGAGTGGCTCGGGGCGGGGGTGCCGAAGGCGCGCATCGGGGGCCGTTATGGGTTCGGGCCAGTGTGCGGGCGGATTGGTGAATGGGGAGGTAATGGCGGCGGACAATTCCGGCGTCCGGTTGGGGGGGCCGGGCCGCCTGGGGCTTGTCGCGAATTAACCGGATCACGTGGGGTCGCCGCAGCCGCCCCCGTCGTCATCCGGTCGGGGGGTGCGCAGATCTTCCGGCCAGCGGATGCAGGAACCCCTTTCCCCGCCTTGGTCCGCTTCGCGGCCCCGATTACCGGGGGTGGGATCGTTGCTGGCCGCAGTGTCTCATGGGTGTCTCGTTTCGCTGCGTGAGAGACGGTGCGCGTGGGGTGAGAGACGGTCTGACCGGGGGAGTGGCCGTGGGGGAGTCTGCAGTCGCAGGTGTTTTCTTGCTGCAGCGCAAGGGATTTGCCACGGAGTTAGCCAGCGGCCGGGGCCGCACCGCCATGGCAGGAAATGGTTCGCGTTGGACGCCCGGTACGGGTATCCTAGGGGTATTTCCATAGTAGTGCCCCGCATCACCGATTTTGCGGTGCCTTTGCGGCTTGTCCGACACGGAGGCCGCGCCGGTCAGTCGGGGTCGGAACCTCGCAGGATCAACGACTCGGGGCAGTAGCACATCGATTCCATGAAGGCGCTCATATCGATGAGCTCTCACCGGGAGTCGCACCGCCGGCTTCGGGCAGAACCCCATAGGAGTCGTTCCATGGAAACGCTGTACTAGCGCCCTGAGTCACTCATCATGCGGGGACCAGCCGGAGCGGTCGATCGGACTGCCGTGTCAGGCTCTGGCAACGGGGATTTGCGGTCGGCACGAATCAGGACGGCGGGGCCAGCCATGCTCTGGCCCCGGTCGTTCAG
>DATLQW010000057.1:0-37990 GCA_035535035.1 Acetobacteraceae bacterium
AGCATGAAGCGGATGACCAGCGCGAGGAGATGGGCGACCCACTCGGGCAGGAGCGCGGGCGCGTCCGGGGCGGCCCGATCCGCATCGGGGGCACAGGCGTCGGCCGGAGTGGTGAGTGGATCGTGCATCATGGCGGGACGGATACGGAGCGGTCTTTCGTGGCGGGTTGCGTCGTGCGCAGGGCGTGTAGCATGGCGGGGGGTGTATGTCAATGGGAATAACTGGATATGTCAGAGATACGCACGCGCGCCGCGGCTGTGGCGAGGCTCGCCCGGTGGATTGGCCCGGTGGATTGGTTCGTGCGGCGGCCCGGGCAGATCGGGCGGTTTCCACAGGCACTGCCGGTGTTGCCGGAGCGAGCGGTTCAGAGATCGACCGCACGATCAATGACGGGCGGCACTAGTACGATGCTTAACAACCATGGCGTCGATGACCTGGATAATGGCCTCTCGGTCGCCTTCTGCGAGGCCTTCGAGGGCCTGGAAGCGGCGGGAGAGCCTGCTGCTGGCGAGTTGGGTGTCATCGACCGGGCTGCCCGTGAGCAGGTAATCCACGCTGGTGCCGAGTGCGTCGGCGAGCCTGACCAGCATCTCGGCTGGCGGGGTGACGCGCCCACTCTCGTATTTGTTGAGCAACTGGCAGCGGGCGCCGATCGGGGCCGCTAGTTCATTTTGCGACAGCTTCTTGTCCTTGCGCAGGACCTTGATCCGGCCCCCGAGTGCCTTGCGACGTACCCGGGATTCCCGCGAAAGTGGGGATCCACGCCGCCTGGGTCCCCGCTCTCGCAGGGCTGGCGGGTGCGATGCAGTGCTGGCGGGTACTTCCTAACGCCGGCGAGTGCTTCGCGGTGCTGGTGAATACTTCGCCGAGGCGGCAGGTAGGCGGCCCGGATGCCGCGCCGGACGGGCGCTATGCGCCGCCGGCGGTAAACGCGTTGAAGGTGATCAGCGTGTAGGTGTCCTTCACCCCCGCCAGGGTCTGGATCTTCTCCGTCACGAACAATCCGATGTCCTGATCGGGATCCAGGTAGAATTTGCCCAGCAGGTCATACTGGCCGGACGTCGAGAACAACTCGGACATTTGTTCGATCGTATCGGCCGCCTCGCGTGCGACCTTGTACGCCTGTCCCATCTCGCATTTGATCATGACGAAGATCGCCCGCATGCGCCGCCTCCTGTCCAGCAGTGGCAGAGCGTAGCACGGATTGTCCCGTCAGGCGCGGGCGGCCGTGGCCTGCCGCTCGGCGAGCAGCGCCAGGCAATGGCTGGCGCGGCCCAGACGCTGCAGCATCAACGGCAGGGGCGGCTCCGCCGGCAGCTTGCCTTCGTTCAAAAACTCGGCCCAGTCGGTCCATTCCCGCTGATCCAGCAACAGCACCCGGCGGCGATCCTCGTCGCCGATGCCCATCGCATCGCCCAACTCGCGGTAAATCTGGAACTGGCTCCGGGCCAGGTTGTCGGTGGTTTCCCAGCTCAGGTTCCGTAGCATGCACGCCTCCATTCGCCGCCGTCGATGCCGCTAGTCTCCGGTGCCAGCCAAGGCCGAATTGTGCAGCGCACATGGCCGTTTTGTGGCGCGTTGACACCGATCCGTGACATGGTCCTCATGGACACGAAAGACATTCGGCGACATTTTCCCCGACTCCAATTACATCATCGTTGCAGAAGCTATGCACCGGACGTGCCAAGTGAGGTGCCCCGGCGGTTGCGACGCCGCGGCAGGTGACGGCTCCCGCGCTCCTGCCTATTGTGCGTGCAAACGCCCGAGCAGGAGGCATGGATGGAGTTGGCACAGGCGCGCAAGGCGCGGATCACGCCGCGGATGGGGGGACGCATCCTGGCGGACGCGCTGGTGGCGCAGGGCATCGACCACGTCTTTGAAGTGCCAGGCGAGAGTTTTCTCGATGCGCTCGACGGGCTCTACGACGTGCGGCAGAAGTTGAAGCTGGTGACCTGCCGCTTCGAGGCAGGCGCGGTGAACATGGCCGAAGCCTACGGCAAGCTTGCCGGCCGGCCGGCGGCAGCCTTCGTCACCCGCGGCCCGGGCGCCTGCCACGGCGCGATCGGCGTCCACATCGCCATGCAGGACTCGACGCCGCTGCTGCTGTTCATCGGTCAGATCCCGCACGAGGATTCCGGCCGCGACGCATTCCAGGAAATCGACTATCGCCGGATGTTTTCTTCCGTCGCCAAATGGGTGACGCAGATCGACCACGCCAGGCGCATTCCGGAAATCGTTGCGCACGCCGTGGATGTCGCGACCTCCGGCCGTCCCGGTCCCGTCGTAGTCGCGCTGTCGGAGGAGATGCAGCGCGACATGGCGGAAGTGCCCGACCTGCCGCGCATCGCCGTCGCTCCGGCGCATCCCGATCCGGCCGCGCTGCTGCAATTGCGCGCGATGCTGGCGCGCTCGCGCCGCCCGGTGGCGGTGCTCGGCGGCTCCTGCTGGACCGACGCCGGCCGCGCCTCGATCCACGATTTTCTGCGCGGCAACGACATTCCGGTCACGGTCGGGTTTCGCCGCCAGGCGCTGTACGACGGCACGGCGGACAATTTCGCCGGCGATCTCGGTGTCGGCTCCGATCCGGGCCTGGTCGGCAAGGTGAAGGAAGCCGACCTGATCCTGGCGATCGGCAGCCGGCTCGGCGATGCCGCCACCCAGGGCTACACCCTGCTCGACAAGGCGGGCGGCGTGCCGATCGTGCAGGTGCATCCCGATGGGGGAGAAATCGGCCGGGTGTTCCGTCCCGCGCTCGGCATCGTCGCCGACCTGAACCGCTTCGCCGAGGCGGTGGCGGCGATGGAACCGGTGCAGCCGAACTGGACGCAGTGGACGCAGGAGTTGCGTTCGCTGCGCGAGGCACAGCGCGCGGTGCCGAATTACCCGGACGCGCTCAACCTGGGCACCGTGATGCACGAGCTGGAGGCGTTGCTGGCGCCGGATGCGATCGTCACTACCGACGCGGGCAACTTCGCCGGCTGGGCCTCGCGCTTCATCAACTTTCGGGACGCGCAGCGGTATATCGGGCCGACCAACGGCGCGATGGGCTACAGCGTGCCGGCCGCGGTGGGCGCCAAGATCGCGTTCCCGGACCGCATGGTGGTGAGCCTGGTCGGCGATGGCGGGTTTCTGATGACGGGCCAGGAAATCGCCACGGCGTTCCATCACGGTGTCGCACCGATCGTGCTGGTGTTCAACAACCAGATGTATGGCACGATCCGCATGCACCAGGAACGCACCTATCCATGGCGCGTGTCCGGCACCGCGCTGACCAACCCGGATTTTTCGAAATACATCGAGGCGTTCGGCGGGCATGGCGAGGTGGTCATCGAGACCGGCGACTTCGCCCCGGCGTTCCGGCGTGCGGTGGAAAGCGGTCGTCCGGCGCTGATCGAGCTGCGCGTGAACCCCGAACAGATCACCACGCGCCAGACCATTGCGCAGTTGCGTGCCGGCAAGGCGCCGCCGAAGCCCGCGGCGAAGCCGAAGCGGGCGTCGGCGCCGAAGCATCCGGCCCAGGCCAGGGTGAGCGCGGGCGCAGGCAAACCGCGGGGCTGAGCGCCGCGCATTGCATGCTGTACCGGCTCTCCACCCGGTTTCGCACCGACGCCACTGGCAGACGCCTGCCGGACCCTGTCGCGCCCGGCATCAAAGCGGCGGCGCGGCATTACCGGGCGGGCGACCATGCGGCGGCGGCGCGCGCGTGCGATGCCATCCTCGATCGGCAGCCGCGGCATTTCGACGCGCTGCACCTGCGCGGCGTGCTGCACCTGGAGGCGCGGCGGCCGGAGCAGGCGCTGGATTATCTGCGGCGCGCGGAGAGGCAACAGCCGGACCAGCCGCAATTGCAGTTCAATATCGGCAACGCGTTGCTGGCGCTGCATCGCTGGGACGCGGCGGAAGCTGCCTTCCGCCATTCGCTCGCCCTGCGCGCCGGCGATGTGGATACGCTGAACAACCTTGGCAACGCGCTGGCGGGTGGCATGCGGCACGCGGCGGCGATCGACTGCTTTCGCCAGGCCCTGGCGATCCGTCCCGATGCGCCCCCGGCGCTGTACAATCTTGGGCGGGCGCTGCTGGCGCTCGACCGGCTGGAAGAGGCGGCTGAGAGTTTCCGCGCCGCCCTGGCGTTCGCCGGACCCGATATCGAATCGGCACGGCTGATCGACCTGCACAGCAGCCTGTGCGAGGCGCTGGTCGAGCAACGCCGCTATGACGAGGCGCTGACCGTCTGCCGCGATGCGCCGCCGGCGATCGCCGATGCGCCGGCAATCCAGTGGAATGCAAGCCTCACGCTGCTGATGCTCGGCGACTATGCCGAGGGCTGGCGCAAATACGAGTGTCGCTTCCTGGTCCCGGAGCATGATCCGCCACGCGGCGGCGCGACGGTGCTGGATGTGGCCCGGATTGCCGGGCAGCGCGTGCTGGTGGTTCCGGAGCAAGGGCGCGGCGACATGATCCAGTTCGCGCGCTACCTGCCGCTGCTTGCGGCGCGCGGCGCGCGCGTGCTGGTCGAGATGTACGCGGACCTGAGGCCGCTGTTTGAAACGATTCAGGGCGTCGTCCAGGTGGTGACGCCCGATGCGGTGGTGCCGGATCATGACACGCTGGCGCCGTTGCCGAGTCTGCCGCATGCGTTCGGTACGTTGCTCGACGGCATTCCGGCGCAGGTGCCGTACTTGCACGCACCGGACCAACGCCTGGCGCACTGGGCGGCGTTACTGGGTCCGCGCACGCCCCGGCGCGTCGGCGTTGCGTGGTGGGGATCGCAGCGCATCGCCAAACGCTCGATGCCGATTGCCGCGCTGGCGCCGGTGCTGCGGATGCCCGGACTTGAGTTCCATGCGTTGCAAAAGGAGATTCCACCGCCGGACCAGGATTGGTTCGGGCGGCATGAACTGGCAGCCGACCATAGCGCGGCGCTGGCAGACTTCGCGGATACCGCGGCGCTGATCGCGCAGATGGACCTGGTGATCAGCATCGACACATCGGTAGCGCATCTCGCCGGCGCGTTGGGCGCGAAGCTGTGGATCATGCTGCCGTTCAGTGCCGACTGGCGCTGGCTGCGCGACCGCGAGGACAGCCCCTGGTACCCCACCGCCCGGCTGTTTCGCCAGGCGCGGCGACTGGGACGACGTGGTGCGGCGTGTCGCGGCGGCGTTGGTAGCCGAGCGATTCAGGCCCGTTGCCTGACGGCGAAGCCGGCGCCAGGGTGCGCGCGGTCAACGCGCGGGGGAGCGATGCTGGTGCTGGTGGTGGGGCCGAGCGGAGCGGGCAAGGACACGCTGCTGAACGCCGCGCGCCGCGCCCTGGCCGGCGACGCGCGGTTTCGTTTCGTGCGCCGGGTCATTACCCGGCCCGCCGATTCCGCCGGCGAGGACCACGAACCGGTCACCGGCGCCGAGTTCGCAATCCGCGACTTCGCATTGCACTGGCAGGCGCACGGGTTGCGCTACGGCATCCCGGCCGATGTCGCCGGCGACGTGGCGCGCGGCGTCGTGGTAGTGGCGAACGTGTCGCGTGCCGTCGTTGCCGAGGCGGCGGCGCGCTTCCCGGTGCGGGTGATCGCGGTCACCGCGCCGCCGCAGGTGCTTGCCGCGCGGCTGGCCGGGCGTGGCCGCGAGACGGCGGCCGACATCGCGGCGCGCCTCGTCCGCGCGGTGCCGTTGCCGGAGAACGTCGCGGTCGAGACCGTGTCGAACGACGCAACGCCCGAGATCGGCGCGGAACGTTTCGTCGCCGCGCTCAGCCGCGCAGCGTCAGCCGTTCGGCAATGACGAAGGTTTCGCCCGGCGCCGGCTGCACGCACAGGCAGATGTCGCCGACCTGCCTTGGCAGGGCGACGGAGCGCGCGAAATACCGTTCGGCCGCCGGCTGGTAGATGGCCTTCTCGTCCGCGTTCAGCCGGCGGGTCAGCGTCATGTGGAAGAACCACGTCTCGAACACGTAAGGATAGCCCCAGCGTCGCAGCATCGCGTCTTGGAGCGGTGTCAGCCCGGCACGGCGGCGACGCGCCAGTTCGGCGCCGGACGGCGGTGCGCGGACTGGATCCAGCTGCGCCACACAGGCGTCGGCCAGGGCACGCAAGGCCGGGCAGGGCGTCGTTTCGCGCAACGCAAGGAATCCGAACACGTCGGCAACCGCGAGCGCGGGCAAGGCAAATGGGGCGGTGCGATCGGCCAGTGCGGTCGCCGCCGCCAACACTTCGAACCATTGCCGCCCTTCGGCCAATCGCATCGGCGGCTTCAGCGTGGCGTGGAATCCGTAGAGCCGCGGCTCCGCGGTGATCGCCGCGATGTCCGGCAGATCTGGTTGCGGCGCCGGCGCGTCGCTCTCCGGATCGCGGCCGAGCCAGGTTGCCGCTTCGGCGAACAGCCTATCGTCCGGATGCGGCGCGTAATACAGCGCGACGCGCGATTCGGGGCGCATCATGCGACGCGTTCGCCCACCCGCCAGACCTGGCGCACCACCGGCAGATTGTGATGCACGCGCACGCGCACGAGATCGGCGCGCTGTCCCGGCGCGATGCGGCCACGGTCCGTCAGTCCTGCCAGCCGCGCCGGCCGTTCGCTGACCAAGGCGACGGCGCGCGGCAGGCCGATGCGGCCGGCGCACAGGAACGCCGCTTCCACCAGGCTGTTGGGCACATAGTCGGAGGCGAACGCATCCACCGCGTCGCTTGCCAGCAGATCGGCGGCCGAGACGTTGCCGGAATGCGAGCCACCGCGCACGATGTTCGGCGCGCCCGCGATCACGTCCATGTTCGCCGACTTCGCCATGCGCGCTGCTGCCATGGTCACCGGGAACTCGCTGATGCGAATGCCGTCGGCGGCGTTCTCGGCGACTTCTTGCTCGGTGCGGTCGTCGTGGCTCGCCAGGGCGACGTCGCGGCCGCGCAGGCGTTGCAGCAGGGCGCGGCGATTCGGTCCGCGCAGCCTCTGACGTTGGTCCTGCAGCTCGATCATGCGGCGTTCGATGGTGGCGTCGTCCAGGCCGCCGCGACGGCGCAGCGCGCGGTAGAAATCCAGATCGGCGTATTGGCCGACGCCGGGACTGTGATCCATCAGGCTGACCATGCGCACCAGCTTGTGCTCTGCCACCGTATCGAACAGGTCCAGCATGTCTTGCGCGGGGACCTCGCAGCGCAGGTGCAGGAAGTGCTGGGCCTTCAGCAGGTCGGCTTCGGTCAGCGCGTCCAGATCGACGACGCCTTCCTGGAAGGTGCGAATGCGCTCCTTGTCGAACCCCAGATCGCCGAGACACAGTGCGTCGAACACCGTGGTAACGCCGGCCGCGGCGCATTGCGCGTCGTGCGCCACCATGGCGGAGCGCGATGGCCAGCGTGCCAGCGAGCGCGGTTGCACCTGCCGCTCCAAATTGTCGGTGTGCAGATCGACAATGCCGGGAATCAGGTAGTCGCCGTCCATGTCTAGTGCGCCCTGCAGCGCCGATCGCCCGGGTTGCCATTCGGCGATCGCGCCGTCGTGCAGCACCAGCGTCCCATGCAGGGTGGCGTCGGGCAGCACAAGAATTGCGTTGGTCAGGACGGTCTCGTGGTTCATGCGGCGTCCTGCAACGGAACGAGTGGGAACAGTCGGTCGGCAATGGCATCGCGCACGTCGGCGTCGTGACAGATGGCGACGATCGCCGTGCCGCGCGCTTTCGCTTCCCGGATCATGGCCACGACGACGGCGCGGTTCTCCGCATCCAGCGACGCGGTCGGTTCATCGAGCAGCAGCACCGGATGATCCGCCATCAACCCGCGCGCCAGGTTCACCCGCTGTTGCTCACCGCCGGAGAACGTGACGGGAGGGATTGCATGCAGCCGGCGCGGGATGTTCAGCCGCAGCAGCAGCTCGCCGGCGCGCCGGCGCGCGGTTTCCACCGGCGTGCCGCGCGCCGCCAGCACCTCCGCCACCACGTCGAGCGCCGGTACGCGCGGCACCACACGCAGGAACTGGCTGACATAGCCTAGCGTTTCGCGACGTACGGCGAGAATGGTGCGCGGATCGGCGGTGGCGATATCGACCATGCCGCCATGGTGGCGAACCAGGATGTGCCCGTGCTCGATGCGATAATTGCCATAAAGGCTGCGCATCAGCGTCGTCTTGCCGGCGCCGGACGGTCCCGACAACACGACGCACTCTCCCGCATGAACGGCAAGTGCCACGTCGGACAGCACGGAAATCCGCATGCTACCACGCAGATGCAGCGTGAAGCTTTTGGCCAGGTCCTCGGTGCGCAGCATCAGCGGATGCATCGCGTGATCCCCCGGCCGGCAACAATTTGTTCAGATTTCGCGCGCATGGTCGGGCGATGTTGCGTCTCTGCACACGATCGTCTTGCCGCCTGATGAGTCCTGAAGGACGAAACCTCGCGTCGCCTTGGGCGGACGCGTGGACGCGGCGTGCCCGGATGGCCGGGCGTCGTGCCCTGTTGCTAGGGCACGGCCGCCATCGGAGAAGAAACCAAGCGCATTCGCGTAGTGGTGGAAATCCGGTGGGGGAAGAGGCGGATCCGCATCGAAGTTGAGATCCGCCTCTAATCCACCGGGGTGCCGGGGGGTGGCGCAAACCATCCCCCGGTAACCCAGTAAACTACCACTCATCGCGGTCCTTTGCAACGTCGTTTTTTGCATACTCATGCGTGCAGCACCGAACTTACCAGCAACTGCGTATAGGGGTGCTGCGGATCGTCCAGCACCTGATCGGTCAGCCCGGTTTCCACGATCCGTCCGCGCTGCATCACCGCGATGCGGTGCGCCAGCAGGCGTGCGACGGCGATGTCGTGCGTCACCAACACCGCGGCGATCGCCAGCCGCGCCACCAGTGTGCGGATCAGGTCGAGCAATCGCGCCTGCACCGACACGTCCAGCCCGCCGGTGGGTTCGTCCATGAACACCAGGCGCGGATGCGTCACCAGGGTGCGGGCGATCTGCAGCCGCTGCAGCATGCCGCCGGAGAACGTGCGCGGCAGGTCGTCGATGCGGCCGGCATCGATCTCGACCTGGCGCAGCCACTCCTGCGCCTGGTTGCGAATGTCGCCGTAGTGGCGCGCGCCTTGCGCCATCAGCCGCTCGCCGATATTGCCGCCGGCGGTGACGTTCATGCGCAGGTTCTGCTTCGGATCCTGGTGCACGAACCCCCAGTCCGAGCGGTGCAGCGTGCGCAACGCGGGCGTCGGCATCGCGTGCACGTCGTGCAGCCGGCCGGCCGGATCGCGATACCAGACCGCGCCGGCCTGCGGTGCGACGCGCCCGGAAAGGACGTTCAGCAGGGTGGTCTTGCCCGACCCGGATTCGCCCACCACCGCCAGCATTTCGCCGGGCCAGAGATCGACATCGACCTCGGCCAGCGCAGGAATGTTGCCGAACGACAGCGTCAGCCCGCGCGCCGAGAGCAGTGTATCGTCGGTCATTCGGCGGCGTCCTGCATGGCATCGGCGCCGACATGGCCGGCAGCGCGGCGTTCCGCGCAATGGTCGGTATCGGAACAGACGAACAGCCGGCCGCCGCGGTCATCCACCACCACTTCGTCGAGATACACGTTGTCCGCGCCGCAGAGCCCGCAGGCGTGCGGCGCGCGGATGGCGCGGAACGGGTGGTCGTCGAAATCGAGCGAGCGAACCTCGGTATAGGGCGGCACGGCGTAGATGCGTTTTTCGCGACCGGCGCCGAAAAGCTGCAACGCCGGCATCATGTGCATCTTGGGATTGTCGAAGGCGGGAATCGGGCTGGGCGCCATCAGGTAGCGGTGGTTCACCATCACCGGATAGTCGTAGCTGATCGACACCTGGCCGAAGCGCGCGATGTCTTCGTAGAGTTTCACGTGCATCAGGCCGTAATCGGCCAGCGCGTGCATGCGGCGGGTTTCCGCGCGGCTTGGTTCAAGCCGCGACAACGGCTCCGGCTGCGGCACCTGATAGACGATGATCTGGTCCTCGCGCAGCGCGGTTTCGGGAATGCGGTGCCGCGTCTGGATGAGCGTGGCGTCCGCGGTGCGCGTCGTGGTGCGCACGCCGGCGGTGCGCGCGAAGAAGCGGCGGATGGAGACGGCGTTCGTCGTGTCGTCGGCGCCCTGGTCGATCACCTTCAGCACGTCGTCCTGCCCCAGCACCGACGCGGTGACCTGGATGCCGCCGGTGCCCCAGCCATAGGGCAGCGGCATCTCGCGCGAACCGAACGGCACCTGATGGCCCGGGATCGCTACCGCCTTCAGCAGCGCACGACGAATCATGCGCTTGGTTTGCTCGTCGAGGTAGGCGAAATTGTAGCCGTTCATGGCGCGCGCCTCATGCCTGCGCAAGCCCGCGCTGGCTTCCGCTCCCCTTGAGAGAGGAGGGTGGGGGGAGGGGTGCTCACACGCACCGTCCGTGGCTGTATGCACCCCTCCCCCCAACCCCCTCCCTCAAGGGGAGGGGGAGAAGCTGCGTGGCGACGGGGGCGCATCATTCCGCCGCCTCCGCGCGTTCCGCGGCACGCGCCGTCTCGCGCCGCATCCGGCGGACATTCTCCAGCTCGCTCTGAAAATCGACGTAATGTGGCAGCTTCAGGTGTTCGACAAACCCCGTCGCCTCGATGTTATCGGAGTGGTACACCACGAATTCGACGTCCTGCGCCGGCGCGGCGACTTCCTCGCCCAGCTCCTCGGCGCGCATCGCCCGATCGACCAGGGCCATCGCCATCGCCTTGCGTTCCGCGTGGCCGAACACCAGGCCGTAGCCGCGGGTGAATTGCGCCGGCAGCGTCTTCGAACCTTTGAACTGGTTCACCATCTGGCATTCGGTCAGCGTGACGTCGGCAATGTCGATGGCGAAACCAAGTTCCGGCGGTTCGATTTCCACCGTAACGTCGCCCATGCGGATCTCGCCGGCGAACGGGTGCGTGCCGCCATAGCCGCGCTGCGTGGAATAGCCGAGCGCGAGCAGAAAACCCTCGTCGCCGCGCGCCAGCGCCTGCAAACGCACGTCGCGTGGCGCGGGAAACCGCAACGGCTCGCGCGTCAGGTCGCCCGGCTCCCGGTTCCCGTCGCCGTCCTGCTCGAGCAACCCTTCGTGCCCGAGGATGTCCGCCACGCGTGGCATCGCCGCGTTGTCCGGTGCGGCGCGCGTCGCGGCCGGCGGCGCAGCGCCGGCGGCGCCCAGGCTGAAATCCAGCAGCCGATGCGTGTAGTCATAGGTCGGGCCGAGCAATTGACCGCCAGGCAGGTCCTTGAACACCGCGGAAATGCGCCGCTGCACCAGCATCGCGGCGGTATCCACCGGCAATGAATAAGCCAGGCGGGGCAGGGTGGTGCGGTAGGCACGCAGCAGGAACGCCGCCTCGATCAAATCGCCCTGCGCCTGCTTCACCGCCAGTGCCGCGAGTTCGCGGTCGTACAGCGAACCCTCGCCCATCGCGCGATCCACCGCGCGGCCGAGTTGCTGCGCGATCTGCGCCAGCGAGAGCTCCGGCACCGCCGGATCGCCCCGCCGCGCCTCCGCCAGCCAGGCGTGCGCCGCGTCGATCGCCTGTTCGCCGCCCTTGACCGCGACATAGGCCATGACTCAAACCTCCTGCAGCGTCACGCTGCGCGGCAGCGCCGCGAGCGCGGTGCCGGCGCACAGCACGATGTCGGCGCCGCGCGGGAACAGCGCATGATTTTCCTGCCAGGCAGTGGCGAAGCCAGCCGGCAACAAGTCCACCGACAGCAGCGCCGGCACGCGCAATCCGGGACCGGCCAGGCGGTAGGTCCGGCCGCGGCCGAATGCGTTCACCTGCAGGATCAGCGTCGCCGCATCTTCCGGCGCTTCATGCGTGCCGGACGGCAGCGCCGCTAGCTCCGGCAGGGCCAGGGCGACGGCGAAGCGGCATGCGCCGATCGCGGCAACGATCGGTGCGCCGCAATGGAAGCCCACCCAATTGCGTGCGCCCGCGAACGCGGGATCGAGCCATACCGGCGTGTCGTAGTCGAGCAAGGTCAGCAGCACCGCGGCCGTCGCCGGCGCCAGCGGCGCGGGCGGCGTGAGGTCGGTGCCCACCTCGCGGATGCGTCCAGGCCGTGCCATGGCGTCCAGCACGGCGCGAAAACAGGACTGCGCGCCAGCCACCGGATCGGCAAAGCCCGGCTGGAGCATGTCCGCGCTCATGCGCGCATGTTCCGCATGGCGAAGAACTGCACCTTGGTCGCGGCAGCCTTCGCAGCGGTCGCGGCGCGGCGCGTCCGCTGCGCCTCGGCCAGCGGCGCGATCACGTTGGCCTGCAATGCGAAAGCCTGAACCGGGTCCTGCAACAAGGCATCGAACACCGCCGCCAGCTCGGCCTGCCGTGCGTCGCGTCCCGCGACATAGGCGTGCCCCACTTGTCCCGCATCGATGCGCACCGTGCATCGCGTGACCGTCATCTCGCCGAGATTGAACGGCGCGCCGCCGCCGCCGGTGCGACCGCGCACCATCACGAGGCCGGCCTCCGGACCGCGCAGCTTCGTGTAGTGCGGCACGCCGGCATGGCGGTCCAGCAATGCGGCGAGGTCCGCAGCGCTCGCCCGCGCCAGCACCGCCATCCAGCGGCGCCGTGCGGCGTGCGGTTGGCGGGAGCCAGCTTCATCGTGCCCAGCTTGGTCGTGCCCAGTTTCATCGTCCATGGCGCGTTCGGACTTATGCAGATGTCTAGACAGCTAGCGGCAGCCCGGACTATCGTCAACCGCGAAATCGCACAAACAGGGTCCCGCCTGGATGACGAAACCATGAAGCTGGCGCGTGAAATAGACGACTGGCAGACTCATCCGGTCCTACGCCACGATGGTGTGGCTCTGTGGCGGCAGATCGCCAGTCATTTGCAGCGGGATATCGACACCGGCATCTACGCGCCGGGCGGTCGCCTGCCCACCGAAGCGGAGCTCTCGCAGCGTTTCGCGGTGAACCGCCACACGGTTCGCCGCGCGCTGGAGGAACTCTCGCACAGCGGCCTGGTGCGGATCGAGCAGGGGCGGGGGTCTTTCGTGGCCGAGGATGTATTGGAGTATTCGGTCGAGCCGCGCACCCGTTTTTCCGAATGGATCAGGCGGCACAACAAGGAACCGTCGGGGCGCGTGCTGCAACTGAGGGAGACCGCGGCGGATACGCAGGTCGCCTCGGGTCTCGGCCTGCGTGCCGGCGGTCGCGTGGTGTTGCTGGAACGCCTGGGTTTCGCCGACGACCGGCCAGTGAGCCTGACCAGCCACTATTTTCCAACGGCCCGGCTGCGCGGCATTCTGGAGTCGTTGCGGGCCACGCCGCGCATCACCGAGGCGCTGCACGCCGTCGGCGTCACCGATTACCTGCGGCAGATGACGCGGGTGACGGCCCGGCTGCCGACCGGCGAGGAGGCAGAGCTGCTGCGCATGCCGCGCAACCGGCCGCTGTTGCTGGCCGAGAACGTCAATGTCGATCGCGCCGGGCAGGTGGTGGAGTTCGCCATCGGCCGCTATCCCACCCCGCGCGTGCAGATCGTGTTCGAACCGTAGAGAGCAATTGACATGGATACGCTGCGAATCGCCGGCGGCCGCGTGCTGCTGCCGGACGGCGAACAGACCGCGGATGTGCTGCTGGCGGATGGACTTATCGCCGAGATCGGCACCGAAACTCGCGGCGACCGGACATTCGACGCGCGTGGCCTGCTGGTGTTGCCGGGGATCGTCGATATCCACGGCGATGCCTTCGAACGGCAATTGCAGCCGCGCCCGGGCGTGGATTTCCCGCCCGACGTTGCATTGCTCGACACCGAGGCGCAGTTGCTGGCCAACGGCGTTACCACGGCGTTTCACGGCGTCACGTTGTCGTGGGAGCCTGGGCTGCGCAGCCGGGATTCCTGGGTCGCGCTGCTCGCCGCGTTGCGGGCGCGGCAATGGACTTGCGACATGCGCGTGCATCTGCGTTGGGAGGCCTACAATCTCGACGCGTTGGAGACGGCGCTGGCCGCCATAGCCGCCGGCCACGTCCACCTGGTCGCATTCAATGATCACACGCCGTCGATCCTGAAGAAGCTCGCCGACCCGGTGGCCGGTGCCCGGTACAGCGACCGCGCCGGCATGACGCTGGACGCTTTTCGCGTCCTGGCGGAGCGCATCGGTGGGTGCGCCGATGGCGTGCCGGCCGCGCGGTCCCGCATCGCCGCCGCGGCGCGGCTTGCCGGCACGCCGCTTGCCAGCCACGACGACGCGACGGTGCCGGAGCGCACGGTGTTTCGCGAGTTGGGTGCGCGCATCTGCGAGTTTCCCATGGCGGAGGAGGTCGGCGAGGCGGCGCGCGGCGCCGGCGACTGGGTGGTGATGGGCAGTCCGAACGTGGTGCGGGGCCGGTCGCATATCGGCTGGGCCTCCGCGGCCCGGCTTGCCGAGGCCGGCATCTGCAACGTGCTGTCGTCCGACTACTACTATCCGGCCATGCTGCGTGCCGCGCTGATCCTTGCCGGACGCGGCGTGCTGGATCTCGCGCAGGCATGGTCGCTGGTTTCGACCAATCCGGCGCGCGCGGCCGGACTGTCCGATCGCGGGACCATTTCGCCTGGCAAGCGGGCTGACCTGGCGGTGCTGGATGCTGAGGTACCGCGGACGGTCGCCACGATCGCCGCGGGCAGCGTTGCCTTCCTCACGGGTTTGGGAGCCGAGCGCCTGCGCGCGCCGATTTGATGCCCGCATCACGCAAAACCGGCGTCGCCCCGCGTGCGAATCGCGTAATTGTTAGTGCGGAACGCTTCCAGGGCGGACTAATCTGCTGGTAAAAGCAGTGGCCGCCGAGTGGCGTCATAGGGTTTGGGTTGCGCCTTGAATGGGATTGACCGAATGAAAGTCCGGATACGGCACGTGCTGCCCGCCTTGCTGATGCTGGCGGGTTGCGCAACTACGGGTGGCGATTACAGCGCGAGCAATGCCGCCGCGCCCGCAATGGCACCGCCGCAACGCGTCGATGCGGTGTCCGACGCGCTCGGCGCGAAAATGGACAATATGCTGGCGAGCCGCCCTTTTACGAGCAACAGCATGACGCGCTGACGGCGGTTTGGCGTACCATCCTTCGCATGCGCAAGGGTGTTGCGGCCACGGGGTGACACGGCGTGGCATACGCGGCAACCTCCCTCGTCAGCAACGGGGGAGGAAACCCATGAACGTCGCCGATGCCATCGTCGAAACCCTGCGGCGCGAGGGTGTCACCACATTCTTCTGCTTTCCGACCACGTCGATGATCGAAGCGGCGGTGGCCGGCGGGCTGCGGCCGGTGATCTGCCGGCAGGAGAGGGTCGGCGTGCACATGGCCGACGGGTTCGCGCGGGTTACCAACGGCAAGCCGGTCGGCGTGTTCGCCATGCAATATGGCCCGGGCGCGGAGAACGCGTTCGCCGGCGTTGCCTCGGCATATTCCGATTCCACGCCGATCCTGCTGCTGCCGCTCGGCCATGCGCTGGAGCAGGCGCAGGTGTTTCCGTTGTTCAATTCCGCGCGCAGCTATGCCTCGGTCACCAAGTCGATTGAAACGATCGTGCAACCAGAGCAGACGCCGGACGTGATGCGGCGGGCGTTCAACGCGCTGCGCAACGGGCGGCCGGGTCCGGTGATGGTGGAACTGCCGCGTGACGTCGTCGGCCGCGAAATTCCCGGCAATGCGGGGGCGTATGGCGGCGTCCGCGCGACACGCTCCGCACCGGATGCGCACGACGTGGAGGCCGCCGCGAAGCTGCTGGTGGAAGCGGCGTGTCCGATCATCCTGGCCGGGCAGGGCGTGCTGTATGCCGAAGCCAGCGACGAGTTGGTGCGGCTCGCCGAGCTGTTGCAGGCGCCGGTGATGACCACGGTGGACGGCAAGAGCGCGTTCCCCGAGGATCATCCGCTGGCGCTGGGCACCGGCGGCAACGGCTTTACTGGCGCGGGTTCGCTGTTCCTGCACGACAAGGCGGACGTGATCCTCGCGGTCGGCTGCGGACTGACCCAGCATCCGCTGTCCACGCCGACGCTGCCCGGCCGCGCGAAGCTGATCCATAACACCAACGACACCCGCGACCTCAACAAGACCTACGACACCGACGTTGCACTGCTCGGCGATGCGAAGCTGACGCTGGGGCATCTGATCGCGGCGGTGCTGGACCGGCTCGACCGGCGCACGGTGGAGCGTTCCCCGGCGGCGGAGATCGCGCGCGCCAATGCGTCGTGGCTGGCGAAATGGCAACCGAAGCTGGGCGCGACGACGGCGCCGATCAATCCGTACCGGGTGATCGCCGAGTTCCAGCAAGTGGTGGATACCGCCGGCGTCATCATGACGCATGATTCCGGCAGTCCGCGCGAGCAGTTGTTGCCGTTTTATCGGGCGCAACGACCGCGCGGGTATCTGGGGTGGGGCAAGTCGCACCAACTCGGCACCGGGCTGGGGCTGAACATCGGCGCGAAGATCGCGGCACCGGACAAGTTCTGCGTCAACATCATGGGCGATGCGGCGTTCGGCATGACCGGGCTGGACTTCGAGACCGCGGTGCGCTGCGGCGTGCCGATCCTGACCATCGTGTTCAACAACTCCAGCATGGCGATCGAGACGCGACACATGGGGCTGTCGCACGAGAGATTTCGGGCCCGCGACCTGGGCGGCAATTACGCGGCGCTGGCCCGCGACCTGGGCGGCTGGAGCGAGCGGGTGGAGCACCCCGGACAGATCGGCGAGGCCATCCTGCGCGCGCGCCGGCAGACCGAGGAGGGCAGGGCGTGTCTGCTTGAGTTCATCACCAACGAGGAGACGGCGTTCTCGCAAGGCGACATGGCGCGGCCATAAGGGCGGCGCCCGATCCTCTGTCATTGCGAGGAGCGAAGCGACGCGGCAATCTTCCGCCTGACGGGCCCGGACCGCTCGTCAGGCGGGGGAGTGCTTCGTCGCTGCGCTCCTGGCAATGGCGCGCGGAGGACGTGCCAGGCCTTAATCGAACAGTGACAGGTCGATGATGTCGCCCATGTGGTTGTAACCACGGTCGCTCTGGTGCAGGTGGTCGCCGCAATCATGGATCGGCAGCATGCTGGTCGGATGCTCCGGGTCGCGCACCGCCGCCTCGAAGTCGATCACCGCGTCGAACGCGCCGCCCCGCCTGATCCACGCATTGACCTCCTGGCGCACCGCCTCGCGCGCCGGGTTCCAGGCTCCAGGCAGGAAGGTTTCATTTTCGAACGGCGTCAGCGTGCCGCCGAAGATCTTCACCCCACGCGCGTGCGCTCGCAGTGCGAGTTGCTGCAACCCTGCGATCATCGCGGGTGCGTTGGCTTCCTCCTCGGGCTTTGCCGAGCGGTTGCGCAGGTCGTTGGTGCCCAGCAGAACGATGACATGCGTCACGCCCGGCTGTGCCAGCACGTCGCGATCGAACCGCCGCAACCCGCTGTCGCCGCGGACGTCGTGCAGGATGCGGTTGCCGCCGAGCCCCTGGTTCATCACCCCCATCGGCCGGCCGCCACGCCGCGCGTGCAGCCGGCGCGCAAGCTGGCCCGGCCAACTGGCGAAGGCGTCGTGCGTCGAGATGTTGGCGTCGGTCAGCGAATCGCCGAGCGCGACGATGCCGCCGGTGCCGGGTTCCGCCAGCACGTCGATGCCGCTGACGAAATACCAATCGTCGGTGATGCGGCTGACCGGCATTGCTTCCGTGTCGGCGAAATTGCCAAGCGGGGAAATGTAGTTCGTGACCCGCGCATAGCGGCCGGTGACGCCGAAGCTGACTGGAAGATCATCCGGCAGGTGCGTGGTGATCGCCACGTCGCCGAGCGGCGGCACGTCCAGCTCGACCGGGTCGCTGATCAGCAGCGAGCCGGTGGCGATCGTGGCTGCGGGGCTGCCGCCGAAGGTGAGCTTCCGGTTGCTGCCCGGAACGATGGCGGGGCCGCCGGCACGCAAACCGATATACGCGGCGCCGATCGCGAGTGGGCCGGTGCCGTGGGCGTTCGACAGTCGCACCCGCAGCAGCTTGCCGCCGAGGCTGACGCGCGCGTTCATCCGCAGCGTCACGTTGCTGAAGGCGACGCCCTCGGCCGGTGCGGGTGCCGCGGTCCAGGTGCCGACCCAATGCGTTGCATTTGCCATTTGCGTTTTCTCCCGTCCCATTCATCCGCTGCGTTTTAGCCGGGCATCGGCGCCGAATGAAGTCTCGGTCACGTGCCGGTCCTGGGCTGATGAGTGCCGGGGATTGAGCAATACGCTCCGTTCCTCCGTGCCGATACCGCCGGGCTGGCGATGCCGGCGCCGGCGTATGACCCGATGTTACACCGCCTGGGCGGCACGTGCCGGCATCTCCAGCCCGGCATTCACCCTGGCGGCGCGAAAACCGATCGCGTAGTCCGTGCACGTGAAATCCGCGCAGTCGGCACTCCAGCCCCGCGCCCGCAAAGGACCCCGCCATGGCCAGGAAAGCCGCGACAACGGGATACATCGCGAAACTGAAGGTGACCCTGATCGGGTTGCGTCCGCCGGTTTGGCGGCGTCTCCTGGTCCCCGCCAACATGACGCTGCGCGACCTGCACGACGCCATCCAGACCAGCATGGGCTGGGACGACGGGCACCTCCACGAGTTCGACATCGCCGGCGAGCGCTTCGGCAATCCGGGCACCACCGACGAGGTGGCCAACGAGGCGCGCCTGACCCTCGCCGGCGTCCGCGACAGAGGCGTCGCCCGTTTCAAATACACCTATGATTTCGGGGACGACTGGGAGCATCTGGTCGTCATCGAGGGCACGGTCGCGCGCGTCGAGGGGCAGCACTACCCCGCCTGCATCGCCGGCAAGCGGGCCTGTCCGCCGGAGGACTGCGGCGGCGTCCACGGCTATGCCAATCTGCTCGAGGTCACGGCCGATCCGACGCACCCCGACCACAAGGAAATGTCGGAGTGGCTGGCTGAGGACTTCGATCCCGAGGAATTCTCGGTCGCGGACACCGACGCGCGGCTCGCGGCGCGGTTCGGTCCGGCCACGTCTATCAGACACCCCGCCATGCCCTGATTGACCTGAGATCCGTCCCGCACGTAAGCTACCCACCAGTAGCCGGGGCGGGCAGGCCGCAGTGGAGACGGAAACGCTCCGCCTGTCTCGCGGGCCTGGGGCCCGTCACGCTCTAACGGAAGGACACATGAACATGGTGGACAGCCCTGCCACCGCGCAACCGCGCGCCATCGCCGGTGACATGGCCGCCCGCATCGACCGCCTGCCGCTCACCCGCGTGCAGTGGGAGCTGGCGATCCTGGTCGAGATCGCCTGGGGCTTCATCATCGTCGATACCGACGGCATCGGCGCCCGGCTGTATCCGTTCATCTGGCGGCCGCTGCACCTCATCACGACGGTGCAGTACGGGGTGATCCAGGCGCTGCAGGTCGGCCTCGGCGTGCTGCTCGGTGCGTATATCATGAGCTGGGTGGCTGGACGGTTCGGCCGCCGCCCGGCGATCATCCTCTCGGTGCTGCTGGGCGGCGTGTGCCTCTGGCCGTTCGCCTATGTCACCAGTTTCTCGGGGCTGGTCGTGCTGTCGGTAGTCAGCACGCTCGGCGTCGGCGGCATCGTTGCAACCCACGCGGTCTATCTCACCGAGATGGTCGCGCCCGAGCTGCGCAGCCGCGTGCTGCTCGCCTCGCAGGCGGTCACCGCACTGGTCGGTGTGCTGATCAGCCTGCTTGGCTTCTGGCTGATCCCGGCGCACTGGCAGGCCTTCATCTGGATCAGCGCGGCGGCGTTGATCGTGGTGATTCTGCCGGTCACGCTCTGGCGGCTGCCGGAATCGCCGCGCTGGCTGGAGGCGATGGGCCGCCACGCCGAGGCGGAGCAGATCATGGCGGAGCTCGAGCGGCGCAGCGCCCGCGTCTTCGGCGCGGCGCTGCCGGAACCGACGGTCGGGCAGCACCCGGTGATCGTGGCCGGGCGGGAGGCGTGGCATGAGCTCTTCACCAGCGCCCGGTATCGCGGCCGGGTGGTGACCCTGATCGTCTGCTGGATGTTCGGCTACGCGGGGATCATCTATGGCGTCGGCGCCTTTGCCGGCGTCTATATGGTGGATCACGGCGGCTCGCCGCATTTCGTCTTCATGGTGTTCACGGTCGCCTACGTCTTCGTCTTCGTGAGCTTCCTCATCAACTCCTGGCTGCGTGAGCGAGTGGAGCGACGCGATACCATCCTGTTGATGGCGCTGCTGTTCTCGGTCGCCATGGCGGTATTGTACTTTGTGCCGACCGAGCCGGTCATGGCGGTGTTCTTCACCCTGGTCCGCATTGGCTCCACACTCTGGCTGTTCAACATGTACAATTACACAGCGGTGGCCTTCCCGACCCGCATCCGCTCGGTGGCATTCGCCTGGACCGACGGCCTGGGCCACCTGGGCGCCTGGGCGGGAGTCACCTTGATCGGGTTGCTGTATGGGATGGGACCGAATCATCTGGGTTGGGTGTTGTTCATTGTGGTGCCAGGGGCGTTGCTGCCGGGCGTGCTGATCCGCGTCGCGGGGATCCGCCAGGCGAGCGCGGTGCTGGAACAGGTCTCCACCTGACCCATCTTATTCACCGCATGGCAGGGATTCGCTGACGGGCATGGTACAAGCGCCTGGAATCGTGTAGAGATTGGGTGCCGAGGCCAACCCCGGCACCTGGACTCTGGAGGGTTCTGTGAGGTCGCGCGACACCAGCGGCGCGGTGCGTTCGAAGCGCGACATCATTGAAGCCGGATTGAACTGAACCGCTTGTGCCGCCGGCCAAGGGGACTATAGCGGGCGGCCGATGGATGAACGGCTGTGTTGCGAGGCTCGCGCAGTCACGTGGTTGCATCGAACCGAAGATAGTTGGGCGCTGAGGTGCGCTGGGGTCGCTGCATGGTGCCGGCAAAATCGCTGACGTGCGCTGCGGAGTTGTCTGGGTTGGTCATGGCGGCCCGCGGCATGAGTTGGGCTGCGCCGTCATCGGCGTTGACTGAGTGCGCTTCGGCGATCCGGGCACCACCGACGAGGTGGCCAACGAGGCGCGCCTGACCCTCGCCGGCGTCCGCAACCGAGGCTTCAAGTACATCTACGATTTCGGCAACGACTGGGAGCACCTGGTCGTCATCGAGGGCACGGTTCCGCGCGTCACGGGGCAGCACTACTCCGCCTGCATCGCCGGCAAGCGGGCCTGTCCGCCGGAGGACTGCGGCGGCGTCCACACCTATGCCAATCTGCTCGAGGTCACGGCCGATCCGACGCCCCCCGACCACGAGGAAATGTCGGAGTGGCTGGCTGAGGACTTCGATCCCGAGGAATTCTCCGTCGCGGACACCGACGCGCGGCTCGCGGCGTGGTTCGGTCCGGCCACGCCAGCCAAACGTTGACCCGCCGCCCGCCGCCGGGCAAGGATGCCGCCGCCATGCTCCTGCTGATCGACAACTACGACAGCTTTACCTTCAACCTCTACCACTTCCTGGGCGACGTGGGCGGGCGGTGCGAGGTGGTGCGCAACGACAAGCTGACCGTCGCCGAAGCGATGGCGCGGCAGCCGGAGGCGATCGTGCTGTCGCCGGGCCCCTGCACGCCCAACGAGGCCGGCATCTGCCTCGACCTGGTGGCCGCCGCCGCGGGGAAAATCCCGATCCTCGGCGTCTGCCTCGGCCTCCAGGCGATCGGCCAGGCGTTCGGCGGCGCCGTGGTGCGCGCCCCCGCGCCGATGCACGGCAAGACCAGCCGCATCTTCCATGCCGGGGGGGACATCCTCGAAGGCATCCCGTCGCCGTTCACCGCCACCCGCTATCACAGCCTGATTGTCGATCGTGCCACGCTGCCGCCCGCCCTGGCCGTCACCGCCTGGACCGAGGACGGCTTGCTCATGGGCTTGCGCCACCGCACGCTGCCGGTGTTCGGCGTGCAGTTCCACCCGGAGAGCATCGCCTCGGAGCACGGCCACACGTTGCTGGCCAACTTCCTGGCCATCGCCCGCGGCAGCAACCAGCCCGCCCGCGCTGCCTGACCCCCGCCCGCCCAGTCCGAACCCAGCGTGTCCAACAACCTGAAACCCATCCTGGCCCGTCTCGCCGCCGGCGAAACGCTGCCCGCCGCCGACGCCGAGGCTGCCTTCGACATCATCATGTCCGGCGAGGCCACTCCCGCGCAGATCGGCGCCCTGCTGATGGCCATGCGGGTGCGGGGTGAAACAGTGGCGGAGCTGACCGGCGCCGTTCGCGCCATGCGCGCCCGGATGACCGCGATCGCCGCACCCGACGGCGCGATCGACGTCTGCGGCACCGGCGGCGACAATGCCGGCACGCTGAACGTCTCCACCGCGGTCACCTTCGTGGTCGCCGGCGCCGGGGTGCCGGTGGCCAAGCACGGCAACCGCGCGCTGTCCTCGCGCACCGGCGGGGCCGACGTGCTGACCGCGCTGGGGGTGAACGTCGATGCGCCGATGGACCGGCTGCCCGACATCCTGCGCGCCGCCAACTGCGTGTTCCTGTTCGCGCCGCGGCACCATCCCTCGATGCGCCACGCCGCCGGCCCGCGCGTCGAGCTCGGCACCCGCACCATCTTCAACTTGCTCGGTCCCCTGGCCAACCCGGCGCGGGTCCGCCGCCAGCTCACCGGCGTGTTCGCCGCCGAATGGGCGCGGCCGATGGCCGAAACGCTTGGCGCGCTGGGCAGCGAAGCCGCCTGGATCGTGCATGGCAGGGGCCTGGACGAGCTGACGGTGGCCAGCGAGAATCAGGTCGTCGCCCTGCGTGACGGCAGCGTGACCGCATTCACCGTCACCCCGGAAGACGCCGGCCTGCCGCGCGCTCCGGTGCAGGCGATCGCCGGCGGCGACGCCGCGCTGAACGCCGCCTACCTGGCCGCCTTGCTGGAAGGCGCGCGCGGGGCCTATCGCGACACCGTGGTGCTGAACGCCGCTGCGGCGCTGGTGGTCGCCGGCCGCGCCGCGGACCTGCGCGAGGGTGCCGGCATCGCCGCCGATGCCATCGCATCCGGCGCCGCGCTTGCCGCGTTGCAGGCGCTGCGCCGGGAAACCAATCTGGGCGAGACCGCCGCACGCTGACCCTGACTGCCGACCGGACGCCGAGGATACCGATGCCGAACGACCCCACGACGCTGCCGGACGTGCTGCTACGCATCTGCGCCGACACCCTGGCCGAGGTCGCGCGGCGCAAGGTGGAGCGAGGCATCGACCGGCTGCGCCAGGACATTGCCGCGCGGGCCGACACGCCGCGCGGCTTCGGCCGGGCGCTGAAGCGCGCCGTCGCGGCCGGGCACTACGGCCTGGTGGCGGAGATCAAGAAGGCCTCGCCCTCGGGTGGGCTGATCCGCCCGGATTTCGACCCGGCCACGCTGGCACGGGCGTACCGCGACGGTGGCGCCACCTGCCTGTCGGTGCTGACCGACGCGCCGCATTTCCAGGGCAGCGCGGCGCACCTGGTCGCGGCCCGCGCCGCGGTGGACCTGCCGGTGCTGCGCAAGGACTTCATCCTCGACCCATGGCAGGTGTACGAGAGCAGAGCGATGGGGGCCGATTGCATTCTGCTGATCATGGCGGCGCTGGAGAACGGCCAGGCGCGCGAGCTGGAAGGCGTCGCGCGGGCGCTGGACATGGACGTGCTGGTCGAGGTGCATGACGCGCGCGAGCTACAACGGGCGCTCGGGCTGGAGACCAATATTGTTGGCATAAACAACCGCAATTTGAAGACGTTGCAGACCAATCTTGCGGTAACGGAGCAATTGGCGCCGCTGGTGCCGGCGGACCGCTTCCTGGTGGCCGAGAGCGGCATCCGTTCGACCGGCGACGTCCGGCGCCTTGCCGCGGCGGGCGCGCAATGCTTCCTGGTGGGTGAGAGCCTGATGCGCCAGCCGGACGTGACGGCCGCCACCCGTGCGCTGCTGGGCGAGAATACGCTCTCCCATGAAGCCGGAGAGGGTTAGGGTGAGGGCGATGCGTGCGGCACCCTCACCCCGACCTTGGCCCGCTTCGCCGCCCCGGCCCGCGAGCGGGAGCGCCGGCCGGTGACCGGATTCACCCATTTCGACGCGGCCGGCAACGCCGCGATGGTGGACGTGTCCGCCAAGCCGGAGACCGACCGCAGCGCCACGGCGCGCGCGCGGGTGGCGATGCGCCCCGAAACCGCCGCGATGATCCGCGCCGGCACCGCCCGGAAGGGCGACGTGCTCGGCGTGGCGCGCATCGCCGGCATCATGGCCGCCAAGCGCACGGCGGAGCTGATCCCGCTGTGCCATCCGCTGCCGGTCAGCGCGGTGACGCTGGAGCTGACGGCCGGCGAGGACGCGGTGGAGATCGCCGCCACGGTGCGCACCACCGGCCGGACGGGAGTGGAGATGGAGGCGCTGACGGCGGCCTCGGTGGCGGCGCTGACGGTCTATGACATGTGCAAGTCGGTGGACCGGGGCATGCGGATCGAGGCGGTGCGCCTGGTGCACAAGGCGGGCGGCAAGTCGGGCGAGTTCGTGCAGGAATGACCGGCGCCTCGGCCCGAACCAACCGACCGGCCTGCTGGTGCGCATAAGCTGGGAGTGCAACGGTTCTCCGGCAGGATACGGCGTGCCCACGATCCGCGTCTGTCCCCTGGCATCCGCCGCCCGCTTCTGGTCCTCTACCGTGCATCCAGCGGCGGAGTCGCAGCCATGGCGATCGTCATCACGGTGGCGCAGCAGAAGGGCGGCACCGGCAAGACCACGCTCGCGGCCAACCTGGCCGCCGGGCTGGCCCCCACCGCGCGCGTCGCGTTACTCGACATCGATCCGCAGCGAAGCCTGACGCGCTGGCACGCCATCCGCGCCGCGCGCGACGCCCAGGCGCCGCCGCTCACGTTCTCCGACGTCTCCGGCTGGCGCCTCTCCGCCGAACTCGACCGACTCAGGAAAACCCATGACGTCGTGCTGATCGATTCGCCGCCGCAGATCGACACCGACGCCAGGCTGGCGATCCGCGGCGCCGACCTGGTGCTGATCCCGGTGCAGCCGAGCCCGCCCGATGTCTGGGCCGCCGAGGGCACCCTGGCGCTCGCCGCCGCCGAACGCCGCAACGCCCGCGTTGTGCTGAACCGGGTGCCGCCCGCCTCGCGCCTCGGCGAGACCGTGAAGGCCGACCTCGCCTCGCGCAACCTGCCGCTGCTGCGCTCCGCGATCGGCAACCGCACCGGCTTCGCCACCGCCTTCGCCGCCGGCCTCGGCGTCACCGAGGCGGCCCCACGCTCCAGCGCCGCGGCCGAACTGCGCGCCTTGCTCGACGAACTCAGGGAGATCACCGGATGAGCCTTTGGTCCTGGCTGCTTGCGCTGCACGTTCTCTGTGCCGTGCTCTGGGTCGGCGGCATGTTCTTCGCCTATGTCGTGCTGCGGCCGAGCCTGGCGGTGCTGGAACCGCCGCAACGCCTGCTGCTGCACACGCAGGTCTTTCGCCGCTTCTTCCTGGTGGTGTGGCACGTGATGCCGCTGCTGCTGCTGAGCGGCTTCGCCATCCTGTTCGGCGCCTATGGCGGCATGGCCGGCGCGACCTGGAACGTGCAGGCGATGATGTCGCTCGGCGTGCTGATGGCGATCGTCTTCCTGGCGCTGGTGTTCGGACCCTATGCCCGGTTTCGCCGCACCACCGATCGCGCGCGCATGGTGGCGAACATCGACGCCGTTCGCAAGCTGATCGGGCTCAACCTGATCCTCGGTCTGATCACGGTGGTGATCGCGGCATTGGGCCGTTTGTGAGGATCCGGGCCCGTCCGATCGCGTCGATGCAGGGCCAGATCAGGCCGGCGACCGCGCCATAGGTCGCGCGCGAGTCGAGATGATGCTCCGCGCCCTTGGTCTCCGGAACGACATAGCGCGGATCGACCAGACCGTCGGCGCCGAGGAACGGCGTGAAGCTGTCGATGAACCGCAAACCGTGCCGCCGGCAGGCCGTCCGCAGCCGGTCATTGTAATGGGCGTGGATTTCCGTGCGTTGTCGCAGGTCGGCGATCTCCAGCCCGCGGATGCCGGCCGACAATTCGGCAAGCGCGTTGGTCGTCTCACGTTCCGCGATATCGGCATTCACATAGCCCTGCCGCCAAGCCGCATCCGACAGCGCCGGCGGAAACACCGACACGAGGAACACGCGCAGTCTGCTTGCAGGCGCGAACAGGCCGGCGACGAAGGCCATGTAGCGATCGAGCATCGTGTCGCAGAACGCCCGATAGTCGTCGAGATCCAGCGTCCGCTTGCCGTCCCTGACGCGGCGGTAGTGATAGACGAACTCGATATCGACCTGGCCGAACTGCAACAGGAACGGCAGCTCTTCGGCGCCGGGCAGGTTTTCGATGAGCTGCACGGCCTGGCGCAGCAGCCGGCCATAGCCGGAGCGCGCTCTGGCATTGCCGAGTCCTCCGGCCGAGCCGCCGGTACACAGCAGATGGATGGGCAGCAGCCATGCATCGTCTCGCGTGCCGGCCAGGGCGAATTGGTTCGAATGGCTGTCGCCGGCAACGAAATAGGGGCGGGCCGCTGCGCGGGCCAAGGCGCCGATGACCGGCCAGCGCTCGGCGATCGCCATGCCGTAGGGATGTTCGACAGCGTCGAACAGATGGCTGCCCAGGGACGTCAGCAGCTTCGCCTTGAAGCCGACATCGTGCAGCCTGAGCCGCGCCAGTGCGACCAGCGCGTTCCGGTCCAGCGTCAGCGGGGCACGCCGCCGTTCGTCCAGGCCAGCATGCACGAAATGCGCGAGTGCCTGGCTCGCGTCCCAGTTCAGCGCCGCCAGATCGCCATACGCGTCGCGATAGGCCTCGGCGGAGAACCCCGTCTGCCGCAGCAGGGAAATGAAATCCGCCGGGGGGACCGGTGCGAACTCCGACGCGAAAGCGGCAGCGTCGATGGTATTGCTCATTTCGGGTTCCGGCATGCACGGCGGAATGTGCAGTCTCGCAATTGCGCCGGTCCGCGGCAAGGCGGAATGCGCCGCGCGTTTCCGCCCCGCGGCTGATGGTTGCGCGGCTGGCAGATGCGTTGGCAAACGTCGCCGGCGGAACCGCGACGCGCGTGCCGCCATCGGTCAGGCACGCACGTCGCCGCCGGATTGCCGGGGGCGCGGCATCAGCAGCACGCCACCCAGCCTTTCCGGCGCCGCGCTGCCGCGGCGGCGGCCGGCTTGCCGCCGGGCCGGCGGCGGGCGCGCTCGGCACGCGGAGGATGGCTTGGCGCCGGGCGATGCGCGGATCGGGACCGCCGATTGCGGCAGACGGTTCCATTGGCGGGGAGCCAGGCACACGGCGCGCGCCGCCGGACGGCCGTGGGCTTCGCGCTACCCCGCCGCAGGATGAAACCCGGGCTTCCGCCCCGTCTCAGGCCTTGATGTCAACCGTGCGGGGCGAGGCCGTCTCGGCGGCCTTCGCCAGCTTCGTTTCGGTGGCCTCGTCGGCGTCCCTGTCCGGTTTTGCCGGCATCTGTATCGCCTGCAGGGCTGAATTGGGCGGGGTCGCCGAGACGGCGCCGATGATGCTCATGCCGCGTGCTCCTTGGAACCGGGTGCGCGACTTTCTGCCGCATGGGTCGCCGTGCCGGTTGATCGCCGCGGCGTCACCCGCATAATCGCCGGCATTGGTTACCCGATCGCTAACGCCGCGCCATTATTCCTCCGCCCGGTTCGCCCATATTGGTGGATGGACCGCGCCAATCCGGCCGCTGACGCGCCCATAAGCCTTCGGCCGTTCGCGGTGCGGTGCCTGCCGGCGACCGTCGCGCAGCAGCCGTTCCGGCAGCATTCCGCCCGGATCGGCGGATCCGAGTGGAACCTACGCAGGCGGTGCGTCTTGAGGCTGCCGGCTGCGCAGGTCAGGCTCGGGCGGTTGCCGCCGACGTTCGGCCGGCTGGACTGGGCCGAGCCGTGCGGTGCCGGCGGCGATGCCGCGGCGGGTCACTGTGCGTTCTTCCAGATCAGCAGCGGACGGAGTTCGACGGTCACGTCATGGCGGCTCCGGTCCGGCGCCAACCGCGAGGTGTAGCGGACCTGGCCGGGCAGCGGCATGCCTGGCGGCAGATCATGCGGTTCGAAGCCGGACAGGTCGGCCGTGCAGACGAAGCGCAGCGCCAGCCAGCCGCCGGCGATGGTGCGGATGTTGTCCAGGGTCGTGCCCGGGGGAAGCTGGTAGCGCGTGGTGAGGCTCTGGCGGACCAGCGCGACGGTGCGCGGATCGCTGCAGTTGGGCGGCAGGCGGGCGCGGAACCAGGCCGCCGAAGCCGCCAGCGCGGCGAGCAATACGGCGAGGCTGCCGGCGACGATGGCTTTCTGCACGGGCATCTCGGGTCGCTCCCCGGTGGCGGGGCATGGGCTTGATATGCCCGGAAGGCGGGGGCTATATGCCGGCTTCCTGTGCGGGGCCATAGCTCAGTTGGGAGAGCGCCTGAATGGCATTCAGGAGGTCGTCGGTTCGATCCCGATTGGCTCCACCAGGTCAGCCCCGGCTGTGACGAATTGCATCCGGAGCGCCGCTTGCCGTCGATCAGCATGCACTTCGGCTTGCCGTCCAGGAACGGGTGGATCTCGGTTATCGCGTTCATCAGTGCGGTCTCCTCACCAAGGTTGATTCCGCGGGGTCTGGTGTGGTGAGCAAGGCCGCGCCGAGCGGGCCGGCATGCTCGCTGTTCAATCAAAGGCAATTTCGAAGACGTCCCGCGTGCCGAGCTTCAGGATCAGGCCACTGGCACACTCCCCCTGTTCGAGCTGCCACCTCCCGAGCCCCTGCACGACGCGCAAGGACCCATCGGAGAAGCGTGCATCAAGCGCGGTTTGCAGCATGCGCGGCAGGGTCATCAGCAGGCCGGCCAACGCGTCGAACGACAGCGCGATGCGATGCGTGCTCGCATCGGTGGCCGCGACGTCGAGGCGAATCCGCGTTCCACCGGGCAGCACCGCCCAGGCGGCCGGGTTAACGGTGGATGTGCGGCGGACCGTCAAGGCTGCGAGCCCGCGGCGCGGCGTCCGCGATCGAGACCAACCCGACGATCGAGGAGGCGATCGGGTTGGGTCGCACCGGCGAACGCATGACGAATGTCCCGGTGGCCTGTCCCGTGCGCAGCGACATTTTATGCAGCGGGGTCGGAGTTCGCTTTGGGTTCATAGGCCGCCGGCCAACTGGCCGGCCGCGATTCGCCCGCGTCAGTCCTCGGCCAGCAACTCGTCCAGCGTGATCGGACAGACCTCCGGCACGGGCAGCGGCGGCTGGTCGTCCACCATCTCCGGCAGGGCCTTGACCGCGTCGTGGTAGAAGCCGGCGGGATCGAGCCGCCGGCGTATGGATGGCACGAACCGGCGGCACGCCTGCGCCCGCAACAGCCGGGCCTCGGATCGCCAGTGCGGCACACCGCGCGACAGCGGCCATGCCTCGGCCTTGAGCCCATGGAGCAACGCCTGCAGCGGGAGCGACTCAACAGCGTGCCGCCGCTCACTTCCCACGCTCTCGATCTTCTCAGCGATGTTGGGCCAGTCCAGTTCGGACTCGTTGACCAGCGTGCCGGCCGCGCGCCGCCGCCCGGCCTGCTCCCCGGACCACAGCAGGATCTCGGTGTCGTAGAGGTCGCTCATGCTTCCACCTCCTTCGCAGCATCAAGGTTCGTGGGTCCCTTGCTGTCGTGACCGCGTGATACGGGCAGCTTCATCTCCGCCGGCACCGGTGCCTCGTACGGCACCAGCACGACCAGCGGGGCGTGGTACTCGCCGAGGTCATAGGCCTGGATCAAGCGGTCCTCAATCGCCGGGCGCAGCACCACGCCGGCCTCGCTGGCGGAGGCCGGCGCTTCCGGGCCTGCGTTGCGATCTGCTCCGGCCGGTCCGCGGTCGAGGTCACTCCCGGCAGGCCCGGAAAGCTGATCCACCAGGTCCCCCCAGCATCGGCGGGCTCGGCGACAGCGGTGAAATTCCTCATGGCCATGCTCCTCACCGTTGCGGTGGATACTCCCGGCCCGCTGGAAGGATTCTTCGCTGGAAGGTTTCCCCGCTGGATGGTTTCATCGAGCGGTCCCTGTCCCTGGTGCGGCGGCTACTTGCTGGCGCAGGCCCGGTTGATCGCGAGCAGGTGCTTGCGGGCCGCCAGCGCCGTGTCCATTTCGATGGCCCGATAGCGCTCGATGACCGCCTTTCCGGCCGGCGTCAGCACGGCACCCCCGCCGCCGCTGCCGCCGGCCGCGGTCTCGACAACCTGAATGCCCAGGCTGCGATTGAGTTCCTCGACCAGCTCCCAGGTCCGCCGATACGACATCCGCAAGGCCCGCCCCGCCGCGGAAATCGAGCCTGACCGGCCGATCTCCTCCAGCACCGCGACCTTGCCTGGCCCGATCCTGGCACCGGACGCAAGGTCGAGCCGGATGCTCAGCCGGTCGCCGACATTGGCCGCTTCCGTCGGTTTGGATTTCCGCTTCCCCATGACGCGATAAACAACCACGCCAGGCCCCTGCGAATCAATCTCCCGCTTTCGTCCACGCGCGGCGGCGGCGGCCGACCCTGCGACAACGCCGCGCCGCGTGCCCCACGCTTGGCATCGCTATATCTGGCAGGCTATATCGTTGCGATCAAGGAGGACGCATTGCCCAGTCGCCGCCTTTTGCTTCTGTTGCTGCTTTGGTCCGGGATCGCCTCGGCGGCCGAGGTCGTCGATGCGACGGGCCGGAGTGTGCAGGTCCCGGACCACGTGGCGCGCGTGCTGCCTGCCGGTCCGCCGGCCGCGGTGCTGCTGGCAGCCATTGCGCCCGATTTGATGCTGGGCTGGCCCTCGCCCGTCTCCAACGACGCGCGTGCGTTGCTGCGCCCTGCCGCCGCGCGGCTTCCGCAAATCCCGCGGCTGACCGGGCGCGACGACGTGATCGGGAAGATCATGGCGCTGAAGCCGGATCTCATTCTGGATTACGGCACCGTGTCGCCGCACTATGCCGCTATCGCGCGAACGACGCAGGAGAAGACCGGAGTTCCGACAATCCTGCTGGATGGGTCGCTGGCCGATATCCCGCGCGTCGTCCGGCTGCTCGGGCACATCCTGCACCGCGCCGGCCGCGCCGACACGATTGCGGCATTCGCCGAAGCCGTGCTGGCCCTGCCGGCGACGCAGGAAGCACATCCGCGCGTCCTGTATGCGCGCGGCACCAGCGGGCTCACGGTTGCGGCGCCCGGAACCGGCGTCACGGAGGTGTTCGCCCGCCTCGGCTGGCAGGTGGTCGCGCCGGACGGCCAAGGAACATTCCGTCCGTCCAGCATCGACGCGATCCGCACGCTCGACCCCGATATCCTGATCTTCTCCGATCCGGCGATGCACGAAACCGTCTTGCACGACGACGCATGGCAAACCGTGCGCGCGGTGCGCGACGGACACGTTTTGGTCGCGCCGAGCCTGCCGTTCGGCTGGATCGAAGATCCGCCTTCGATCAACCGGCTGCTCGGTCTCGCCTGGCTCGAGGGCCGCGATCCGCTGGCACTCGCGTCCCTGTTCAATGCGGTGGTGTACGGTCGCGCGCTGCCACCGACGCAGCTCGCTGCCGTGCTCGGCGGTATCCGTTCACTGCAACCCTGAGGGATTCGCTCCATGCGCTTTCTGCTGTTTCTCTGTGTGTTGCTCGTGCCGTTGGCGGCGCGCGCGCAGGCGCTGACGGTGTTCGCCGCCGCCAGCCTGACCGATGCGATGAAGGACATCTCCTCGCAATGGGTAAAGGCGGGCCATCCGCCGCTGCGCATGTCATTCGGTGCCAGCTCGACCTTGGCGCGGCAGATCGAGGAAGGCGCCCCGGCGAACCTGTTCGCTTCGGCCGATGAAAAATGGATGGACTATCTGGCGCGGAAGAAACTGATCGTTGCGAATACGCGGCAGGACCTGCTGGGCAACGACCTTGTCCTGGTGGTGCCCGCCAGCAAGCCGCTGCACGTCACCATCGGTCCCGGCTTCAATCTGCTGGCCCTGCTCGGCAGGAACGGCCGGCTGGCGGTCGGCGATCCGGCGAACGTCCCTGTCGGCATCTACGCGGAACAGGCGCTGAAGAAGCTCGGCCTGTGGGACGGCATCGCGCCGCATTTGGCGCGGACCGAGGACGTGCGGTCCGCCCTGCTGCTGGTGGAGCGTGGCGAGGCGCCTGCTGGCATCGTTTACGCGACCGATGCCGCCGTGTCGAAAGCCGTGATGGTGGCGGGAACGTTCCCGGCCAGCAGCCACGATCCGGTGTCTTATCCGTTCGCCGTGACCGCCGCGCACGATACGCCGGACGCACGCGCCCTGATGAAATTCCTGGCCGGCCCGCGGGCCCGCGCGGTGTTCGCGCAGCGCGGCTTCAAGGTCGAATAGCCTGATCCTGTCACCGGAGGAGTGGGAGGCCGTACGGCTGACCTTGGCCGTGGCAGCGCGCGCGGTCGGTTTCGGCCTGCCCGTCGCTGTCCTGACCGCCTGGGTGCTGACGCGATACCGCTTCCCCGGCCGCCCACTGCTGAGTGCGCTGGTCCACCTGCCCCTGGTGCTGCCGCCGGTGGTGACCGGCTGGCTGCTGCTGATCATCTTCGGCATCCGCGGGCCGATCGGATCGTTGCTGCACGATTGGTTCGGGATTCGCCTGGTGTTCACCACCGCGGGCGCCAGCCTGGCCGCCGGTGTGATGGCCTTTCCGGTCATGGTGCGCGCCATCCGCCTGTCGCTGGAGGCGGCCGACCCGGGGCTTGAGCAAGCGGCGCGCACGCTTGGGGCGGGCCGGCTGGACCGGCTGTTCAACGTCACGCTGCCGCTGGCCTCGCCCGGCATCCTGGTCGGCGGACTCGTTGCTTATGCCACCTGCCTCGGGGAGTTCGGTGCCGTGATCACGTTTGCCGCGAACATCCCGGGCGAGACCCAGACCTTGCCGCTGGCGATCTACACCGCACTACAGGTGCCCGGCGGCGAGGCAAAAGCCGCGGAACTGTCCCTCGTCTCCATCACCCTTGCGGTCGTCGGGCTGCTGCTCTCGGAATGGATCGGCAAACGGCTCAACACGGCGCTTGGCCGATGAGCCTGGCGATCCGGCTGCGCCACGGCTTTCCATCGACGCGGTTGGAAATCGACTTCGCGGTGCCGTCGCCCGGGGTGACCGTGCTGTTCGGTCCGTCGGGCGCCGGCAAGTCCACCACCATCGCTGTTGCCGCCGGCCTGCTGCGCCCGGATGCGTGCCGGGTCGAGGTCGATGGCCAGGTGCTCGCCGATACCGATTCAGGCGTGTGGCTGCCTCCGGAACGACGCCGCGTCGGCCTGGTGTTTCAGGACGCGCGGTTGTTTCCGCACATGTCCGTGGCCACCAACCTGCGCTTCGGCATGCGCCGGGCCCCGGCGGGTCCGGTGCGGTTCGACGAGGTGGTCGAGCTTCTCGGCGTCAGGGCCTTGTTGACGCGCCGGCCGCACACCCTGTCCGGCGGCGAGCGCCAGCGCGTGGCGATTGGCCGGGCGCTGCTGGCGCAGCCGCGCCTGCTGCTGATGGACGAACCGCTGGCGAGCCTGGATGCCGCGCGCAAGGCGGAGATCCTGCCCTATCTGGCGCGGCTGAAGACCGCCCTGCGCCTGCCGGTGATCTATGTGACGCATGCGCTGGACGAGGCGAGCCGGCTCGCTGACTCGATGGTGCTGATCGAGGCGGGTCGCGTGCTCGGTTGCGGCACGCTGCCCGAGATCGCGGCGCGCGCCGACCTGCCGCTGGCGCAGCGCGACGATGCCGGCGCGCTGCTGCTGTGCCAGGTGGCGGAGCATGACCCCGGCCGCGAACTGACTCGCCTTGAAGGCGGCGGCGCGAGCTTCTGGGTGCCGCTGATGGATGCGAAGCTGCGGAGCGAATGCCGCATCCGCATTCCGGCCCGTGAGGTTATCCTGGCCAGCAGACCTCCCGATGCGATCAGCCTGCACAACGTCGTTCCTGGGACGGTGCGCCGGATCGTCGCGCAAGCGGCTCGGCGCTCGGTGGTGGTGGAGATCGCATTGCCGAGCGGCGCCTTGTTGGCCCGGGTCACGCCCGACGCCATCATCCGGCTCGGGCTGTCGCCGGGCGGCCCAGTGCTGGCGCTGATCAAGTCCACCTCGATCGAGGTGCTGGGGGCTGAGTAGCCTGTCGTCGCGCGGCGCGCAGCGGTGGCCGGGCTGACCCCACGCGCATCGGGACCGGGCGGTGGTCCCCACGTTGTTGGGGTGCACCGGATCTGGCGACGTGCCGGAACGATCGCCGATCAGGCGATCGTCCAGCGCCTCGAACCGCGGCGAAAGACGCAATAACCCGGACAGCGCCTTCGGGTCCGGCAACGCCGACGCGACCGGCGCAAATCTGGTCGCCGTTGCGGACACGGCCGTTCCCGCAACGGATCTTGATCAACAGCGGCGGCGTTTGACCGAGATCAAGGCTATAGCCGGCGCGGTTGTGCCGCTGAATCAGGTACAGTAGATACCATAATATGCGCCGCTCAGGCATGGAGGATCAACGGTGACCCTTTCCCGCACCGGTTTGCGCTCGATGCCGTTCCTGGCAACGGGATTTCGCCCGTTTTTCCTGGCCGCGGCCTCGTGGTCGGCCGTCGCGCTGATTTTGTGGATGGCTGTGCTGGCCGGAGCCATCGAACTTCCCAGCCGATTCGATCCGCTGAGCTGGCACATCCATGAAATGTTGTTCGGCTTCGTCCTGGCAGGGATCGGTGGATTCCTCCTGACGGCGGTTCCCAACTGGACTGGCCGTGCGCCGGTTGCGGGCCTGCCGCTGGCGCTGCTGCTGGCACTGTGGATGGCGGGACGCGCCGCCTGCCTGGTCTCCGCGATGCTGCCCGCCTGGCTTGGCGTGGCGGTCGATCTGAGCTTCGCGGTGGCGCTGGAGGCGGTTATCGCACGCGAGCTGTTCGCTGCCGGCAACCGGCGCAACTATCCGCTGCTGGCTCCGCTGGCGGTGCTGATCGTCGCCAACCTGCTGATGCACCTGCAGGCGGTGGGGCTGGCCAGGACCGGCGATCTCGGCTGGCGACTCGGCGTGGCCGGCGTCCTGGTGCTGATTTCGGTTATCGGCGGGCGGATCGTGCCGGCCTTCACGCGCAACTGGCTGGGGTCGCGCGGGGTGGTGGCGACCATGCCGGAACGCGTGGCGCTGGACCGCGTGGCGCTCGGCGTTCTGCATGCCGGGTTGTTCGCCTGGGTGTTCCTGCCGGCGGTGCCGGCGGTTGGCGTGCTGCTGCTGGCCGGCGCCGCCCTGCAATTCTGGCGGTTGGCACGGTGGGGCGGAGTGGCGACCACCGGCAACGTCCTGCTGGCCGTCCTGCATGTCGGCTATCTGTGGCTGCCGGTCGGCATCGGCTTGCTCGGGCTGTCGCTGCTGGTTCCGGCCGCGCCGCCGGCCGCGGCGATCCACGCGCTGACCGGCGGCGCGTTCGGCACCATGCTGCTGGCGGTGATGACGCGCGCGACGCTGGGCCACACGGGCCGCGCGCTGCACGCCGACGGCGCGACCGTCGCGATCTACGCGCTGGTCACTGCCGCCGCGCTGCTGCGCATCGCCGCCGCGTGGCCCAGCGCGCCGGCGATGGACCTGCTGGAGGCGGCCGCCGCCGCCTGGGTCGCCGCTTTCGCCCTGTTCGTCGCCCATTACGGTCCGATGCTGCTGGGCGAATCTCTCTCACATGACAGCGGGACAGAATCGGGCAAGGGGCGGTCGCCGCCGAGGGCGGGGTGAGGCCGTTGGGTGAGGGAGTTGGGGTCCGCCCGACACTGCGCTAACTCCCGCCGACCAACCCGAGGAGTGCGACATGAAGGCCATGGTGTGCGAGGCGTTCGGCGGCCCGGAGGTGCTGGCACTGCGCGACGTCCCCGACCCGCCGCCGCCCGGCCCGGGCGAGATCGCCGTGCGCATCCGCGCCCGCGGCGTGCAGTACGTGGACGTGCTGATGCTTGCCGGCAAATACCAGTTCCGCCCGGAGCCGCCGTTCATTCCCGGCGGCGAGGCAGCGGGCGAGGTAGTCGCCGTCGGACCGGACGTAACCGCGTTCAAGCCGGGCGACCGGGTGATGAGCCGCCACACCCTGGGGGCCTGCGCCGAACTCGGCAATGCCCGCGCGGCGCTGTGCGACATGGTGCCCGACGGCATGGGCCTGGAAGCCGCCGGTGTATTCCGCGGCGCCTACAGCACCGCCTATCATGCCCTGCTGCAACGCGGCCGGATGCAGGCTGGCGAATGGGTGCTGGTGCATGGTGCCGCCGGCGGCATCGGCATCGCCGCCATCCAGTTGGCCAAGGCGTTCGGCGCGAAGGTCATCGCCACCGCCAGCACGGACGAAAAACGCGCGGCGTGCATCGAGGAAGGCGCCGATCACGCGATCGCCTATGCCGGTGGGTTCCTCGACCAGGTGAAGCAGTTCACCGGCGGCCGTGGCGCGGACATCGCCTACGACCCGATCGGCGCGCAGGTCACCGATGAATCGCTGCGCTGTCTGGCCTGGGGTGGCCGCCTGCTGATCCTGGGGTTCCTCGGCGGCGGCCCGGCCAACATCCGCAGCAACTACCTGCTGATCAAGGGCATCGACGCGATCGGCGTCCGCATCGGCGGCCTGAACGAGGCCGCGCCGGAACTGGCGATTGCCAACATGCGGGAGCTGACCAGGCTGGCGGCGGCCGGAAAACTGCGGCCGCGCATCTCACACCGGTTTCCGCTGGAGCGCGCCGCGGAGGCATTGCAGGCGGTGATCGACCGCACGGTGATCGGCAAGGCGGTGTTGGTGAGTTGAGGCCGCCGGGCGCGCCGACGTCATCGGGTGATTTGTGCGAAGCTCCTTATCGCTCGACGTAGAAAGAACCCCGTAGGGCATGACCGACACCGTCGGCGACTTCACCTTCTGTCTGCTCGTCGATGCGGGCATCGCCGGAGGCATGCGCGTGCTCGACATCGGCTGCGGCACCGGGGGTGTGGCGCTGCTGGTCGGTAACCTGGTCGGCGCGCAAGGGGCGGTGGTCGGCGTGGACCCGGACGCAGATTCGCTCGCCACAGCGCGGGACCGCGCATGCGAGCGCCACCGGCCGAACGTGACCTTTGCGTAGGGCGATTTCGAGGCGCTTCCACCCGGCATCGGCGTATTCGACGCTGTCGTCGGGCGGCGGGTGCGCATGTACCTGCCCGACGCCGTGCATGCCGTCTGACCGCTCGCCCGCAGCGTGCTGCCCGACGGGCTCATCATCTTTCAGGAACACGACTCGACAATGGTGCCGGCCAGCTTGACGCCCATGCCGCCCCATCAGCGCGTTCGGCAGTGGATTTGGCAGACGGTCGAACGAGAGGGCGCCAACATCCATATCGGGTTCGGTCTGTATTCGGCGCTGGCGGAAGCAGGACGCTCGGTGATGCACGTGCGGGCGGAAGCAATCGTGCAGACGCCCGGCGCGCGCCACGATATCGGCGCCATCGATCGCGCCATTCTGCCGCGCATTGTGCAGCAAGGCGTCGCCACCGAGGACGAGGCCGGCATCGACACGCTCGGCCGGCGGCTCGACGAGGAACGCATGAGCACGAACGGGACCTATGTTGGCGACATGAAGTTTGGCGCCTGAGCGCGAAAGCCGGGCCAGGTCCGCTCGCCACGCAATTGCGTCATCAGGCGTTCAAGAGCGCGCGGGCGGCAATCGGCGGCTATGTCGTGTAGTAGCATAGAATCGATGGACTGGCGGGCCACGAACGATGATGATGAGCACTATTTCTACGCTATAGCCCTCTGAACATACCTGTAGCACCCCACCATCTCGAAGCCGCTAATACAATGGGAGTTCTCCCGGCTCTGCCGGGAAGGCAGTAGGAGTTTGACGTTTCCGGGAGTATTCCCGGGCTGTCCATCGAGGAAACTCCGGCACGTGAGCCGCCAAAGCACACGCACATGGAGTTCCACCGATGGACGAGCACGAAAGCCTAAATCACAGCAGGTGGGAGTACAAATACCACGTTGTTTTCATTCCCAAGTGTCGAAGAAAGACGTTGTATGTCCAGTTGCGGCGATACCTTGGGGAGGTGTTCCGAAAGCTGGCCGAGCAGAAGGAGAGCCGGATCGACGAGGGGCA
>DATLQW010000058.1:0-19185 GCA_035535035.1 Acetobacteraceae bacterium
ACAAGGTGGTGTTCGAAGCGGTGGCTGGAGATCCCCGTCGCCCGACCGGCCTCCATCCCGGCCTACCTATGGCCGAAATGGTGGCCGCAACCGGAACCACAAACAGCCGCAGCCAGCGCCACCGGCCCGCCCTGAGCAAGGGCGGACCACGGCATGCAACCATATGCACGGGGCCGTTCTGCGGCGGTCCCGCCGTCGGGATTCGCCCGCAACAAGCCACCAGGCGAATGGCCGATGTTCGGATCAGTTCGCCATAACCGGACCGACCGGCTTCCACCCAAAGCGGCGGCAGCGATGTCCACTGGCATGAACCGCCGCATCCGACCCAAGGCAGCGGCAGAGTGGCTGCGAAGGCTACAGTCCGAATCGGCCCATCCTGGACATTCAAGCTGGCCCATGACCGGGAGCCAGGGAGGCGCGTGGCACCGCCGCCGCGGCGCCAGTGGACCTCATTCCGCCATCGCCCGCATCAGCGGCGCCCAGCGGTCGAGGATCGGCAGAATCTCGTCTTCCTTCGCCGCCGGCAGGCTGATCACCACGCGCGTCACGCCAAGGTCGCGATAGTGCTGGAGCCGATCGAGCCTGTCCGGCACGCGGAAAATGGTGATCGGCAGCGACGCCGGATCGCGCCCCGCCGCGCGCGCCAACTCGTGGAACTGCGGGAGAAAATTCGTCACGTCGTCGTATTGCGGCCGGCCGGCGCGGGGAATCCAGCCATTGCCGTAGCGCACCGCGCGGCGCGCCCCATATGGCCAGGCGCCGCCGACGATCAGCGGCGGGTAGGGCTTCTGCACCGGCTTCGGCCAGGTCTGCATCGGCCCGAAATTGACGAATTCTCCCCGGTACTCGGCGGTGTCCTGCGTCCAGATCGCCTGCATCGCCTCGATCCGCTCGCGCGACAGCTTGTGGCGGGTGGCGAAATCGGTGCCGTGGTGTTCCATTTCCTCGCGGTTCCAGCCGTTGCCGACGCCGAACAGGAAGCGTCCGCCGGAGAGCTGGTCGATCGAGGACACCAGCTTGGCGGTGTGGATCGGATCGCGCTGGTTGACCAGGCAGACTCCGGTGCCGATTTTCAACGTGGTGGTGGCGACCGCCGCCGCGGTCAGCACCAGGAACGGGTCCATGATGTCATAGTACGGCCGGGGCAGGTCGCCGCCGCCGGGGAACGGCGTGCTTCGGGTGACCGGGATGTGCGAATGCTCCGGCACCCACAGGGATTCGAAGCCGCGTTCCTCCAGCAGCCGGCCGAGCGTGCCGGGCGCCATGGACTCCGCGGTGAAGAACATTGCCGCACCGAACAACATATGTTTTCGCTCCCCAAGCGTCCTGCCGCCCGAGTGTGCGCCGGTCCCGCCGGCACGTGCAAACCCGGCTACGCCACGAACCGCCGCGCCGCCGCCTGCGCGTCCTGCAGGATCATGTCGGCCGCCTTTTCGCCGATCATGATCGAGGGCGCGTTGGTGTTGCCGGCCGGCACCGTCGGCATGATCGCCGCGTCGGCCACGCGCAGCCGGCCGATGCCGTGCACCCGCAGTCGCGCATCGACCACCGTGTCGCCCTCCGGCCCCATCCGGCAGGTCCCGACCGGGTGCAGGTTGGAGCTGGCGGTCTGCCGGATATTGGCCTCGAACTCGGCGTCGCTGTTCACTTGCGGGCCGGGAAGGAGCTCCGCGGCGACATAGGGCGCCAGCGCCGGCTGCCGGGTGAACGTTCTCGCGAGCCGCATGCCCGCGGTCAGCGCCTGCAGATCGTATGGCGTTTGCAGGAAGTTGAATTTGATCGCCGGCGGTGCCAGCGGGTCCGGACTCCGGATCAGCACGCTGCCGCGCGCATCGGGGCGCAGGTGCACCGCGCTCAGGCTGAACCCGGGGAACGGGTGCGGCACCGCGCCGGTGCGGTCGCGGCTGGCGTAGCTAAAGGGAGAAAAATTGAATTGCAGGTCGGGCCGTTCCAGCCGCTTGTCGCTGCGCGCGAAGGCGCCGGCGGTGACGCCGTTGGCGGCCAGCGGGCCGGATTTGAACAGCACGTATTGCGCCATCGCCATCGCCCGGCGCGGCAGGCTGTTGGCAAGCTCGTTCATGGTGACCGGCCGGGTGCAGCGATACGCCAGGCGAACAAAGAAATGGTCCTGCAGGTGGCGGCCCACCGCCGGCAGGTCGCGCATCACCTTGATGCCCATTTCCTGCAACAGCGCGGCCGGTCCGATGCCGGACAGTTGCAGCAGCTGCGGCGAGTTGAACACGCCGCCGCAGACGATGATTTCCCCCCGTGCGTGGGCGGTGTGTTCGGTGCCGTTGCTGACATAGGTTATGCCGGTGGCGTTGCCGTCCTCGATCAGGATGCGCGTCGCCTGCGCGTTGGGCCGGACCACAAGGTTGGGCCGGCCGCGCGCGGGACGCAGGTAGGCGGTCGCGGTGCTCCAGCGTTTGCTCTGGCCGGTGGTGCTCTGGAAATAGCCGGCGCCCTCCTGCCGTGCGCCGTTGAAGTCGTCGTTCGCCGGCAGGCCGGCCTGGATCGCCGCTTCCACCAGGCGGTCGGCCAGCTCGTGGCGCTTCGGCTGGTCCGACACGCGCAACGGGCCGCCCACGCCGTGGAACTCGTCCGGCCCACGCTCCTGGTTTTCCGCCTTCTTGAAGTAGGGCAGCACGGAATCGTAGTCCCAGCCGTCGCAGCCGCGCTGGCGCCATTCGTCGTAGTCCGCGGCGTTGCCGCGCATATAAACCATGCCGTTGATCGAACTTGTGCCGCCCAGCACCTTGCCGCGCGGCTGGTACAGCGAGCGGCCGCCGAGTTTTTCCTCCGGCTCGCTTTCATACATCCAGTTCACTCGGGGATTGGCGAACAGCTTGTAGAATCCCATGGGGACGTGGATCCAGGGGTTGGTGTCCTTGCCACCGGCTTCCAGCAGCAGCACCTGGTAGCGGCCGGACTCGCTGAGCCGCGCCGCGACGGCACAGCCCGCCGAGCCGGCGCCGGTCACGATGTAGTCGAAGTTTTCCCCGCTGCCGGTCATTGTTCTCTCCCCTGGTGTTGCTTTCTGGCGCGGCTGCTATCTTCGCCAATCCGCGGCGGACCGTCGAGACCGCCGGATGACCGAGGGAGGATGACCGATGCGCGACTACCGCTACGACCACGTTCACCTGCGCAGCGCAGACCCCGATGCGATGGGGCGGTTCTTCGAAACGATGTTCGGCGCGGCGGTGCGGCGCGACACCTATCCGCCCGGCACGCTGTATCCGGGGCAGATGCGCGTGTCGATGACGCTGGGTGGACACAAGGTGCTGGTCGCGCCGGCGCACCCGCACGACCCGACGGCCGCCGCGCCGCACTTCCCGTATTACGGGGTCGAGCATATCGGCCTGACGGTGGACGACGTGGACGCGGCGGTGGAGGAATTGCGAGCGATGGGTGCCGACATCGCGATCGGGCCGCTGACGCGCAATGCAGGGTTGCGGCTGGCGTTCGTGCGGGGGCCGGAAGGGGTGATGGTGGAACTGGTGCAGCGCTAGCACATCTCTCCCACGCTGCGCGCGGGAGAGGTGCGGCGTTACGCGGTGTGGAAGCGGTTGCCGGCGGTGGTCGCGGCCACCACGCCCGTGCGAATTACGAAGTCGGAGAACCGTTCGCCCCAGCGCCGGTCCGCCGCATAGCCGGCGAACAGCGGCGCCAGCGCGGCGACGATCGCATCGTGGCCGATCTTCTCTCGATACAGCTTCGACAGCCGCGTGCCGTCGAACGCCCCGCCGAGATACAGATTGTACAACCCCGGCCCGGTGCCCACCAGGCCGATCTCCGCCAGATACGGCCGCGCGCAGCCGTTCGGACAGCCGGTCATGCGGATCATGATCTCGTCGTCGCGCAGGCCGCAGCGTTGGTATTCCGCTTCCAGGGTGGTGATCAGCTCGGGCAGATAGCGCTCGCTCTCCGCCAGCGCGAGGCCGCAGGTCGGCAGCGCCACGCAAGCCATGGCGTTGCGGCGCAACACGCCCGGCTCGGTCAACCCGTGCCGACGCAGCAGCGCGTCGATCGCCGCCTTGTGGCCGGCGGCAACGTCGGCAATGACAAGGTTCTGGTTCGGCGTCAGGATGAAGCGGCCGTCATGCTGCGCCGCCACCGCCCGCAGGCCGGCCAGCATCTCGCCCTGCACGCGGCCATTCTCGACGAACAGGAAGCAGTGCCAGCGCCCGTCTTCGCCTTCCACCCAGCCCAACGGATCGCCCGACCGCGCGAACGCGTAGTCTCGCGCCGGAGCCAGGGCAAAACCCAGCCGCGCGCTGAGTTCGGCGCGGAACCGGTCAAGCCCATGCGTCTCGATGGTATATTTCAGCCGCGCGTGCTTCCGATCGCTCCGATCCCCCCAATCCCGCTGAATCGTCACGACCTTCTCGCAAACATCCACCACCTGCGCTGGCGTGCAGAATCCGATCAGGTCGCCGGTGCGCGGGAACGTGTCCGGTTCGCCATGCGTCATCCCCATGCCGCCGCCCACCGCGACGTTGTAGCCGACCACGCTCCCGCCCTCGACGATGGCGATCAGGCCCATCTCGTGCGCGAACGCATCCACGTCGTTCTGCGGCGGAACGGCCAGCGCGATCTTGAACTTTCTCGGCAGGTAGGTGCGGCCGAGGATCGGTTCTTCCTCTGCCTCGCCGCCCGCCACCTGCGTCTCGCCGATCCAGATCTCGTGCCAGGCGCGCGAGTGCGGCAGCAGGTGCGCGCTGATCGCGCGGGCGGTCTCCAGCACCTGTGCGTGCACCGCCGCATGCTGCGGCACCACCGACGCGATGACGTTGCGGTTCACGTCGCCGCACGCGGCGATGGTGTCCAGCATCGCCGCATTGATCGCCTGGATCGCCGGCCGCAGGTTGCTCTTGATGATGCCGTGGAACTGGATGGTCTGCCGCGTGGTCAGCCGCAGCGTGTCGTTGCCATGCTCGGCCGCCAGGTCGTGCATGGCGATCCACTGCGCCGGGGTCAGCACGCCGCCCGGAATGCGCAGCCGCGCCATGAAGCTGAACGCCTTCTCCAGCTTCTTCTTGGCGCGTTCGGCGCGCAGGTCACGGTCGTCCTGCTGGTAGATGCCGTGGAATTTCGTCAGTTGCTGGTCGTCCTCGGCGATCCCGCCGGTGACGTGCTCGAGCAAACCTTCAGCGATGGTGCCGCGCAGGAAGCGGCTCTCACCCTTGATGGTCTCGTTGCGTGAAAGCTGGGTCATGCGGGCGATGTCCAGGTTTGCGTGGGCGCGGCGGGCGGGCAATGAATGCCGCATTCGGTCTTGCCGCTGCCGGCCCAGCGGCCGGCACGGGGCTCCTCGCCGTGTCGCACCGGCCGCGTGCAGGTGGTGCAGCCGATCGAGCCATAGCCCTTCGCGCGCAGCGGATGCAGCGGCAGGTCGTGCTGTGCCAGGTAGCGTTCGACCTCCGCGGCGCTCCAGGCGGCGAGCGGGTTCAGCTTGATGCGCTTGTCGGGTCCCGCCTCGACCATGTCCAACCTGCGTCGCGACGCACCCTGGAAGCGCTTGCGGCCGGTGATCCAGGCGGCGAAGTCGGTCAGCGCGGCTTCCAGCGGCTCGACCTTGCGGTGCCAGCAGCATGCGTCCGGGTCGCTTTGCCACAGCGTCCCCGCTGCATCGGCCCGCGCCAGCCGCGCCGCATCGGGCCGCGCGCTGCGTACGTCGGACAGGCCGAGCAAGGCGACCAGCGCGTCGCGGTACGCCAGCGTTTCGGGAAACAGCTTGCCGGTATCGAGGAAAATAACCGGCACGGCGGGATCGAGCTCCGCCAGCATGTGCAGCACGACGGCACTCTCCGCGCCGAACGACGACACCGCGGCGATGCGCCCGGGGAACACGTCCAGCATGGCGCGCAGCAGCGTCCGCGCGGTTTCCGCGGTGCCCAGGCGGCCGGTCATCAGTAAACGTCCCGCAGATAGCGGCCGGCGCGCTGCATCTCCCGCAGATACGCCGCCGCACCGTCGGCATCGCGCCGCGACTGATCGGCGATCACCCGCAGCAGCATGGCGTGCACGTCCTTCGCCATCGCCTTGGCGTCGCCGCAGACATAGACGGTGGCGCCGTCCTGCAACCACGCGAACAGGTCCCCCCGCGCCTCCCACATGCGATGCTGCACATAGATCTTCTTCCGTTGATCGCGCGAAAAGGCGAGGTCGATACGGCTCAGCACACCCGATTGCAGCCAGTCCCGCCATTCGAGCTGGTAGAGAAAATCGTGCGTGAAGCGGCGCGCTCCAGTGAAAAGCCAGTTGCGTCCGGTGGCGCCGGTGGCCTCGCGCTGTTGCAGGAAGGCACGGAACGGCGCGACGCCGGTGCCCGGCCCGATCATGACGATCGGCGCCGCGGGGTCGGCCGGCAGGCGGAAATGCGGGTTCGGCTTGAGATACACCGGCAGCGTCGTGCCGACGCCGCGCCGCTCCGCCACATCGACCGACGCCACGCCGTTGCGCGCGCGGCCATGGCTGTTCCAGCGCACCGCGCCGATCAGCAGATGCGCTTCCTCGCCCACCGCGGCCCGGCTGGACGCCACCGAATAGAGCCGTGGCGGCAACGGCCGCAGCAGATTGGTGAGGTTTTCCCCCGTCAGCTTGTGCGGCGCCGCCGCCAGCAAATCAACGAATTGCCGGTCGCGCAGGAATTCCGCCGCGCGGATCGCGTCCTCCGCCAATGCGCGCAACGCCGCGTCGCCAGTCAGCCCGGCGTAGTCGGTTATTTGGGCCCGCGTCAGCGTGGTGATGTCGAGGCGTTCGGTCAGCGCGGCGTGCATCGCCGCGTCGCCGTCCAGTCCGGCCAGCCGCAGCACGTCCTCCACAAGCACCGGATCGTTGCGTGGGGAGAAACCAAGCGAATCGCCCGGCTCATAGGCGATGCCCGCGCCGGCCAGCGACAACTCCACATGGTGCGTCTCGACGTCGGAGCGGCTGCTGTTGAGGATTATCCGCGCGGTGATCTCGGCGTCGAACGCCCGCGTGCGATCCTCGGCGGCGCCGGGGCGCGCGAAATCGACATGGATCACCGCGGCGCCGGCTTCGTCCGCCGGCGGTGCGATCTCGCGCAGCGTGGTGTCGATCCACGCCGCGGCCGGCTGGTGGAAATCCAGGTCGCAATCGAGACGCGGCGCGATGCGCGTGCCGCCCAGCGCTTCCAGCCGCGCGTCGATCTGCCTGCCGGTCTCGCAGAACTTCGCATAGGCGCGGTCGCCCAGCGCCAGCACGGCGAAGCGCAGGCCGGCGAGGCCCGGCGCGTCCTCCGCCATCAGCGCGGTCAGAAACCCTTCCGCGCGTTGCGGCGGATCGCCCTCGCCCCAGGTGCTGGCGATCACCAGCAGAGCCTCCGCGCCGGCAAGCTGCTCCGGTGTGGTGTCCATCATATCGACCGTCCGGGCGGCAAAGCCGAGCCGCGCCGCGGACTTGCGCGCCGCGCCGGCCAGCGCTTCGGCATTGCCCGATTCCGTGGCGTAGAGAATGGTCAGCTTCGCCTTGGCCGCGGGCGGTGCGGCCGGTGCCGCGGGCGAGTCCGTCGCGGCCTGGAACCCCGCGACGTAGCCACTGAGCCACAGGCGCTGCTCGGCGGTGGCGCCGCCGACCAGGCGACGGATTTCGCTCAGTTGGTCTTCGGCGAACGGCGTCGCCGCCTGCGCGATCGAAGTGCTCATGACAGTGCTCCCGCGGCGGCGTATGGCGCTTGTTCCAGTGTCATCGGCGCCACTTGTTGCAAAGGTGCGATCATGTCGCGCAAGGCCAGCACCGGACCGATGACGATCAGCGTCGGCGCGCGATGATCGAGATGCGCGGCGACGGCGCCGGCGGTGGCCAGCGTCGCCGGGGTGACGCGCTGCCGCTTCGTGGTGGCGTCGCTGACGAAAGCGACCGCCTCATCGGGCGCGCGGCCGGCCGCGATCAACCGCGCTGCGATGACGTCCGCCTGACGCAGCGCCATGTAGAACACCAGCACGGCGGTGCGGGCCAACCCGGGAAAATCGAGGTCGTCCGGCAGCCCGCCCTGGGCGTCGTGCCCGGTGGCGAATGCCACGCTGTGCGCCAGCGTGCGATGGGTCAGCGGAATGCCCGCGCCGGCGGCGCCGCCGATGCCGGCGGATATGCCGGGCACGATGCGGAACGGCACGCCGGCGGCGGCGAGCGCCAGCGCCTCCTCGCCGCCGCGGCCAAAGATCAGCGGATCGCCGCCCTTCAGCCGCACCACCCGTTCTCCCCCCCGCGCCAGTGCGATCAGCTTCTGGTTGATGCGCAATTGGTGGGTGCGGGTGCCGCCGGCGCGCTTGCCGACGCCGTGCAGCCGCGGCGTCGCCGCCAGCGCCAGGATCTCGGGTGGCACCAGCGCGTCGTGCAGCACGACGTCCGCGGTGTTGAGCGCGTGCAGCGCGTACAGCGAGAGCAATCCTGGGTCGCCCGGGCCGGCGCCGACCAGCCAGACGGAGCCGGGGGAAAAATCCGGGACATGCAGGCGGGCGGCGGTGGCGAAGTTGGTCGGCACGTGGCGGTACCCCGGCGTCGCGACGCGGCGGGATGGCCGCGCTGCCGGGGCTAGAGAAGTCTATTCTCCCGACGCGGCGCAATACCTACGGAAAAGAAAGAATTTCCTTTCCTGCTTCGGGGTGGTCCCGGTCAGGCCGTGCTGTGACCTGCCGTCTGGGCAGAGCGATTCTCACCCCGTCCGGGCCTGCCCCGGCGGCGCATCCGTCCGGGTCAGCGCTTCGCGATCCCGCCGTGGGGCTACTTGATGCGACCCATCTCGCGCAGCTTCTCGGCGACGTTGCCCATTATGCCGGTGTACGGCGTGGCGGTGGACAGGTCGCGGATCTTGTCGATCGATTCGGCGATCATCTCGATCGTCACCGGCTGTTGCGGATCGAACTGAACGCCCTCGGTGACGAAATATTGCACCCGCGCATAGCCGCCCGCGGTGGCGGCGATGATCTCGCCGTTCTGGTCGCATTCCTCGCTGCACAGCCAGGCCACCGCCGGGGAGACCAGTTCCGGCTTCATGAAGGGTGCGATGTCCGGCGGCAGCAGCGATTGGGTCATGCGCGTGAGTGCCGAAGGCGAGATGGCGTTGATGCGGATGTTGTATTTCGCACCTTCATGCCGCAGCACGTTGATGAAACCGTTCACCGCCATCTTCGCCGCGCCGTAATTCGCCTGGCCGAAATTGCCGACTGTGCCGGAACCGGATGTGGTGACGACGATCCTGCCGTATTGTTGCTTGCGCATGACCGGCCAGGCGGCCTTCGTGCAGTACACCGTGCCGAAATGGTGCACCTGGTTGACGAACTCGTAATCCGCCATGTCCATGTTGTTGAACGCCTTGTCGCGCAGCACGCCGGCGTTGTTCACCAGGATGTCCAGGCGGCCCCAGGTGTTCATCGCGGTATCGACGATGCGCTGCGCCGCGGCGGCGTCGGCCACGGAGTCGTAGCTGGCGACGGCTTCGCCGCCGGCGGCCTTGATCTCCGCCACCACCTTGTCGGCGACCGCGTGCTGGTCGCCGCGCCCATCGACCGCACCGCCCGGATCGTTCACGACCACCTTGGCGCCACGCGACGCAAGGAGCATTGCGTGCGAGCGCCCGAGTCCGGTGCCGGCGCCGGTCACGATCGCCACGCGGTCGTCGTAACGGATGGTCATGTCATGATCCCTTTGTGCAGCCTCGGACGAAGACGCCGCCCACCGCGATGGCGCCCCGGCCGGCGGTAAGCTGCGGATGGAACTGGTGCCAGACATGGATCATCTCGGGCCAGATCTGCAGATCGACCGATATGTCGGCCAGGCCGGCGACGCGCGCGAGGCTGAGTGCGTCGTCCAGCAAGGTTTCCACTGATCCGACCTGGATCAGCAACGGCGGCAGCCCGCGCAGGTCGCCGTGGATGGGCGATGCGAGCGGCGAACGCGGATCGGCGCCGGCGAGATAGAGGCCGGCGAATTCCAGCACGCCGGGCTGCTGCACGGATGGGTCGCGTGCTGCGTTATCCCGCATCGAGGCGCCGGTGCAGGCCAGATCGACCCAGGGCGAGATGCACCAGCCGCAGGCCGGCTGCGGCAGTTCGGCACCGCGAATGGCGAGCATCGCGGCGACGACCAGGCCGCCGCCGGCGCTGTCGCCGGCGATGCAGATGCGGCCTGGCTTGATGCCGCTATCGAGCAGAAAGCGATACGCTGCCAGTGCATCCTGGACCGCTGCCGGGAAGGGATGCTCCGGCGCCATCCGGTAGTCGATCGCCAGCGCCCGTGCCCCGCTGGCGCGGCCGATTTCGGCCACCAGGTGCCGGTGGCTGTCGAGCGAGCCGATCACGTAGCCGCCGCCATGCAGGAACAGCACCGCACTGTCGCGCTCGGCGCCCGGCGTCGCGGTCCATTCCGCAGGCACGCCGCCCGCGCTGAGCTTTTCCACCGTCACGTCGGGCGCCAGGCCGAATTGCCGGCCGCGCGCGTCGATGTCGCGCCGGCGCTGCGCGATGTCGGTTGCGCGCGGGCGCGCGGCAATCAGTTCGCGCAGGGCAAGGATTTCCGGATCGTTCATGCGGCAGCTTCCAGTTCCTCGATGATGCGGAGAATGTCCCGTGTGCGGGTCACGCGCGCACCCCAGCGCCGGTCGAATTCGGCAATCAGCGGCTTGATTGTCTCGCCGCCCGTGGCGGCCTCGGCCGCCGCAACACTGCCGAAACGATAATACGCGCAGTGCACCGCGGGATCGCTGCGGCTCCAGCCGCGCCAGGCGGCACGCGCGGCGAAGGCGCGCATCGCGTCCGGCAAATGCTCGGTGCGATACCAATCGTCGAACTCCACGCGGTCGGCCGGATCGGCAACGACCGCGCGGACCACGAGATACGCCGGCATCAGGTGGCAGGCGCGTATTTGCCGGAAACCTGCGGCGTCGGGCCTTCCTTGCCGGCCTGCTGCCGATCCAGCCGCGTCTCGCGCAGCCAGGTGCGCTTCAGGTCGTCGTGGATGTTGAACTTCAACCGGCCCAGCCCGCTGCACTCCAGCTCGACCGTGTCACCGTCCATGAAGGACGACAGGCCGCGATGGTTGGTGCCGGTGGCCAGGATGTCGCCCGGCTCCAGTGTGTGGATCGACGTCGCCCACTCGATGCAGCGCGGGATGTTGTGCGCCATGTCGTTGGTGTTGAAGTCCTGCTTCAGCGTGCCGTTCACCCACAGCTTGATCGGCACCTCGTGCACGTCGGCAATCTCGTCCTTGGTGACCAGGTACGGGCCGATCGGCGCGAAGGTATCCCGGGATTTCATCTGGAAGAACACGTTGCCGGGCGGCGGCAGGCCGCGCGCCGAGCCGTCGATGAAATTGATGTAGCCGAACACGTAGTCCATCGCATTCGCCGCGGAGACCTTGGTGGCGCGCTTGCCGATCACCACCGCCAGTTCCGCCTCGCCCTCGAAGATCGTTGCGGGCACGTCGGGCAGCACCATGGTGTCGCCGGGGCCGATGATTGCCGTGGGCGCCTTGTGGAACGCGTTGATCGGCGCCGGTTTGGCCAGCGTGCCGTTCTCCATGTAGTTTACCGCCATGCAGACGATGTTGCCCGGCTTCGGCAGCGGCGGCCGGATGCGCACGCTGGACACCGGCACGCCCTGCGCACCGGCGGCGGCGTCCTGCAGCTTGCCGCGATAGGCGGCAAATCGTTCGATCAGGCCGCTGATCAGGTCGCCGGGCGTGGTGTGCGGAATGTCGCGCACAACGGACGCGACATCGACGATGTGGTCGCCCTTCACCACGCCGAGTTTGTAGTCGTCGAAAAACGCCAGCTTCATGGTAGCCTCCCCCATTCGGTTCGGACGCAGCCTAGCACGGCTTTACCCCGCGGTCAGGTCCCGCAGCAGCGGCATCGCCTCCGCCGCGAATTGCTCGATCTGCCCATTGCGCTGCTCGTACGGACCCAGCAGATCGAGGATGACGTGGCGCAGCCCGGCGGCGTGAAATTCGCGGATGCGTTCGGCGACCTGTCGCGGCGTGCCGAGCGCGCAATAGCGCATGGCCGGCTTGCGGAAATCCATCGCGTAGCGAACGCTGAGCGTCTCCGTCGCGCGATCCAGCGCCGTCTCGTAGCTGTCGTCGATCCGCGCGAACAGCAGGTGGCCGGTGCCGAAACGACCAAGCTGGCGGCCGGCCTGCGCCGCGGCGGCGGCGATCTTCGCCAAGGCGGCGCGATACATCTCCGGCGTGACGACGTAGCTGAGATAGCCGTCGCCGATGCGGCCGATGCGGCGCAAGGCGGCCTCGCTTCGGCCGGCGAACCAGATCGGCGGGCCGCCGGGCTGGCGCGGCGGCGGGCGCATCGGAACGTCGGCGAACGGTCCGTAGAAGCGCCCCGCATGGCTGACCTTCTCGCCGGTCCACAGCTTGCGCAGCACCGCAACCCCCTCGGCGAGGCGCGCGCCACGCTCGTTGTGCGGCACGCCGCAGACTTCGTATTCCTTGGGGAATTCACCGCCGACGCCGACGCCGAAGATCAGCCGGCCCTCGGTCAGGTGATCCAGCGTGGTGACCTGCTTCGCCACCGGCGCGGGATGCCGCAGCGGCAGCAGATAAACCGACGTGCCGAGGGTCAGGCGACGGCTGACCACCGCCGCCTGGGCGATCTGCAACAGCGGATCGAGGATCGGCACGGCAAACGACACGTGGTCGCCCACCCAGAGCGAGTCGTAACCGCACCGGTCCACCAGTTCGACAAGTGCAACAAGCTCGTCGATGCGCGGATGCCAGGCATCGGTTGCCGGCTCGGTGCGGCGATGAATGGTCTGGATGCCGATGCGCAGCCTGGTGTCGAGGTCCATGTCAGCCGTCAGTGGTGTGGGGTCGGGGGCCAGGATAGCAGGGCCAGGTGGGCATGACGATAACCGGCGTGCATCGACTTGATGCGGCATCGGCATTTCCGCCGCGCCGCGCGATCCGGTACCTCCGCCGCGCTGACCAACACCCTACGAGGAGGACGCCATGAAGAAGCTTTCCACGATCGTTTCCGCCACGGCCCTGGCGCTTGCCTTCGCCGCCCCGGTTCCCAGTTTCGCCCGGGGGCACTTTGCCGGTCCCATCATCGTGATGCCCGATCACAGCATGTCGGTCAAAAGCATGATCGGTGCGCCGATCTACAACGACCAGCACCAGAAGATCGGCATCCTGGAGAACGTCATGGTGACGGGTTCCACCACCGAACCGACCGCGATCCTGTCGGTCGGCGACTATCTCGGCACTGGCCCGAAGCTGGTTGGCGTGCCGCTGGGGCACCTGACGCTTCAGGGCAAGGACGCCATGATGATGGCGGGCGCGACGAAGTCGATGCTGGAGAGCCTGCCGATCTATTCGGCCGCGGGGGGCTGAGCGACGCTGGCGGCGCACCGGCCGGGAGCCCCCACCCGGCCGGGCGGGCCACGCCATGACGAACTTGTCACGTTACGCTTGGCGCTCTGGCGAGTCAGAGCGCCAGAAGCTGACGGGGGAAGTCATGGAGCTGTACGGGATCCGCTATTTCCTGGCGCTCAGCCGCACGCTGAATTTCACGCGAGCGGCGGAGTTTTGCCATGTCAGCCAGCCGGCTCTCACTCGCGCCATACAGAAGATGGAAGGCGAACTGGGCGGCCTGCTGTTCTACCGGGAACGCAATAATACGCATCTGACGGAACTCGGGCGCATGCTGGAGCCGCATCTGCTGGAGATGATGGCGCGTGCCGAGGCGGCGAAGGACACCGCGACGCGCTTTCTGCGCCTGGACGGCGCACGGCTTCGGCTGGGTGTGATGTGCACCATCGGTCCGATGCGGTTCGTCAATTTCCTCGCGCGGTTTCGCAGCCATCATCCGGGCGTTGACATCACACTGACGGACGCGGTGCCGGACCGGTTGTGCGAACTGCTGGAACAGGGCGCGCTGGACGTCACGCTGATGGCGCGCCCGGACGGTTTCGCGGCGTGTCTGCAGCCGCAGCCGCTGTATCGCGAGCGCTTCGTCATCGCCTGCGCCACCAGCCATCCGATGGCGCGCCGCAACGTCGTGCGTGTCGCGGAGCTGGACGGGCAATCCTGTTTGTCACGCATCGACTGCGAGTATGGCGACGTGTTGGGCGAGACCTGCGTGGCGAACGGCGCGCGGCTCGTGCGCTGCTTCCGCAGCGGGCGTGAGGACTGGATACTGACGATGGTCGCCGCCGGCATGGGTGTCTGCTTCCTGCCGGAATATTCCAACACGATTCCCGGCGTGGTCAGCCGGCCGGTGATCGACCCGGCGATCGAGCGCGAGGTGTGCCTGGTGACCGTGGCGGGTCGCCGCTGGTTGCCGCCGCTGGCGGCCTTCGTGCGGGCGGTGCGGCAGTACCGGTGGCCGGAAGCCGAGCCGGCGACGGCGTGATGCCACGGCGCACTCGTCATGGCCGGGCCCAGGCGGCTTGGCGCTTCGCGCCCTGGCCTCTTCCGCGAAGCGGAAGAGGTGCATGAACCTACCATCCCAGCCAGTCGCGCACGCCTTGCCCCATCACCAGTTCCAGGTCGCGGCCCTTCAGCCAGGGCAGCTCCTCGGTGAACATCGTCACGCACTGCCGGTACGAACACGGCATGCGGGTGATGTCGGTGCCCCAGAAGAAGCGGCGCGGGCCGTACGCATCGAAGATGCGGTGCAGCCCGTCATGGATATTCCCGAACGGATACGCCGCGGTGGAGTAGCCCGGCGCACCGGTCGCCTTGATCGCCACGTTCGGCAGCTTCGCCAGTGGCAGCAATTCGTCCAGGTTGCCGAACGCCGCGGCGTCCTTTTCGGAGCGCACAAGGCCGAGATGGTCGATCAGCAGTTTCAGATGCGGATATCGCTCCGCGATGCGCTTGAATGCCGGCAGGAAGCGGCCCGCCATCGTCGCGACCGGGAGGCCGGCACGCTCGGCCGCCGGCCACAGCCAGTCCATCGTCCCGTCTTCGTGCCAGGTCTGTTGTTCCGGGCGGATCAGAGCCCAGCGCAGGCCCACCATGCCCGGCCGTTGCTTCCAGGTGTCCACCAGCCCGCGGCTCTCCGGCTTGTCCAAGGGGAACCAGCCGAGGCTGCAAAACCTGTCGGGATATTTCCGCGCCGCCTCGATCGCGATTTCGTTCGAACCCGGGTCCCAGCTCGGCGGATGCAGCACCGCGCCGTGCACGCCGGCGGCGTCCATCTCCTGGATCAACGCCTCGGCGGTGAACACCGAAATCTGCCGATGCTGCCCGCTGGGCGTGCCGCTGCCCCAGATATGCACCTGCGCGTCGATGACCTGCATGGCCGGTTCCTCCTGGTAAGCTGGCGCCATGCTGACCGGCCGGGCGAGGTCACGCAACCGCCTCTGGACGTGGCTGGTGCAAGCGGCCAAACAGGGAGGCAAACACGTTTGGAGCCGCACCTGTGCTGGACCGGATCCTGTTGACCAACGACGACGGCATCGACGCGCCCGGACTCGCGGTGCTGGAACAGATCGCCGCCGAACTGGCGCGCGAAGTCTGGGTGGTGGCGCCGGAACACGACCAGAGCGGGGTGTCGCACGCGATCAGCCTGCATCATCCGCTGCGCGTCAGCCATCAGGGCACGCGCCGCTTCGGCATCAACGGCACGCCAGGCGATTGCGCCGTGATGGGCGTGTGCCATCTGATGGCCGATGCGCCGCCGCAACTTATTCTCTCGGGCGTGAATCGCGGGCTGAACCTGGGCATGGAGACGGTGTTCTCGGGCACCGTCGGCGGGGCGATGACCGGCATGATGCTCGGTGTTCCGTCGCTCGGCCTGAGCCAGGCCTTCAGCGATCGCAACAACGTGCCGTGGGACACCGCGCGTTCGCTGGGCGCGCGCGTGGTGCGCGAGCTGCTGGCGATCGGCTGGGGCAAGGATGCATGCCTGAACATAAACTTTCCGCCGCTGCCGGCGGACCAGGCGGGGCCCCTGACGTTGGCGCGACAGGGCATCGGCATGATTGCCGGCATGCATGTGGAGACGCGCACCGATCCGCGCGGCCTGACCTATCACTGGCTGAATTTTCGCCGCGGCGATCGAGAGCAGGGGCCGGAGAGCGACTATGATGCGATGCGCGCGGGGAAGATCGTGGTAACGCCGCTACGCTATGATCGCACCGACGAGGAGGCGTACCGCGCGCTGGCCGAGAAGCTGCCGCGGTTCACCGGGACCTGAGCAGTTGGGCCAAACTCGAATTGCGGGGGGATTTGCGATGGCCGGTTGAGAGATCAACGTCATGCCGGCAGCCCGTCGGGGCGCCGCGTCAGCCAACTTCGATCCTCCGGCTGCGTTTCGAAGCTGGTCGCGTCCGGCGGGATCTGGACCCAGGGTTGGCGGCTGCGTGTCCAGACATGGACACTCGGCCGCAGCCACGTAGTGTCGTCCAGTGTGCCGGGCTTGAGGTTGCAGTTCTGCGCAAGGCCGGCCGGCGAGTGATACAGGCGGGTCCCGCACGCGCCGCAGAACCAGCACAGCATCGTGCGCCCGCTGTCGCCGGTGCGGGGGGAATTCACGGCTTCGCCGCGCGTGATGCGGAATTGCTCACGTGGCATGACCGCGGCCATGGCGAAGGCCGCGCCGGACTGGCGTTGGCACTCCCGGCAATGACAAACATAGACCACGGTCGGCGCGGCCGTGATTTCATAGCGAACGGCGCCGCACTGGCATCCGCCGGATTGTGGGAACCGCAAGTGACTGTCTCCGTCGAGAACGTCGCAACCGCGAACCCATCATAACGCGTGCAGGGTTCCTGCCTAGTACATGGTTTCCCTGCAAACTGCTACGCATTTCTTGTGGCCTGACTGTCAGTCGCCTGGATGGGATGCACTCGATAGGAGTGGTTCCTCGCAGACGCTGCAGTGGCCTGGCAACAGCGACGCGAGTCCCTACAACTCCGACCGCCGCACGTGATCGGCCGTCGCATCCAGCGCCCGGCCGAGCCGCGCCAGCAACTCGTCGATTTCTGCCTCGGTGATGATCAGCGGCGGGCTCAGCACCAGCAGCTCCCCGCGTCCGCGCATCAGCAGCCCCTCCGCATGGGCGCACGCCTCGAAATACGTTCCGACTCCCGCCTTCGCATCGAACGACTGCTTTGTCGCCTTGTCGTGCACCAGCTCGATGCCGGCCATCAGCCCGACGCCACGCACGTCGCCGACCAGCGGATGCTCCAGCAATCGCCGCAGGCCCGCCTGAAACCGTGGCGCCACGCTGCGCACGTGGCCGACGATGTCACGTTCTTCGTAGATCTTCAGCGTCTCCAGCGCCACCGCCGCACAAACCGGATGGCCCGAGTAGGTGAAGCCGTGGGTGAAGCTCGCCAGCTTGTCGCTGTTCGACGCCAGCCCCTGGTACAGCTTCTCGTTGATGATCGTGGCGGAGATCGGCAGGTAGGCCGACGACAGCGACTTCGCCACCGTCATGATGTCCGGCGCGATGGCGAATGTCTCGCAGCCGAACATGTTGCCGGTCCGGCCGAAACCGCAGATCACCTCGTCGGCGACGAACAGCACGTCGTGCTTGCGCAGCACCGCCTGCAGCTTCTCGAAATAGCCGCGTGGCGGCACTACCACGCCGCCCGAACCCTGCACCGGCTCGGCGATGAACGCGGCCACCGTGTCGGGACCCTCGCGCTCGATCAGCGTGTCGAGGTTCTCCGCCATGCGCGTGGAAAACTCGCCCTCGCTCTCGCCGGGTTTCGCCCCGCGATAGAAGTTCGGACAGTCGGTGTGGCGGATGCCGGCGATCGGCAGGTCGAAGTCGAGATGCATGAACGGCAGTCCGGCCAGGCTGGCGGACGCGATGGTCGAGCCGTGATAGCCCTTCATGCGTGCAATAATCTTCTTCTTGCGCGGCCGGCCGATGGCGTTGTTGTAGTACCACACCAGCTTCACCGCGGTGTCGTTGGCTTCCGAGCCGGAGTTGTTGAAGAACACCTTCGACATCGGCACCGGCATCAGCGCGATCAGCTTCTCCGCCAGCGCGATCGCCGTGGGATGCGAACGCTGGCCGAACGTGGAAGCGTATGGCAGTTCCAGCATCTGGCGGTAGGCCGCCTCCGCCAGGCGCTTTTCGCTGAAGCCCAGGCTGACGCACCACAATCCGGCCATGGCGTCGATATACTCGCGGCCGTTGTCGTCCGTGACATGGATGCCGCGGCCGCTGGTGATGACAAAGGGACCTTCGCTCTCCAGCCGCCGCATGTTGGTGAACGGGTGCAAGTGCCAGGCGACGTCGCGCGCCTCGTTGGTCGCGTTGTCGCCGTGGCCGGGGTACTCTGGCATGGGGCTGTGTTCCGGATGACCGGAGCGCAGCTAAGCAAAATCAGCGGGATCGCGCCACCGGGCGCAATAGCGGCAAAATTCGGGAAAAGCTCGCCATGAACCGCTGGAATGCGGCGCGGAACCGGACCGGGTCGAGGAAGCGGAACAGGCGGCTGAAGGGATCGTGGCCGGGCACGCCATACTTGAGCTTGAGGAAACCGCGCGGGAACGGTTGCTTCGCCGCGGCGAACAGCGCCATGTCACCGCGCCTTGCCCGCCACACAGGGTAGCGCGCAGGGCGATCATCAGGAGGTCATGGAAGTCGTGCGATCCGGCATTGTCGGTACGCGGATCCTCCAGCTCCTTCCAGCATGAGACAAACTGATCCGAGGCGGCCTCCCCAGGCATGTTTCACATGCCAAGGGGTAGTATCGATCACCTCCGAGCCGGACAAGCGCCGAGTCGGCTGTCAAGCAGCTTCAAGTGCGATTCCCCTGCGAATCCTGTGGCCCTCCCCGCTAAGCTCGACTTTCCGCAATTTCAAATCCAGGCCATCATGTCATGACCCAGAAGATATCTTCCTGGGCGATAAATCGTAGCGCGTCATCGATTGACAGGACGGTGCGTCCGGAGGCGCCGGTGGCGACCCGTCGCTCCTTCCAAAGCGATTAATAGAGAACTTCGAACCGGTCCTCGTGTCCGACTGAACGCAGGCGCGCGACCGGGGCGCCGGACGCTGCATCATATCCGGACGCGTCATCATATCCGGTCGCGTCATCATACAGAGTGTAGCCGCGGTTCCGGCGTTCCGCGTGAAAAGCCCCGCGGGGGCAGCGGAAGCGCTCGATTTGTTGGATGATCGCGTCAGTCATCGGTCCCCACGATAAGGCAGGCCATGGGCCGTGTCGTGGGGGGTTGAAAAAA